>CADECG010000076.1 GCA_902825795.1 uncultured Bacteroidota bacterium
CTACAATGATGAAATCGATGATGACCGTTATGAAGGCCCCGTACTTGACCGCCACTTCCGGAACAGCGGCTATCACAGTGCCTGCAGCATCTTTCGTCTCATCCACTTTCTCTTGCAACACATACTTCAGCTCTTTGAAATCAACACCGCTCGTTAGCATGCCGACAAGAGGCATGACTATCCCATCCACGAATCCGCTCACGACTTTGCCGAATGCCGCGCCCATTACAAAGGCCACAGCAGTATCCACAAGGCTTCCACGCATCGCGAATTCCTTGAATTCTTTCATCATTCCCATGGGAGGTAGGTTTTAGTTTGGTCTAAGGACGCCAAAGTAGCAGTGCGTCACAATTCCGCACTACCGAACGAGACCCTTCACCGGCACGAGCAAAGCCTTGGGCAAACCCACCAACTTGATGTGAAGCATCGGCTTGTCTTCGGTGCTTGCGTTGTAAGGGATCTCCAGCACCACTTCGGTCAGCGGATCGTCCTTGCTGCGGGGCGGCAAGAGGACCGGTCCGCATGGAACAGGATCCGCATCACGTGGGCCGATGCCTACGACTTCAACCGGTAACGCGTGCAGGTTCGCAATTCCCAATCGGAGCGTGCTTCCCTCCCGCCCCAATACGCTAATGCTTACGATGTTCTTCGGGCGAAGTGTTTGTCGGATCACCGTACGGCAATGCTCGAACACCACAGGATCGTGCACGGCATTCGGGAATTCATGCGCGATGCGTTTTTCCTGTGTGGCCAGGTCGCCTTTGATGCTGGCAAGGAAGCTTTCCAACCAACCATCAGTGCTGAATGTGTCCAAGTGCGCAACGTAGGTCTCATAGAAATGCCGATCGCTGAAAAGCCTGCCATAGAACGTTGTGAGATGCGTGCTATCGAACCGCAAAGGTGGCTGCTCGCGCAACGCTCGAATAGCGGTGATCGGTTCACCGGCATTGGCGTCGAAGGCTATGGGGACCAGCAACCCTGTCCTCGCATTGAAAACGAAACGCAGGTTACGCCAATCATCCGCATGCTGACCACCAAGAAGATCGCAGAGCGCGAAGAGTTTTGCCAAGGCATCCGCATCGAACACTTCGTTCGTGCTGAGAGTGCCGTTCCGAAAACGCGTCAACCGGTCTTTTGCAAAAGCGAAACGCACGGACTTGGTGCTGTCCGCCAAAACCTCGGTCAAGTGGAACGCAGTGATCGGGGCACTTAACCAATCTCCTTGCAGCGGTGCTTCGCTATCAAATGAGCGTTGTGCCATTTCAGCCAACGTCCCGATGCGCAATTCATCATCGAATTTCATCGTCGGCCCCACCAAGCCGCTTGGTGCAAGACGCATCATCAGGGCATCGTCGAAGTGCTGTTCAAGCGCATACAACCCCAAGCTCCGGGTGTTCACGCGCACGTCCAGAAAATCGTACTGCAACGCGGGCAATCCGACATAGGCCACTGCCCGGTGCAGGATCCACTCGTTGCTGAAGTTGCGGGTGTTGGGATGCTGCAGGCTGAAGGTTGTCATCCCCATCAGCGTATCACCTTCAGCCAACTGCACACGGTAGCTCCATTTCTGCGTGCGCAAGTGATCGGTCAACCCACCCTTCAGGCGCAGCTCCGCGTGCATAGTATCTCCGTGGAAGATGAGCAGAGCGGGGAACAGACGGTCTTTGCCTTCATTGAGCACACCTGCCTTCAGCGCTCGCTCCCGGATCGCTGAAAGGCTATCCAACGCGATTTTGCCGATGAGCAGGTCCAGCCTTTCGGCTTTCGGCCCAGCACTCCGGAACACGTTCAGTACGGGCAAGGCAAACCGCTTCAGTCCCGGGTCGATCACGTCGCGTACAAAGCCCGTGCGCTCGCTGTGAACACCCATGTAGAAGACGCCACCGATAAGAAAGAAAGCGATCACCGGGCGCAACCAGCGAAGCATGCGATGCCAATCAATCCGGGCCCGATCGGCACTCCCCATGGTCAACGAGATGTGTTCAGGGGATCTACTCGGGGAACGAAGTGGAGTTCGAAGCCCTCCGTCGTATTGGACACGGTGGCGTGCCAAGCGTTACCCTGTTTCACGTATTCGATCCGCTGCGGAAAGTCATGCGCCATGTTGGTGAACAACAACGTGTCGGGTCCTGTCCGCTCCAGAGTGAAGTCCACCCACTCGCCGCCGTTCTGGGTACTGAGCTTTGCGCCGTAGGCAATTTCATCGCCCTTGCGCACGATCCTCAGTTCCTCAATGCTCACCGTATCAGCGCCCGCCAGCACATAACCCCAACCACTCCAATACGCGCTGTCTCTAATGGTCCATTCCTCGTAGGTGCGCGTACTACCTGTATCGAGTTCGTTCACCCAGTGCCCGCCAAGGCCCGCAATTCGGTCCCATTGTTGGTCAATTGCAGTGGTTCCGGACGAACCCGAAGTGGGATCGTCAGCCGGTACCGGCGTGTTGCACGCAACCGCCACGCACGTCAAAAAAAGAAAATCGCGGGTCTTCATGTCGTTGGTGTAGCCGCTTGAAGTTGTACGATCGCCGCTCTCACGGCATCGGGCACGGGGGCTTTTGTATTGGTGCGATAGTCGAACATCACCTGCACGCTCTCGGCCGTTGCTGAAAGACCGTGCGCCTCGCTATGAACTTCGTACTGCATAACGAAGCTCGTGTACCCCACTTTCACTACGCCCATGCGCACGGTGATGGTGTCCGGGAAGTGCAACGGTTTCAGAAAGGTGCAGCGAGACTCGGCCAGTAGCAGGCCCAGGCCGTTCTGCTCATCGGGATGCGTGATGCCGATGGCGCGCAAATAATGCATGCGGGCCGTTTCGAGCCACCGGAAGTAGGCCACATTGTTCACGTGCCCGAAGGCATCCATCTCTCCCCAAGCAAGTGGTATCCGCACGCTGAAAACGAGCGATCCCGATGTCATGGATCTTAGGCGGTCGGCCGGGCTTCCGGAACTGCTGGGGTGCGCATTTCCACTACAAGCTGCTTGTGCTCCGCCTTCATGCGTTCCACATCACGCTTCATGCGCTCAACGTTCTTTTCCATCTCCTGACGCATGGCTTCCCCGGCAGCGCTTTTGAAGTTGAACATGCCCATGTTCCTCTCCATCTGCTGCAATTCGGTCACCTTCTCGTCGATCTTCCGCTTCAGCAGGCGGCTTTCGCGGTCCAACTCGAACATGCCGTCGTTGCTCGACTTCAGGTTGGTAACGTGCTCCTTGAACTGCATTTGGCGGCGTTCGGCCTGCTCAACGTTCAATTGGCCATAATGCTTATCGAGGAGTTGCTTGTATTTGTCCCATAGCTGTTGGTGCTGCGAAGGATGAACGCGACCAATGGCCATCCAGCGTTGGCTGAATGCGCGCAGCACTTCCAGATCCTGTGACTTGTTCCCAGAATGCTTGTGCGCCTCGATCTCGGCCAATAGATCATGCTTGATCTTCAGATTGGCATCCTGCCAGCCTGTGCTCATCCACCGGGCCCGCACTGCCGCCTTCTTTCCATTGTTGTTGCAACACCTTCAACTTGTCCGCAGCCTGCTTCCAGTCGGTACTGTCCTTCAATGCCAGCGCCTGATCCAAGAGCGCCTTCTTCTTGTCGAGCACCCCCTTGTACTGCTCCTTCAATTTGTTGTAGTGGTCGCGCTTGGCTGCGAAGAACACATTGCAAGCATCCCGGAAATCCTTCCAGATCCGGTCATTGTCCTTCTTGCTAGCAAAACCGATCGATTTCCAAGCGTTCTGGGCTTCGATGACTTTGTCGGTCAGGTCTTTCCACTCCTTGGCACCGGCCACTTTCGCCTGCTCGCTGATCTCCAGCACACGGTTCACCATGTCCTTCTTCGCTTGCAGGTTCGCATCCTGCTCGGCCCTGCGCGCACGATAGTGTTCCTGAATCCGCTCGTAAACCACACGTGTAGCGCCCCAGAACTTGTCGCGGATGCTCTCCCATTCCTCCTTCAACACAGGCCCGATCTGGTGCCACTGCTCTTGGTATTGCTTCACCAACAACTCAGCCTCGCGCACGCTGTCCACTCGGCTAACGGCCTCCATATCGCTGATCAATGCGTACTTCAGCGCCGTGTTCTTCTTGAGGTCGTGTTCGCGCAGCTCCTTGTAGATGCGCATGTGATAGAAGAACTCATCGCGCAAATGGCCATAATCCGTTTGCAGATCGCGGTAGGCGCTCTGGGGAACGTTACCGATCGATCGCCACTTGTCATTCAGTTCACTGAACCTATGGAACGCCGTACCGATGTTCTCCTCTTGCGTGATGAGCTGCCGTAGCTCGTTCATCACCTCTTTCTTCGCTTCCAAATTGTCCGCCTCTTCCTTCTGGCGCTTGCGGTGCAGATCGTTCACCTTCGTGTTGAAGGCATCCACTAGTTGCTTGAAACGCTTGTCATCCTCGTTCTGCGGCGCCATGTTCTCCATGGCCACCGAAGGCGCGGTGGTCGGCGCTTCTCCGCTCTCCTGATCAGCCTGCTGGGCGGCTTCGGCAGCGGCCTGCTCAGCGGCTACCAGTGCCTCGTAGGTCTCCTTGATGTGATCGACCGGTTCACCGGCTTGCTCCGGATCGTTACGTTGAACGATCTCCTCGAGCTTCGCGATCAATTCCTGCTTGCTGGCCATGCGGTATTGCCCTCCTGCGCAACAGCGCACCTATACGGGACGGCCAAATATAGAAGAGCCTCCGCAGGGCGGGGTGTTACGGAAGTCAGACCTGTAGCCCGACGATGCATACGTCATCCACTTGTTCCTCACGCCCCTTCCACTCGCTGAAGACTTCCCCGAACCGCTCACCTTGGGCTTGCATGCCCAACTGCTGATGTTCCAGCAACATGCGATTGAACCGCGCTACCATGAATTTCTTGCGTTCCGGGCCGCCGAATTGATCGGCGTACCCATCGCTGAACAAATAGATGCGATCACCGGGGGCATATACGATCCTGTGCGTGCTGAATTTCCGTTCAGCGTCATGGTGGTTCCCGCCGATCGGTTTGCGATCCCCATTGAGGATATTGAGCTCGCCGCCGTGCAGCCAATACATGGGCCTGTATGCTCCAGCGAAGAGGACTTCGCGTTGCGCGCGATCGATACGGCAAAGGGCGATATCCATACCGTCTCCCGCCCCTTTGCGCTGACCGCTCTGGTGCATGGTGCGCGTCAGCCGGTCGCTGAGCAAGGAAAGCAAGGTGGCCGGGTCGCCGTCCGGGTGCTGCTGAACGATATCGTTCAATATGCTGCAACCGATAGCGGCCATCATAGCCCCGGGCAATCCGTGCCCTGTACAATCAGCTGCGGCTACCCAGCAAACATCATCGCCCGCACGGTGGAACCAATGGAAGTCGCCGCTCACCGTGTCCTTGGGCCGATTCAACACGAAGAAGTGCTCGAAGAGTTCGCCGAAGACATCGGCGTTGGGGATCAACGCACTTTGGATCTTTCCTGCATAGGCGATACTGTCAGTGATCCCTTCATGTCGCCTGGCCAGGTCGGCGCGGTCCGCTTCCGCCTGTTTGATCCACTTTACCGCGCTCCTGAACAGTACCAAGGCCGCAACGCCGAATACCGCCAGCATGATGAGGATGTTACGCCAGAGGCCCACGCGAGCTTCGGCTTCGATCTCTTGCTTCGGTACTTGTGCAAGAACGATCCCACTTAGTTCGCCATGGCGATCGATCAGCGGTGCTGCCGAGGACAAGGACCCGCTCTCACCCTTTGACTGCGCACTGGGAGCATCAAGGAACATCGCCTGCAAAAGACCGGTCGGGTCGTTGAACGCAGCTCGGTACTCGGGGGCATCGGCACTGGTAACGATCGTTTGGACTTGCGCTGTGGCACTGTCGAATGCCAATATCCGCAGTGGTGTGGTGAGGTGGTTGGCCTCCGCCACACGGCGCATGGAGCGCTGTGCCACATAGTACCACGCGTCCTGTGTGTTTTTGATGATCAGACCCGGGGACCGGTACTTACGTACCAGCATGGCAATGTTGTCGCCATCGGTTTGCGCAGCCAGCAATGCCGTGATGTTGCTGAGGTGAACTGCCGTCTCCCGGTACAACGCCTGCCGCTTTTCGTAGTGCTGCCAAGCGATCAGACCGCCGCACAATAAGAACAGCGTGCCGTACATGGCGATCAGCACCTTATGGATAGGGCTGAGCTTGGGCCGTTTCAGGAAGTGCGACACAGTGAGGACGGGATTTGCGTGCGTTCCTACGTTGAACACGCTACAGGGGTTGCCCCCACAGACCGGCCTTATCGCTTGGCTGCTTCGGCCTTGAACTTGGCGATGGCCCCGCGAGTGAAATCGCTCAGGACCAGTCGGCCGCTGATAGCAGCACGCTCGGATAGTAGGGTGTCCCAATCCTCTGTACCGCGCCACATGGCCCTTTTCAATTCGGCAATGGCATCGGGGTTATACGCGGCCAACTCTTGTGCATGCGATGAGATATGACTATCCAACGCCTCGATGCTTTTGAAGACTTCGGCATACAGCCCACGCTGCTCACACCAAGCGGCGCTTCGTCGCACGGCAGGGGTCGCACTAAGCAACCCGAAGGTAGAAGTGCCCACTTTACGCTCTACTGCCGGCCCCACTACGAAAGGGCCGATACCAATGGCCAATTCGCTCAAACGAGCGCTCGCGCTTTCGTGCGCATAGGCAATATCAACCGCGCAAGCCAATCCAACATCGCCGCCTACCGTATGACTGTGAATACGCCCGATGACGAAGACCGGTGCTTTGCGGATGTCATTGATCACTGACGCGAAGCCGCTGAAGAACTCCAGTCCCTGAGCCATGTTGTCTATCGCAACCAACTCATCGAAGCTGGCACCCGCGCAAAACGCCCTTTCGCCATCGCTTCGTAACACGATCACCCGAACCCTCTTGTCCAGACCTGCCTGCTCAATAGCTACGGCCATTCCGCGCAGCACATGACCGGGCAAACTATTGCTCTTAGGGTGGTGGAACGAGATGGTGGCCACGCCATCCACCACGCTGTAATTCACATAACCATCGCTCATTTGAACTGAATTGGTCGCAAAGGAATGCGCTGAAAGGCTTCTGCGCTTTCCCGACTTTCGACTTCACATTCATGCGCTAGCCCCGGCTCACTACATTGTCCACACACAGCATCCCATGACCGATCGCCGCACCTTCATTCAGCAGAGCGCCGCGCTATTGGGCGGTCTTGCCTTGCACCAGAGCGTGGACGGGGCGTTTCCGGAGGTCGCCCCGAAGCATCCACGAGTAGACCCGCTAACCGATGAAGAGGACTTTTGGCGACAGATCCGATCCGCCTATGCATGCAGCCCCACGCTCATCAACCTGAACAATGGCGGGGTGAGCCCCTCGCCGCGCGCGGCCATGGAAGCATTGGACCACTACAACCGCATGTGCAACGAAGCGCCGAGCTACTACATGTGGCGAATTTTGGATGCTGATCGTGAGCCGCTGCGGATGAACCTTGCGGAGTTGGCAGGAGTACCGCATGACGAACTGGCCATTTGCCGCAACGCCACGGAGGCACTGAACACGATCATCTTCGGTTTACCCCTGATCGCGGGGGATGAAGTCGTGATGAGCACATACGATTATCCCAACATGTACAACGCTTGGCGGCAGCGGGCACTGAGGGATGGAGTAAAGCTGACTTATGCCGATCCACAGTTACCAAGCGAGGACGAAGCCGCAATGGTGGAAGCTTTCACAAGCAAGTTCACAACGAAGACCAAACTCGTCCACATCACACATATCGTGAACTGGAACGGCCAGATCCTGCCCGTAAGGAGGATCGCTGATGCCGCACATGCTCAGGGTATTGAGGTACTCGTGGACGCCGCCCACTCTTTCGCGCTGCTTGACTACAAGATCCCGGATCTGGGATGTGACTATTGGGGTACCAGCTTGCACAAGTTCCTTTGCGCACCCTTCGGCAATGGGCTCATGTGGGTGAAGAAGGAGAAGATCGCCAAGGTGTGGCCATTGCTCAGCAACGACAAGCCGCTTGGCGAGGACATCCGCAAATTCGAATCATTGGGCACCCGAAGTTTTCCCATCGAAATGGCCACAGGCTATTCGCTCGACCTGCACCAATTGATCGGCTCGCAACGCAAGCAGCAACGTATCCACTTGCTCAAGAATTACTGGATGGAACGGACGAAGGATGTACCGGGTATTTTCTTCAGAACGTCCACTGATCCGGCCTATGGTTGTGCGATCGGCGTGTTCGGCATAGAAGGCAAAAAGGCCTCCGGTATCAGCGAACAATTGTTCAACACGTGGAAGATCCATACTGTGGCGATCGAGCGCGAAGCAAAACCCGGGATCGAGGCATCCTTCAACCATGTGCGCGTGACGCCGAACGTCTATACGACCACCCAGGAGTTGGACCGGTTGGTTGAAGCGATACGCGCTATTGCACGTGCATGATCCGTCGAGAGCAGTGCGATCCTGCGCCGGAAATAAGCAAGAAGGGCCATTCCGGTCGATCCGGAACAGCCCTTCAAAATGAAGATCTGAGTTCAGTGTGCCACTGTGAGTGCTGCCTTGCCGATCTCTCGGCCATGGCCATTGCGAACCGACACGATGTAGCTGCCATTCGAGAAGTCCGCGAGATCGAGGGTAACTGTGGGAGCGCCATCAAGCACACTCATGCGGGCGATCCGACCAACCGCATCAAGCACCACCATAGAGCGGGCTTCGCCGAAGTTCGGACCAAGACCGATCACAACTACATCATTCGCTGGATTCGGCACTATGGACAACGGTGCGTGACCAAGCACTCCAATGCCAGTGTACACGAACGAGACCGTGTCGCTTTCCAGCGAACAGTTACCTGAAACCGTGACCACCACTGAATACACACCGCTTTGCTGGGGCTCGTAGGATTGGGAAGTAGCCCCATTGATGATGTTGCCGTTCAGATACCACCAGTAGGCCGTACCCGCGGAGCTTTCGAGCAGGTTAGCGTTGACCGTGATCGTCGGTGGGGCCATCGGGCAAGGGTCATAGAGTTTGTAGACCCTGTCGTTGTTGATGTTCGTGGCTAAGAGGTTCAAGGCGCTGTCCTCGGCAATGGAGCTCCATCCGGCCAAACCGGTAGCCAAAAGCTGCTCCTTATCCCAGCCGCCGTTACCATCGGGCAAGAGGCTATAGAAGTGGCCACCGCAGTAGTCGGTATAGATGTACCGGCCACTGAGGTTCGGGTACTGGCTTCCACGATACACCCGACCGCCCATAACGCTGCACCAACCTTGATCCGATTGCGGATGAATGCTCACTGGAGCATCATAATCGCCTATCGGGCCGCAGCCACCAAGAAGGTTGGGCGTATTTGCTTCGTAGCAACGCCATCCGAAGTTGGGTCCGCTGTTATCACCCGCCGGCCAAAAATCGACCTCCTCGTAAGCGTTCTGCCCAACGTCCCCGATCCACATATCGCCCGTTACCGCATCGAAACCGAAGCGGTATGGGTTCCGCAAGCCGCTTGCCCAGATCTCGGGCAGCGTATCGATACCATTGGCGTTGGCGAACGGATTGTCGGGGGGAATGGTGAATGAGGTATCGGGGTCGCTAACGTCGATCCGGATGATATCACCCAATGGATCGCTCAAGTCCTGTGCATTCCCTTGTGGATCGTTCGCACTTCCTCCATCACCGAAGGTGGCGTACAAGTAACCATCGGGCCCGAAGGCAAGATCGCCCCCATTGTGGTTCGAGTAAGGCTGTGGCCAGATGTAGATGGTTTCCTCGGAACTGCGCATCGCGCTATCGGGGTTGTTCTGGCTCACTTGGAAACGACTGATCTTGCTGTACCCAGTGCCTGTGCCGCCGATATAGTGCACATAGAAAAAGCCGTTGTTCGCATAGTCGGGGTCGAAGGCAAGCCCGAGCAATCCTTGTTCGTTGCTCCCATCATTCACACTGTCCATGATGGTCAGGAACGACGTGGGCAGCACTTGCATGCTATCGGTAATGATCCGGATGCGGCCCTCCTGCTTGGTTACGAACAACCGACTATCGCCGCAATTGGTGATGTCGGTAACCCCTACAAGGTTGGTGGCCCATTGCACTATAGCAAGGTGGGACGACGGGAGTTGGGCTGAAGCAGGCTGTGCAAAGGCAATAGCCAACGTGGACATCAACAGGATCTTCGAACGGGTCGTCATCGGTTCTCTTGGTTGGGTCGCGAATGTATCCGTGGGTGCGCAGTAGCCCACACCGACCATAGACCTGTTATAGGATAGCATCGACGAACACGGCAGCATACTTGTGCTCGTACACCATGCACCAGGCCTTTCTGGGCTCCGCTCGGTTTTCGGCAACAACGTCCTGCTCAAGCGGTTCGTGGAAACCTACTTTCGCGCGCCTTCCAATGAGCCTTCAAGACGAGATCGAAAAGCGGCGGACCTTCGCCATCATCAGTCACCCGGACGCGGGCAAGACGACCCTTACGGAGAAATTCCTGTTGTATGGTGGTGCGATCCAGACCGCCGGAGCGGTAAAGAGCAACAAGATCCGCAAAGGCGCCACGAGCGACTTCATGGATATCGAACGACAACGGGGCATCAGCGTTAGCACCTCGGTGATGACCTTCCACTATGCTGGAAAAAGCATCAACCTGCTCGATACACCTGGCCACCGCGACTTCGCTGAGGATACCTACCGCACGCTGACCGCGGTTGACAGTGTGGTACTGGTGATCGATTGCGTGAAAGGTGTGGAAGCACAGACCGAGCGGCTGATGGAAGTGTGCCGCATGCGGAATACTCCAGTGATCGTATTCATCAACAAAATGGACCTCGAGGGCAGGGATGCGTACGACCTGCTGGATGAGTTGGAAGAAAAACTGCGCATCAAGGTGCGTCCATTGAGTTGGCCGATCGGCATCGGGGCAACGTTCAAAGGGGTCTATGACCTGTATGATCGCGACCTGAAGTTGTTCGAGAGCGTCAAGACGAAAGTTGAAGGTGCAAGCCTTCACTTCGACGATCTCACCGACCCTGGACTTGATGCGCACATAGGTGAGGATTCCGCTGCGACCTTACGCCATGATGTTGAGTTGATCGATGGCGTGTACGATGCCTTCAGCATGGAAGACTACCGTGCTGCCAGGATCGCGCCCGTATTCTTCGGCAGCGCATTCAACAACTTCGGTGTGAAGGAAGTGCTTGATGCCTTCGTTCGTATCGCGCCGCCACCTGGACCACGGCCCTCTGACAGCGGACCGGTGGATCCGGCGAACGCGCGGTTCACTGGCTTTGTCTTCAAGATCCACGCGAATCTGGATCCCAACCACAGGGACCGGATCGCATTCCTGCGGGTTTGTAGTGGGCGCTTCCAACGTAACACGTACTACCACCATGTGCGTTTGAACAAGCAAGTGCGCTTCGCGAATCCCACCAACTTCCTTGCAGCGGCGAAGACGCTGGTGGAGGAAGCGTATCCGGGAGACGTGATCGGTCTTTTCGATACGGGGAACTTCAAGATCGGCGACACTCTTACGGATGGCGCGAACCTGAATTTCGGAGGGATCCCCTCCTTCTCACCGGAGCTTTTCAGAGAGTTGGTGAACAAGGATCCCATGCGCAGTAAGCAGTTGGACAAGGGCATCAGGCAGCTTACCGATGAAGGTGTTGCCCAGTTGTTCATGGGATCGATCGGCAGCAAAAAGATCGTTGGATGTGTTGGCGAACTGCAGTTCGAGGTGATCGCCTACCGCTTGGAGCATGAATACGGGGCCAAGTGCGAATTCCAGCGCATCCAAGCCTACAAGGCTTGTTGGCTGACTTCGGACAACGAAGCCGCCTTGGACGCTTTCTGCCGGATCAAACTCCAACAGATCGTGTTGGACAAGGATGGCAACCGCGTGTTCATGGCACCAAGCGCCTACATACTCGAACTGGAGCAACGCGAGAACCCCGCGATCCAGTTCCACACGACCAGCGAATTCAAGACCGCCGTTCCGCAGGCCTGAAAAGAAAAGCCCCGCATCGACATGGTCGCGCGGGGCTTTTGGAGCTATACGCTCTTACTTGTTCACTGCCGCCCACTTCGCCATCTGCTCAGCGGTAAGGATATGGCTGAGTTGATCATTGGTCCACCGGTCCCAATGCTCGTATTGCGGCTTCATCTCGGTTTCGCGGTCCTCACGGCTCATCGGAGGTTCGCTCATATCGAATCGTGCATTGATGGCCGCCATCTGGCGTTCAACTTTCAAGTAAACCTCCTTCACTTGGGTGGTTTGCTCGGCAGTAAGATCCGTGGTCTTGTCCAAAAGCGCAGTGCGCTTCTCGACAACGACCGTCATCTCAGGCGTATCGGTGATGTTGACTTGACGGTCCTGCGCGCTGGCAACAGCGGCAACTGCCATGAAGGCCAGAGTAATGAAGGTGCGTGCCATGTGTTTCAAAGGTTGAGGCGAATGTATGTCGATCCGAAGACGGCCCCGTACACCCGTGAGTTGCCTCCGGTACACGCCAAGCTGTTGATAGGGTCGGAACAAACTTTGTTAAGTCGCCGGAAGTCGCGAAATAGAGGCAAATACTTTTGACCACATGCTCAAGAACGCCCTGACGCTAGCTCTGACAGGTCTGTTGTGCTCCGGCACTATCACTACCGCATTCTCCCAGAACCCAAGTGACCAGCGCCGCATCGACGTCACGGTGACGGGAGTGTCGAAGGATACGATCTATCTGGCCAACTACTACGGCAACAAACTCTACTACGCCGACACCACCGTGGCCGATGCCAAAGGCCATTTCGTGTTCCAACGCAAAAGCGGCTACAAAGCCGGTGTATACGCCGTAGTTGTGCCCGGCCCCAAGTACTTTGAGATCCTGGTGGACGAGCCGGATATCGTGTTGCATACAGACACGGCCGACCTTTTGGGGCACTTGTTGGTGAAGAAGAGCGAGCAAAACCAATTGTTCGTTGACTACATCAAACACCTGAACACGCAACGGAAACTGGCTGAATCGCTGAAGCTGAAGATCGAATCAGCGCATACCATGAAGGAGAAGGATGACCTGAAGGCGCAGCAAAAAGCGATCGACCCCGGCATCCGGACTTACCAGCACGATCTGGTCGCAAAGGCCCCCGGAACCCTCTTGGCGCTCATCATCAATATGAGCATCGTGCGGGAGCCACTTCGGCCGCTGAAGGCGGACGGCACACTGGACAGCAGCGCCGCGTATTTCGTTAACCGCGCGCATTTTTGGGACGGTACTGACCTCACCGATGAGCGCATCGTGCGCACACCTGTGTTCCACAACAAGTTCAACGACTATTTCAGCAAGAACTATATACCGCAAGCGCCGGATACGATCAGCAAACTGGCCGATGAGTTGATCGCCAAACTCGGACCGGGCGAGGAACTGTTCAAGTTCGTAGTGCATAACGTGACGTTGACCGCGGAGAAAAGCGACATCATGGGCATGGACGCCGTGTTCGTGCACATGGCGCTCACGTACTACTGCCCGAAGAAGGACGGTAAGAGCCGGGTTACGTGGATGAACGACGAGCAGTTGGCCAAAATGTGCGAAAGCGCCAACAAAAAGGCCCCGCTGATCATCGGCGCGAAGAGCAAGAACCTGATCCTGCCCGACACTGCCGAACGGAATTGGATCAACCTCTACCAAATGCCTGAAGAATACATCGTGCTGGTGTTCTGGGAGAGTTCATGCGGGCACTGTAAAAAGGAGATCCCTGAACTGCACACGGTGTGGAAGGAGAAATTGAAAGCCCTGGATGTTGGCGTATACGCCGTGTGCAAAGCCACTGACAGCACCATGATGGAGAATTGGAAGGAGTTCATCGTTGAGCACAAGCTCGATTGGGTGAACGTGGGACTCACTTGGAACGTCTACCGCGAGGCCAAAAAGGAACCCTACAAGTTCATTCCGCAATTCACGACCTTGGAAAGCCTGAACTACGCGGATACCTACGATGTCTACGCCACGCCGAAGCTGTTCGTCCTTGACCGGGAAAGAAAGTTCGTTGCGAAATCGTTGGCGCCGGATCAGTTAGAGGACTTGATCGTGCGCCTGCAGAAGGCCGGAAAGAAACCAGGAGTGAAACCCGCTCAGTAGGTCGGCCTATTCTTCGGTGCCAGCCCTCCAGATCTCTTCGCTGATGGCTTGTCCGTTCTTGAAATAGTTCGTACCCCACTTCGCGATCACCTTGCTGTATACATCGGCTTTGTTGCCTTGTACAACGATCCTGCGGATGACCACTTTGTTTCCTTCTGTATAACTCTCCTCAGTAACTCCTTGTGGGTACTCTTGGGCGAGCTTAGTGGCGTTGTAATCACGGTAATCCTTGGGCTTGTTCGTTTCCACACCGTCCAGTCGGCTTTTTGCGGCCATGCGTGCACTTTCGGCATTCGCGATGTGCGCGGCTTCATGCGCTTGCTGCTGGGCTTTGTCCCCCTCCACACGCTGCTGATTACGATCTGCTAGCTCGGCGCCCCGGTCCTGAAGATCAGTAGCGTTCCTGTTGTACACCTTGTTGGCTGCTACGGCATCCTCCCGGCGGTCGGCACTGTTATCCTGGCGCTTTTGTTCCGCCACTTTGAACCGCTCTGCTTGCTCGGCTGCGTTCTCGGTCTGTATATGGTGGTGGTCCCGCCAAGCCTCCTGCTTCTGCGCTGCATCCTGTTCCGTTTGCAACTTGGCAGAGTACGAACTCTCACGGCTGTTGGCGGAACGCTCCGTACGTGCACGTTCCGCAGCAGCGAGTGCCTCTTTCTCCGCCGCAACCCTCTCGGCGTTCGTTAGGCGTAGGTCTTCACTGCCAGTGAACAATTGCTGCTTATCCTCTTCGTGCTGGCTCTTGCGCTGGACACCCTCTTCCCGACGCAACCGGGCTGCCTCGGCGTCAGCGGCCTCCTTATCCGAAACGTCCTGCTTCAGCTTCTTTATCCGCTCGTTCTTCTCAGCTTCTTCACGTAAGCGCGCATCGCGCATGAAGGCCTCGGCATCTTCCGCTTTCGTGTTATCGATCGTCACCGTGGTAACCGGTTTCGCTGACTCTTGATCGCGCGCAGCGCGCTCACGGGCCAAACGCTCCTCTTCTTCTTGACGGGCAAGTTCGGCCAAGAGCTTGTCTATCTGTTCGATCTTGGCCTGAGGATAGGTCTCACTTGGTTTGACATCGAGTGCCTGTGAATACAACCCTCGCGCTTCTTGGTAAGACTTCTCGCCCAACTTCCCATCGGCATCCACAATGATGGCGCGGTAGCGCTCGTCGAGTTCTTTCTCCGACGCCATGCGGTTGCGATCGTCCTCAGCACGTAACCGGGCGGCTTCAGCTTCTTCCGCTTCGCGACGCTTCCGCTCCTCCTCCTCACGCAGGCGCTCTGCCGCTAAGCGTTCCTGCTCAGACTTGCTCTTCAACCGGTTGGCCATTTCGTCCTCAATGGCCTGCAAGCGGTCCTTGGGGTATTGCTCAGTTGGCTTAACGGTCAGTGCTTCCGTGTATCGGTCGCGCGCCAAGTCGAAGTTGTCGCCATCGAATGCGAGATCCGCGGACGCAATGATCTCACGGTACTGCTGCTCGATAGCGTCCTTCTCTGCTTGCTTCTTTCGGTTCTCCTCCTCCAGCCGTGCACGTTCGGCGGCATCACTCTCCATGGCCAGTCGGTCGGCCGCCTCCTTATCGGCACGCTCTTTCAAAAGCCGTTCGATCTCCGCCAAGCGACCGGTAGGATGCTTCTCTCCTGGCTTGATGCCGAGCGCATCACCATAATTGGTCCGAGCATCCTCCAACTGCTTTCCATCGAAGAACTTGTCGGCCTTCGCTATCAGCTCGGTGTACTGTTTCTCCTTCTCCAAGCGCTCGCGTTCCAAGCGTTCGGCCTCGGCCTTCGCTCGTGCATCGGCATCCAAGTGTGATGTGATCGCGGCGATCCGTTCGGTAGGATGTTGTTCGCCGGGTTTCAGCATAAGGGCGTCCTGATAGTCCTTCAGCGCTTCACCCATCTTCTTGCTATCGTACTCGCCATCGGCTTTTTTGATCAGAGTGATGTACTTGGCATCAAGCTCCTGGCGCTTCTTCTCCTCCTCTTCCAACCGCTTCAATTCGGCCAGTTTCGCATCAATCTCAGCAATGCGGTCCTTGGGGTACTTCTCCGCAGGCTTCACATTGCCGGCCTCGACGAACTTGGCGCGTGCACCGGTGTAGCCCTCCGTGCGGAACATCTCGTTGCCTTCGTCAACCAACTTCTGGTAGCGCGCATCGAGTTCCGCTTGTTTCCGCGCCTCCTCTTCGGCTTTGGCTTGGTCAGCGATCTTCTTGTCGATCGCCAATAGCTGGTCCTTCGGATACTTCTCGTCCTTCCTCAGACCCAGTGCTTCGTTGTACTTGGCTCTGGCCTCATCGAACGTGGATAAGTTGAAGGCTGCATCGGCAGCCGCGATCACGGCCGCATACTGCTCGTCAAGCTTGCGCTTCTTCTCGGCTTCGTCGGCCAGCTTCGCCAACTCGGCAATGCGCTTGTCGATGGCGGTCAATTGGTCCTTGGGGTACTTCTCGTCCTTCTTGAAGCCCAGTGCTTCGTTGAACTTCGCCTTGGCGTCATCGAATTTCTCTGACTTGAACGCCGCATCGCCTGCTTTTACCGCAGCATTGTAATTCTCATCCAGTTCTTTCTGCAACCGGTCCTTCTCGGCTTGGTCGGCTTGCTCCTTCAGTTTCTGGGCGATGGCAGCTATCTGGTCCTGTGGGTATTTCTCAGCGGCCTTAATGGTCAGTGCTTCTTCGTACTTGGCTTTGGCCGGGTCGTAGTTGCCCGCTTTGAAGGCTGCGTCAGCGGCAGCGATGGCTGCCACATAGCGCGCTTCGATCTCCTTCAGGCGTTTCTCTTCTTCCGCTTTCAGGCGATCCTCTTCCGCCTTCTTGGCCAGTTCATCCAGCTTCTTAGTAATGGCAGCCAATTGGTCTTTCGGATACTGCTCCGTCGGTTTCAGACCGCTGGCCTCGTTGTACTTGCCACGCGCTTCCTCATACTTGGCGCCTTTGAACGACGCATCCGCCGCGGTGATGGCTGCCTTGTATTTCTCTTCCAGTTCCTTGGCCAAGCGTTCAGCTTCGGCATTCTTGGCCAATTCGGCGATCAGTGTGTCACATTCCTTGATCTTCTGCTTCGGATACGCCTCATCGTCCCGCATGTCGTTCGCCTGCGTGAACTTGGCTTTAGCGCCCGCGTAGTCCTTCTTCACGAAAAGAGCATCTCCATCCTTGATCAGCGCAGCGTATTGCTCATTCAGCTTCTTCTCGCTGTCAAGTTCGGCCAGCTTCATTTGCGCGTCGCTCAGCTTGGCCTTGGCAATGGCATCGTTGGGCTTCAAGGCCAGCGCTGCGTTGAATTTTTCGACCGCCTTGGCGTATTCCTTGGCCGTCATCGCCGCCCCGCCATCGGTCATCAGCTTGGCGAACTCCGCCTCAGCCCCGATCTCTCGTTTGCGCTTGTCGTCGTATTCCTTGAGCAACCGCGCTTGCTCGCTGCGCATGTGCTCCGTGTAGGCCATGTCCCAACTCAGGGTGCCCGAAGTGCCATCGAATTTGGCCTTTCCGAAGGGTTGTTCCAGCACGCTGAAGTCCATGTCCGGTATGGACTGTAGCATGGTGAAGTCGATGTTCATGCCCAATCCGCCGCTGCGCTCTTCTTCGGGCACATTGCGCGTGTCGATAAGGATGTTCTTGCCCACGAAGCCGGGCTTGGCACACATCAGCTTGTAATCGGCGCCGAAGTCAACGTTCAACTCGTACTTGCCGCTGGCATTGGTCACGGTTTCCGCCAGCTTAGCTCCATTCTTGAAGATGGTGACCGTTACCCCGTCCAATTTCTTCGACGACGTATAATCCTTCACCGTTCCGTAGATGTATACGTCGTCCACCTGTGCGTTGAGGACGGTACCGGAAAGACTCAGAAGGATGCCGAGAAGCACGCTGGACCAACGGCGGTGACGCGGGCTTGGGACGAAGCAGGACGGTTCCATACGGAGCGGCAAGTTAACCATGGGGTGAAAGCTGGAAAGCCGGGGCCGATACCTTTCCGCCAACAGCATGCAGAGCATTTGGCAACGGGGTTGGGCCGAGAAGCCGGGTAAAGGCGGTGGTGGGTTGTCTTCCAAGGTGGATCTAGCCGTTATCGGCGGTGGTATCGTGGGCTTGTTCTCTGCCCTTCATTACAAACACAAACATCCCGGCCATAGGGTGTTGGTGCTGGAGCGCGGCGCCTACCCCGATGGCGCCAGTGCGCGCAATGCGGGTTTTGCCTGCTTCGGAAGCCCGAGCGAGTTGATCGCGGACATGGAAAAGGAAGGCGAGGATGCCGCCATGGCACGCGTGGAGGAACGCTGGCGGGGCCTGCTGGAATTGCGCGCCGAATTGGGCGACGAGCGGATAGGGTTCGAACCAACGGGCGGTCATGAATTGTTCGGCAAAGCCGACCCGCTGTACACCAAGGTCGCTGAAGGGTTCGATCGGCTCAACGGAAGTCTTCACGGCATCTTGGGGCAACCTGCCTATGAATGGCGGAACGACCGCATAGGTGACCTCGGACTGAACACCGGGCAGCTCGCCTTCACCGGCCTGGAAGGCCCGATACACACCGGCCGCATGATGCAAACCCTCCTAGCGAAAGTGCGGGAACTTGGCGTTGAAGTGGTCTTTGGTGCCGAGGTGGCCAGCTTCGATGACAACGGCGAACGAGTGTTATTGGGGCTGAAGGATGGCTCGCAGTTGCAGAGCGCAATAGCAGTGATCGCGACGAACGGATACGCCAACGAACTGGTGCCCGATATTGACGTGCTACCAGCACGCGGACAAGTTTTGTTGACTGAGCCCATCGCTGGCCTCCGCTTGCGGGGCACCTTCCACGCCAACGAAGGCTTTTACTACTTCCGCGACTTCGAAGGTGGTGTGCTACTCGGCGGTGGCAGGCATTTGGACATAGCAGGCGAAACAACCACCGAGGACTTGACCACGCCCCTGATACAAGCAGACCTGGAGCGACTGCTGCGCGAAATGATACTGCCGGGAAAAGTCTTCAAGATCAGGCACCGTTGGAGTGGCATCATGGGCTTCCGCGGCAAGGGCAAAACACCGCTTGTGGACTTCGTGTCGCCCCGCGTGGTTGCGGCGGTTGGACTCAGCGGCATGGGCGTGGCCATTGGGATACGCGTGGCGCGTAGGGCGGTGGGGTTGGTGTAGTAGCCCAGCACCACTCATCGAAAAAGAAAAAGGACCGCCTTTCGACAGTCCTTCACTGGAGCCTCCCGCCGGATTTGAACCGGCGACCTGCTCATTACGAATGAGCTGCTCTA
>CADECG010000077.1 GCA_902825795.1 uncultured Bacteroidota bacterium
GACCTGCCTGATGGCAACAAATACGTGCAATTCGTGAAGAAAGAACGCCTTGACCTGCGTGAGACCGTCTATGACTTTCCGAAACAGAACGTGATCACAAAGGACAACGTGATGACCGAGATCAACGCGCTGCTCTACTTCCAGATGATGGATCCCGTGAAGGCGATGTATGAGATCGAGAACCTCCCGACGGCCATTGAAAAACTGACGCAGACCACACTGCGGAACGTGATCGGCGAATTGGATCTTGATGAGTGCCTCACCAGCCGGGACACCATCAATGGAAAGCTGCGGGCGATCCTGGATGAAGCCAGCAACAAATGGGGCGTTAAGGTGAACCGCGTGGAATTGCAGGACATCAATCCTCCGCGAGACATACGTGAGGCCATGGAAAAGCAGATGCGGGCCGAACGTGACAAGCGTGCGCAGATCATCGATGCCGAAGGCAGTAAGCGTGCTGCCGTGCTGCAAGCCGAGGGTATCCAACAGGCGCAGATCACCACTGCCGAAGGCCAGAAACAGGCGCAGATCCTTGAGGCCGAAGGCGACGCGCAAGCGCGCATACGCCGGGCACAGGGTGAGGCTGAGGCTATCAATTTGATGACCCGAGCGATACAAGGCAGCAAGGCGGATCCCGCTAACTATCTCATTGCCATGAAATATCTGGAAACCCTCTCCGAGATGACCAGTGGCAAAGACAACAAGGTGGTCTATATGCCCTATGAAGCCACCGGTGTGCTCAGTTCGTTGGGTGGCATTAAGGAGATGCTCGATGCGAACCGGATGTTGAAATAGACAGGGATCACAATCTGTTGTCGTTACCGCTACTCAAATCGGGCTTTACGGAAGTCTGACCCTTAGTGAGCGGACCTCCGATCCTTTGGATGGGCTGGCTCCCGTTCACCTTGTGGATCGCACCGTTCGTGGACGAAGTACTGTTGCTGGCCGAAGGGACAGCCTAACTTGCGCCCGTCTCAAGTGCAGAACTCGTAATGACCCCACAGGAACAGATCCGCGTACCGCTAAGCCCTGGCCAAAAGGCCCGTCGGATCAATCAGGACGTCAACCTCTACGGCACTTTTGCCGAGATCGGAGCAGGGCAGGAAACCGTGCGGCACTTCTTTCGAGCTGGAGGCGCAAGCCAGACCATCGCAAAAGCGATGAGCGCTTACGACAAGGATTTCAGTAATGCGATCTATGGCGCGGAACCCAACAACCGGTTCGTTTGTGAGAGTCGTTTGCGCAACATGCTGCGTCACGAATACGGCCTGATGGTTGAGCGCTTGAGCCGGGCCGACCATCCAACGAAGAAGTTCTTCACCTACGCCAACACCGTTACGGGCAGCACCTATGAGAAGCCGCACAGCGGCCATGGCTGGATCGGAGTCCGGTTCCAGACCGCGCCCGATCGCCCAACGAGTGAGGTCATCATTCACGTACGCCTACACGACGCTGATATCAGCTTGCAGCAGGAGAGCATCGGGGTAATGGGCACCAACTTGGTGTACGGTTGTCTGTTCGCCCACAACAGCCCTGACGAGATCATGGACACGCTGTACGACAACGTGAGCCGCCACGTGATCGAGATCGACATGGTCCAGATGAACGGTCCGGACTTCGCACAGGTGGATAATCGCCTCTTGAGCCTGCAATTGGTGAAACGTGGATATACCGACGCCGTGATCTTCGGCCCTGACGGGCAGAACCTACAAGCCAGCGAGGCCTTGTACCGCAAGAACATTCTTGCGATCCGCGGAAGCTTCCGGCCAGTGACCAAGGTGAACATCGATATGATCATGAACGGCTACAACATGTTCATCAAAGAACAGCGTGTTGACCGTCAGAACCTGCAAGTGCTTTTCGAGATCACGCTCAGCAATCTGAAAAGCGATACCGGCGATGTCGACGAAAAGGACTTCATCGATCGCGCCGATATCCTCTGCTCTTTGGGGCAGACCGTGCTGATCAGCAACTATCAGGAGTACTACAAACTGGTGGAGTACTTCAGCCGATACACCCGCGCCCGTATTGGCCTTAGTATCGGTGTGAACAACCTGATCGAGCTCTTCGACGAGAAATCCTACCGCCACTTGAACTGCGGCATGCTTGAATCCTTCGGCATCCTCTTCACCCGGGACCTGAAGATCTATGTGTATCCGAGCCGTATGTCGTTGGATGAAGAGATCATGACCACCGACAACATGCCCATACATCCGCGCCTCAAACCGTTGTATGACTACTTGCTCAGCAACAAGCGCATGGTCGACATCGAAACCTTCGACCCGCAAGTGCTGCACATTTTCAGCAAGTCGGTGCTTCAATTGATCCGTGACGGACAGCCGGGCTGGGAGAACATGGTGCCTCCATATGTGGACAACATGATCAAGGACAACAAGTTGTTCGGCTACGTTCCCGTGGAGGAAGGCAAGCGCAAGAAAGAAGGCGCGAAGGCCTGATCCGGGTTACGTTACGGCCGATGGTGCATTTCCACATCATGCGCCTCTTCTTCCTTTCTATGACCGGCTCGGTCCTGCTCGTGTGCTGTGCTGGGCAGGTCGGGAACCCGGTTGCGTCTACACCACCCGCTGCCGCCAATGACGATATGGCATCAACGGTCAGCACACGGTTTCCACCGCCCCCGGGATACACATGCGTGGATGAGAACCCAGGGACTTTTGGTGGGTACTTGCGCGGTTTACCCCTAAAGCCCGTTGGGGCTGCGGTCCATCTCTTCAATGGCGAGTTGAAGTGGAACCAGCGAGCACATGCAGCGGTGGTTGATATGAGCGTTGGCTCCCGGGACTTGCAGCAATGCGCTGATGCGGTAATGCGGTTACGAACGGAACACCTCTACTCAGTTGGTAGACAGGACGACATCGCCTTCAATTTCACGAGTGGTTTCCGTGCCGAATGGAAGCGCTGGCGGAAAGGTGAACGGATAGTCGTGAGCAACGATCGTTGCACATGGATACCGAAAGGCAGGCCCGACTCGTCGCATAGCGCGCTCATATCCTACCTGCAGCAGGTATTCAGCTATGCTGGGACATTGAGCCTTGCAGCAGAGTTGAAGGCGGCACCGACAGACAGTGTGCGGGCCGGGGACGTCTACATTCAAGGCGGAAGTCCTGGCCACGCTGTTATCGTTGTCGCTGTGGCGCGAAGCAACTCTGGTCAATACGCCATGCTGCTGGCCCAGAGCTACATGCCGGCTCAGGAGATCCATGTACTAAGGAACCATCGCGACGAGTCTTTGGGGGCTTGGTTCCTCCTCGGCGACCACGATAAACTCCATACCCCGGATTGGACCTTCGACTGGACTGACCGGAAACGTTGGCCCTGATCAATTCGTGGCAAGCGCCTCCTGCTGGTAAAGAAGAGGACTACAAGCTTGCCCGTTCTTGAAGTAGAAAACGGCGCCGTACTTGTGTACGATCTTCTTGTACTCGGCCTTTTGCGCATCGGTCCATAGATGGATCACTGTGATCACTTGATTGGGCTCCACGATCAATTCCTCCTTCCGATTCACTTTTCGTTCCGGCACATCGGCCGCAGTGGGTGATTCCTCCCCGTTGGCTGCGCTAGCAGGCGCGCGCCGAGGATCCTCGCTCATCTCCGTTGCGGTTATTGCCCGTCGACTGTCCTGGCCTTCATTCAAGCCGGCAGTGGCCTCGTTGCGCACAGGCGGTGGTGGCGCGACCTTTTGGGGCTTTTCCTCCTCGACTTTGGCCACGGGCGCTGGCTTCTTATTGCGCTCTTCCTCCTGAGCAAGCGCCTCATTCTTCTTACGCTGCAATTCAGCCAACGCTGCAGCATCCGCGGCGGCTTTCTGGCGCTCGGCTTCAGACTTCGCTGCCATTGCTTCAGCCTTGGCCTTTTCGTCCGCGGCTTTGCGCGCTGCCTCAGCTTGCTCCTTTTCAAGCCGTTCCTTCTCCTTCGCAGCTACTGCGGCTTGCTTCGCAGCTTCAGCTTCCGCCTTGGCCTTCTCTCTTTCGGCATTCGCGGCCGCTTTGGCTTCAGCGGCATTCGTGGCGGCTTCTTCTTCCTGCTTCACAGCTACCTGCTGTTGGATCTGTTCCAACTGGCTTTGAATGCTTTTGGTGTAGTCCGTGTCGTAGTCGAAGTCATCCGCAGTGGGCTCGTATCGGATCATGCCGACGGGCTGGTTGAAGACGACCACGTTCACGTCATCGTACTGTTTGAAAAGCGAAACGGCATACTCGAAAGGCGTGAATCCATTCGCAGCCGCCTCCGCCGGAGCGTGGGTATCGAAAGCCAGCTTCTTCGCCACGAATCCGTCCTTTTCGAAACTGAGCACGTAGTTCGCGTTGATATCCAGGTCCAACGAAAAGCGACTGAGGCCGCTGCTCACCGTTCTTTCCTTCTTGCCATCCTTCCACACCACCACCTTGGCCCCATCCACACCTCCGCCTTCGATCTTCAATCGACCGTTTATGGTGAAGGTTTGCCCAAAGGCAGCCACAGCGCCGAAAGACAGTATGGTCAGCAGCAGCAATAAACGGGATGGGAAACGCTTAATTGGCATGGTGTGGTCGGTCCAATATCGGCTCAGCGATGAGGTGGTGATACGCAAGGAACTTGTTGTTTGTTCAAACGATCACAGCGACTATGCAGGCAAGGAAAATGCCGGTTGCCATCAGAAGGGTGCGCTTCGCTACGGGGTTGTTGCGGATCATGGTGAACTTGTTTTGGGCCGTTAACGTTCCAAGGTCAGCACCAGTTCACCCCACTATGACGAGAACCTTTATTTGGGCGACGATCACCCTATTTAGTATCGGCGGATACGCCCAGGACGTTGATGCCCGCTTGGCCACTGCGAATGAGATCTTCGATGGGAAGGTCAAGTTCCGGATCGACCGGGACGACCGGCTGATCGCGGACCTCTTCAGTGAACAAGGGTTGGTAAGACAGGATGTCGCCTACGTGGAATTCCTCTCGCCCGATTCCGTGTCCTACAGCCAAGAGGAACAAGCCGTTGTGATGAAGTGCAAAACCGGCGAAGCCCAATGCATCGACAAAGAGATCTTCAAGTTGAACGCCATTCGGCACACAGGCCGCAGCGCTTTACCCGTTTCTCCTGAAAAGAAGAACGAGGCGATCGCCGCCCTTGCCGCCGTCATCCGTGCGGCACAAGAGGCTCAGGTGGCCGAGCGTACGCGTGCAACCATGCCGAAATAAGCGCGTATGAACCGCGCATCCGCACGGAACCACGACCATGAAGCGCTTATTGATCCTCATCAGTCTCAGCATTACGGTGCTGGCGTCGACCGCCCAAGCGGAAGCGGCCAAGTTGTACGGCGACGGTGAGCGAGCCTACCGTGGCGGCGACTATACGGCCGCCATCGCCCTCTTCACCGAAGTACTGACGCTGGATAGCGAAAACCTCAACGCATACTTGCAACGTGGATTCTGCAACAGTTTGTTGAAACAATACGCTGCAGCCGCTTCTGATTTCACCGCGGTTATCGAGCGCAAGGCCGACCATGCATGGGCGTATACCAGTCGCGGTAGCGCTTACGCCAAGATGGGACAGCATGAAAAAGCCATGGCCGACTTCGACCAAGTGATCGCCCTTGATCCGAGGAACGAAGAAGCATACAACAACCGCGGCTGGAGCCGCAAAGCCCTTGGCGACACCGGCGGAGCTTGCGCCGATTGGAAAGCCAGTAAGAAAATGGGCAACGCCGAAGCCAAGATCATCCTCGAAAACAACCGCTGCAAATGAGCACCTCGCGCATCATCCTCCTATCCGCATCCATTCTTACCACTTTGCTTCTACGTGCACAGGATCAGAGCTACAGCCAATGTCTCACAAAGGTGAAAAGTGAATGGGGAAAACCTTGCGACAAGTGTGAGGACTATAAGGAAGGCTGGAAGCGCAGCTTAGAAGAGACCTACAAACTGGAGTTGAAGAACACCTGCGGTGATATGGTGGAGGTGAAGGTGGCCGTACAGGAAAAAGGTGGGACGTGGCGCACTTTCCCGATCAAAGCTCTTGCCGGAGGGCAAAGCATGGAAGTGTTCGCCTGCCACGGCACAGGGAAGTATCTGTACTGGGTGCGCAAGGTGAATGACACCGAGATCATACTACCGAGCGACCAGGAGATCCTGACCGAGTACCGGCAATGAACTCCGCTAAAGAGAACTGAAAAGAGTCCCGACAGGTCGGGACTCTTTCGTTTTCACCGAAGATCGTTCATAGGTGCCCCGAAAAACGTGCTGTGCAGGGTGGCGGAGAACTGACCTTCGAACCCCAATCCAACAAGTCATGTCAACGACCACCCTGCACATCGACCGTACTGAAACCAGTCCGCAGATCGACATCGACATGGAGCAAGGGACACTTGAGTTCATTGGCCGGAGCCTGCCAGCGAACAGTGAGGCGTTCTATGTACGGGTACACAGTTGGCTGGATGAGTACCTCAAGTCGCCGAAGCCGAGCACGGTGGTGAATATGAAGATGGATTATTTCGACACGAGTTCATCTAAGCAGTTCTACAACATCTTCGAACGGCTGAACGCCGTTAGCGAGCGCGGCCACCACGTCAATGTGAATTGGCATTTCGAGACCGGTGACGAGGAAATGGCAGAGACGGGAAAGGACTACGAGCGCTTCTTCCGCATGGACTTCAAGTTCGTGGAAGTAGAGGAATTGTTCTGAACGCTCAACTATACGCCTTCAGCGGACCGAGGTCTCGCTGGAAATCGGAACCCCGGAACCAGTGCCGCCATGCGGTCAGGTTCCGGGGTTCCTTTTGCTTGAACTGTGTCTTCTACGACCCTGGGGTCAGAGCAGTTCTTTCGCCAAGTTCGCAAGTGGGCTGCGTTCGCCCTTCTCCAAAGTGATGTGTGCGAATAGCGGATGGTTCTTGGCCTTGTCGATGATATAGCTGAGGCCATTGCTCTCGGCATCGAGGTAGGGCGTATCGATCTGGTGAATGTCTCCTGTGAAGACGATCTTGGTGCCCTCCCCTGCTCGGCTCACAATTGTCTTCACTTCCAGCGGAGTAAGGTTTTGGGCTTCATCCACGATGAAAAAGATATTGCTCAAACTGCGGCCACGGATGTATGCCAGCGGAGCGATCTGGATCTTCTCGTTCTCCAACATCTCATCGATGCGCTTAGGCGTGCCGTCGTGCTTATCAAAGTTGCCCTTGATGAGTTTTAGGTTATCCCATAGCGGTTGCATGTAGGGATCCAACTTGCTTTGGATATCACCGGGCAGGTAACCAATGTCCTTGTTGCTGAGAGGAACAACGGGGCGTGTAACGTAGATCTGGTGGTAGTTGCGCCTTTGCTCCAGCGCGCAGGCCAGTGCAAGCAAGGTTTTGCCAGTGCCCGCCTGTCCTTGTAGGGTTACCAATTTGATCTCTGTGTCCATGAGGGCGCTCATGGCCAGCGTTTGCTCCGCGTTGCGCGGGCCAATTCCGAATACGTTCTGCTTCTCCACGCGACCAACTTCTCCGGTGCGTGGGTCGTACTTGGTGAGGATGCTCTTCTTCTTATGCTTCAGGATGTAGAAGTGGTTGCCCTCGGACTTCTTCAATCCCAGTTCCTCGGCCGGCATTGATCCCTTCTCGAAGAGATCATCGATACGTTCTTCGAGCACATCGTCCACCACCGTGCGGCCACTGTACAAGCGTTCCACATCCTGCACTTTGCCAGTGAGATAATCTTCGGCGTGGATGTCGAGGCTCTTGGCCTTGATGCGCAAGCAGATATCCTTGCTCACCAGCACCACCCTCCGGTTCTTGTACTTGTGCTTCAGGCTCAGCGCAGCGTTGAGGATCTGGTGGTCATTTTTGTCATCGTCGAAGATCTTTACCGCGTTCACGCCGTTGAGCTCGTGCTTGGCGATGACCGTGAGCTTGCCCTTGGTCGGCCCGTTCAACGGTACCCACTCACTGAGCAGTTCCTTATTGGCGATGCTGTCCACCAAGCGGATGAACTCACGCGCCTCGTAGTTGCGCGAGTCGTTCCCCTTCTTGAAGGTGTCGAGCTCTTCCAGTACTTGTATGGGTATCGCCACATCGTGCTCCTCGAAGCATTTCACGGCGCTATGGTCGTACAGGATCACTGAGGTGTCGAGTACGAAGATCTTGCGGTTCTTCAACATCGGTTCACAGAACGTTCTACGCCAAAACAACGCCTATGTGATCCGCGCCGTGGATCGTCGCTCCTGCATTTGTGAACGATCGATCGTTACGATGATCGTTCGCGGTGCACTGGCTTTACATGCGAGAAAAGCAGCGCTGACGCTCTTGTAAAAAACGAAGCGGGGGCCGATCGCTTGATCGGCCCCCACCCCCAACGATCGCAGCCGTGGCCGCTTTCGGAGTTGGCTTCTTCAGTAGCGATTCGGACTTGCGTCCCCCACGCTTACAACCCTCCTTCAGGACTGCACGACAAGCGTGCGATGGTTCAGCGGTGTTACCTCTTACCAGGTCCTGCTCACCTTGCGGATCGCAGGCCGCTCCAATTCCTTCGGGCAGTTGCCGGGCCCGTTGTGCCCGCTTTAGTTGCCAATGACCCAAACGTAGACCCCGGTTTGTGGCTGTTCCAAAAAATCGAGCGTCGTTCGATCAACATTTTGCGAACAGGTCTTTTCAACCGCGGTGCACTAGTGCCGGGTGTGCATGATGGGCAAGGCCGTATGCACACCATTGGAACTGACCACGACAACGAGCGGTGCGGCCGCAACGTGCGACAAGTCGAAGGTCAAGCGCGTCGGCTCGTTGCCTGCGATGGGATGGATACGGTCCGCGACCACCGTACGGCCTTGGCTATCCAGAACGCCCAAGCGCAGTTCATTCCCTTGGGCTCCATGCACCGTGATCGAATACAGGCCATTGCCATCGCTATGCGACCAAACCATGTGGAAACCTGCTGCTCCCATCTCCGCGATGCCACTGCAGGGATCAATGATCACCGCTACCGAAGCCGTGGCTGGCACACACGGCGCGCCCGGGTCAACGGTATACGTATACAAACCGGACGGGTCGACCGAGGGATCGAACAATGAAGAGTGGGGCTGGCTGTTCGGTCCTGTCCATGTTCCACCAGCATCTGGCGTTCCACCCAATAGCGTTACCAGATCCACAGGGGTTGCGTTGGCACAGATCGTCGCGGTGCTCGATGTACCGGCATCCGGCTCGGTAACGATCTGGACTTCCACAAAGGCACTGTCGTTCGGGCACGGACCTGCCCCGGGTACCACATAGGTATAAAGCCCTGTTTGATCGATGGCCGGCTCGAACAATTGGTTCGTAACAAGGTTGCTGGGGTTGAGCCAATACCCTGTGGCATCCGGAGAACTTGTCAGGAACCCGATCAACGGGATCGGTGATGATGTAGAGCACACCAATTGTGTGCTGCCGACGCCTGCGTTCGCGGGATCAATGAGCGTTATGGTGAGCACTGCCGCCGCGCTGCTGCAAGGCGCTGCTCCTGAAACGGTATAGGTGTAGGCGCCACCTGGCTGTCCGGCGCTATCGAACTGATCGCTCACCACTTGATTGTTCGGGCTGGTCCATACGCCACCCGCGTCAGGGTTCCCTCCGAGCAACAGGTCCATATCGTAGATACCGGTGGATTTGCAGATGTCCTCTGCCGTATTCGTGCCTGCATTGGGCCCGTTGTTGACCGTGATGTTGCTGCCATTGTCGGTGCCGATCGTCGGCGGCGTGCTACTCACGACGCGAATGCGATAGCCCGCCCCGACCGCAGTGCCGGGCGGAATTGTGCAGGCTATGGAACCACTCGTGGTGCTGTTCAGCGACCCGATACTCACAGGGGCCGCGAAACTCCCTGCGGAGTTGCTCAATTGCGCCGTGAAGATGTTACCCGGTAAGTACGCGCCGATCGCGGTGTAGTCAACCGTTATGGACGAGCCATCGCACACTTGCAACGAACTGACCTGCGTGGTGGCCACGCTGTTAACCACACCGCTTTGGCCGATAATGGCCACATCATCAATGCCGAACCCTGGATCCAATGCCGTGCCGCCGATGCCATTGACGAATTTGAAACCGAATCGAATACCGGGTTGGTTGCCGAAAGCCGGGTCGCTGATGGTTTGCTGCACCCATGCCGTCTGGTTGTTATAGTTGGTAATGGGCGTGCTGATCAGATTCCAGTTCGCACCGTTGTTGATCGTATAGTAGACCTGCCCGAAGTGGGTGGTGGAGCCGGAACACAGCCACCAGAAGGAGAAGTCAACATCGGAGTACCCTACGGTGCTGACGTTGTTGGTCATCCGGCTGAAGGTGTTGTCCGCCGAAATGCAGAAGCCATCAGCAGCACCGAACGAGCAACATAGGATACCATCAGCGATGCCCTCCACGCTGGCTGTGTGCAGGTAATTGCCATTGGGTGTGCTGATGCCCACTGGCTGCCCAGCCGTGCTCACTATCGTATAAGGGAATTGGAAGCCGATGCATAGCACATCACCATTGCCGCCGGTGTAGCTGTTGTTCACCACCCACGTATTCCAAGCACTGACGGTACTACCTGCGTCATTGGTGTTGAGTGTGAACGATGGTGCGTTTTCGAAGTCCTCTGAGTAAAGGGTGACCTGGGCAGAGGTGCCGGTTATGCAAAGCGCTGTCGAAAGGAGAGCGATGTATCGGTTGTTCATGTGCGGGGATCTGTTACGGGACCCGAAGTGCCGGGGTGCGGCAAATTAGAGCAGCCTTAGCAACGTTCGCGCCCCAGGAGTTATCAACCATGGATTCACCCTGTGGATACGTCCACCTAATTTCACGACCATTCATTCGCACCGCCCCCGACCCATCGGGAACCAACAGCCAAACCCTATCGATCATGATCCATCATTCCAATCCACCACGCCTATGGATGGCCTCCATCTTGGTGGCCACGGCGCTAACGACCAGCGCGCAAACCGTATTCATTAACGAGATCCATTACGACAACACCGGAGCCGATAGTGGCGAAGGCGTGGAGATCGCCGGACCAGCCGGGACGGACTTGGCCGGATGGGTCGTTCAGCCGTATAACGGAAGCGGCGGTGCTACTTACACCCCTATTGGGACACTTAGCGGGACCATTCCGGATCTCGGGGGCGGTTTCGGAACAGTGTTCTTCCCGATCGTTGGCCTTCAGAACGGGCCGCCTGATGGATTGGCACTGGTGAACAGTGCCCCAGCGGTGGTTCAATTCCTCAGCTACGAGGGTGCGTTTCTGGCAACCAACGGGGCAGCCATAGGCATGATGAGCACTGACATTCTCGGCATTGAAACTGGTAGCAATGCCGTCGGGACCTCGCTTCAATTGCAAGGAACAGGTTCGGTTTACACGGACTTCACGTGGACCCTTACTCCCATTGCCGGGACCTATAACTTGTTCAATACAGGTCAGACTTTCAGCGCCGGAGGCGGCAATCCTCTGGTGGGATTCTCTTCGGGAACTGGTAATACGACAGAGGGAGCTACAGGGTCCATTGGTGTCACCATGAACATCGCTCCCGCCGCGAACGTAACCGTAACCATCAGCGATGACTTGAGCGGAACAGCGACCGACGCAGTCGACTACTCAACGTTCACTGATGTCGTGCTCACCTTCACACCAACGGATACCTATCCATTCACGCAGAACGTTTCGCTGATCACCACTCCGGATGTGGACTATGAGGCCAACGAATCGGTTGTGCTCAACTTCAACATAACTACTGGAACAGCCGACCCCGGCATTGCCACCCACACCCACACCATCACCAACGACGACCTGCCGCAGATCGTGATCAACGAGGTGGACTATGACCAGGATGGAACGGACGCTTTCGAGTTCATTGAACTGAAGAACAACGGAGCAGCCGCGGTGGACCTGCTTGGCTTGAAAGTCGAACTGGTGAACGGTTCCAATGGCTTGCTGTATTCCACCTTCACGTTACCGAATGTGAGTGTCGCTGCTGGCGACTATTTCGTGATATGCGGCACGGGCAGCAGCGTCCCGAATTGCGACTTCCAAAGCGGTTCTGCGACCAACCTCATCCAGAACGGTTCGCCCGATGGTATGCGGCTGGCTACGACCGGCAACATTGTCATTGATCAAATGAGCTATGAAGGCTCAATGTCGACCACCGAAGGCACGGCGCCAGCAGATATTGATGACGGCACGCAACCGGACCAAGGCCTGAGCCGCCTGCCTGACGGCGGGGATACCAACGACAACAGTGCGGATTGGACCATGCGCTGCATCTCCCCCGGAGCCAGCAACCTCAGCACAACGCAGTTCTGCTTGTGCGAACCGGCTTCATTCACCGCGTTCCCCAGTTGCATCGATGACTTCACTTGGAACATCGTGGTGAACGTTACCAGCACAGGTAGCGGTGCAACGGTTGACATCACCAATAGCCTCACCGGTAGCAGCCAATTGAGTGTGGGTACTGGAGTTCACTTGATCGGGCCCTTCAACAATTTCGATGTGGTGGACCTTACCGTTGCGCATGAAACATTCGCCGCTTGCGATGAAGTGCTGACGGGTATCACGGAAGACTGCACACCGCCCCCACCCTGCTTGGACAATGAGTGCGAACTCACCATCCTCACGGACGACTTCCCACAGGAGATCACGTGGTTCGTTCAGCCAGCCGGTGGTGGTGCTCCGCTTTGCTCCGGTGGTCCGTACTTCCTCGACTTCAACACGGAAATAGAACTCTGCTGCCTGCCTGATGGCTGCTACGACCTGGTGTTCAATGACGGTTTTGGTGACGGTATCTCCGACCCCATCGGTGCCATCACCTTGCGTGACCAGTTCGGCAACCGGATCCTGGATGGCGATGCGACCTACACCACTGTTGGTCAGGCCAACGTATCGTTCTGCCTCCCGGTCGGAAGTGACAAACTCACCGTTGCCACCTGCGATAGGCTTGACCTGAGCCCGACCAGTGTGATCGTTGCTACCCCAAATGCTGCGGTAACCAGTGAGTTCACGCTCAACACCAACAGTAACCTTGCGGACGACGGTTACCAGTTCTTGATCCAAGACCCCGATGGTGGTTATAGCCGCACGATCTTCAAGAGCCACGCGAACCCGGGCAGCCCCGGTGGCCCGGTTGGAGGCACGGCCTGTGCGCACTTGAAGTTGAGCAGCATCGTGACCTTCCCGGTACCGACCGACCGCTTGCTGAACGTTCGCGTTCGCAGTCGGCTGAACGGGGTGTACGCCGCTTATGGTCCTGCATGCCAGATGAAGGTGTTGAGCGTGCCGATCGCATGCCCGGCGGCCCAGCTGGACAACAATCCTTTGCACATCGGCACCACATACAGTTGTGGTGTCACCGGCAAAGCCGTTGGCGCAAGCGGCAACGCCGGGAAGTTGTGGGCAGAGCCACTACTTGGAGCCAACCGTTACCGCTTCGAGTTCAGCTATCCGGCTGAATCGTACACACGGACGATCGTGGTGAACACCTACGTGCTTCAGTTGAACGCGTGGCTCACGAACCCGTTGATCTGCGGCACCGTGGAATACAACGTGCGCGTGCAGGCCAGCTTCGATGGCGGCGCGACTTACTGCCCTTATGGTGCAGCATGCACCGTGGAAATCACCAACGATGCGCCGAATCCGTGCACAAGCGGTGGTGAATTCACGGGAGGAACGCTGAATGCAGCGCCCGTCTCGGCAACGAGCTTCAGCCTCTACCCGAACCCGGCGCTCGATGGTCGCGTAACGCTCGAACTCATGGCGCTATCCACGGAAGTCGAAGAGGTGAGCATCGACATGTTCGACCTCTTTGGGCGCAAGGTGATGGCTCAGGTGATCGCAACTGGCGGCGCAGACCAATTGAGCACGGTGCTCGAGCTTCCTGCCGACTTGGCAACCGGTGTGTACATGGTGACGGTGGCAGCCGGTACCACGACCTACACGGAACGACTGGTGGTGGAATAAGAACAGATAACCTTAACCGAAAAGAACCCCGGCCGCATGGCCGGGGTTCTTTTTTACTGCTCAACACATTATCAAGGTCAATACCCAAGGCGCTTGCGCACTTCCATTGGCTCGAAGGTGCTCCGCCGGAACGGATGCGCTTCGGTATTGAAGACGTGCTCGTCCAAGTTGAAGGCTCCCTTTCCTTCCGAGAACACGAGGTAGAAGTACTTCATCGTCTCGGCGAAGAAGAAGGTGGGCATGTAATCCTTCTGCTTCATGGTGCGAACATCCTCAATGGAGGTGAAGGCGACATCCGTGCGACAGTGCTTGTTGATATCGCTCCAATACTGCGCGGCCATCTCGCGGTAGATCGGCTTGTCGGTGAAGTGGTAGAGGTAGTATGCTGATTCGATGATCTCTGGGTTCAGGTCGTAGTCTCCTGCCCTCACCTCATGCTTGCCGTAGTCGTAGGCAGTTGGCTCCAATCCGTGGAGGCGCCAGACGTGGTCGTAGGTGTGTTGCATACGCTCGGCACGGGCGGTATCGCCGCTCAGCACCAGCAGCGCTGGGAAGAACGCATCGTAGAGCGTGATGACGTCGCTGGTGCGTGATGCATCATCCATGTTCACCCGGCCGTACCAGAGAAGGCTGTCCTGTTCCTCCGCGAGGTGCGTGTTCACGGATCCGATCGCTTCGTTCCAAATGCGGCCGATGGTGCTATCGCCGAAAAGCTGATAGGTCTTGTATAGGTATTCGTAGTAGCTGTCCACACCGGCGCAGATGCTGGCATTGCGGTTGGTCCATTCACCGGTCTGCACGTTGATGTCCGTGCCGGGAAGGCCGAGCTTCGAGCGGCGCGCATGGATCGCCATCGTAGCGCGCTTTCCGGCGGCGTAGTACTTAGGGTCCTTGGTGTAGTAGCTGAGGATGCCGAGTTCCAAGATGTTCGTACCAGCCTCCGCAACATTTACTGTGTCGCCGCTGGTCCGGCCGGTGCGCAAGTTGACGTTGTAGGTGGGAATGCCGGTGCCCGTGTTGAACGCCGGTAACAACCGATCAGCGAAGTCCACGGTCCTGGCGAGCACTTTCGGGTTGCCGCTGAGCTCGTACATACCCAGCAAGCCACCGAGGATGCGGATGTCCACCTCGAACACTTTCGCATTCACGTCCTTATCCCAATTGAGCGAATCGACCACGTAGTCCTCGATCTCCTTGGCCTCGGCATCGAAACCCATCAGCTTCAACGTGCTGTAGGCATCGATGGGCGCGATGAACAGCGGGTGTTCGTACCAGTCCTCGGCGCTCTTGGTGAGCGGCTTCAGCGCATCGTGGCCCCAAGCGTATTGCCTGTAGGCCTTCCAGCTGCGTAGGGTTTCCTGGCGGACTTCTTCGGCGAGACGGAGGTAGGTGGTGTCGACCGGAGGCGTGGTGGTTTGTTGCTCAGCAGGCGAAGTAGAGCAAGCAGTCAGAAGACCTGCGGAAAGGAGAACGAGAAGGCTGCGCATGGAGCGAAGATGCGGAAAGAGGGCTGGGTCGATGGACCCCGATGGACGCGATCGCTCGGCAGGCGATCGCGTTCATCGGGTCGATCCGTTGCCTACATTGGGAAACCCAGCAATGACGAATTCCCCGTCGAAATACTCCTTGATCCTTCCGCCGGGCGGTGGCTTCCGGAAGCTGAAGAGCTTCCAACTTGCGCAGCTGGTATATGACATCACGGTGCGGTTCGTGGTGCGGTACATAAGAGAGGGCAGCCGCACCCGCGACCAGATGGAACAGGCCGCGCGCAGCGGTGCGCAGAACATCGCCGAGGGCAGCGTGTTCAGTGTGACCTCGAAGAAGCTGGAGATGAACCTGACCAATGTGGCGCGCTCCAGCCTGACCGAACTGAAACTGGACTACGAGGATTTCCTGCGGCAGCGGAACATGAGCCTATGGCCCGATCATGACCCGCGCCGCTTTGAACTAGTACAGCGCCGCTTTACCAACCCGGACGAAGTGGCTCGCTGGGTGAAGGAATTGCACGATCGAGAGCAAGCCACCAGCAATGAACCAACCGATCGCGACCGCGCTATGGCCGAACTGAGCGCCAACGCAGCGCATGTGCTCACCGGCGTGGCGATCGTACTGATCAACCGGCAGCTTCAGAGCCAAGCCAAGACCTTCGAGCAGGAGGGCGGCTTCAGTGAGCGGTTGTACAAGGTGCGCTCTATAGCGCGGGTTAGGGATGGGGGGAAGTAGCCCGCAAGCGAGGAGACACGACGAGTTCGGACGACAGCGGATAGCCCGACGGCGCGGCGCATTTGGACGTGCCGGAACGCCCTAGAAATCCACTAGTCGAAAGTCATCACCGTGCCGCCATCCCTCTCCGCGACCCAGGTCAAGAAAGAGGAATCCGCATGACCTGTGTCAACAACCCGATCCCCGTGCATCATCAATCCCAAGCCATGCTCTTCATCCCATGAACAGCCGAACTCGTAACCCACGTATGCCATACCATCCCGATGGACATTCATCAAATGGATGGATGATAGCCCTATGAGCCTCCGAAAGTCGTGCGTCTGATGGACCTCGGGCATGGACCATCCGATCTCTTCCACTTCTCGAAAAACTCTAGGCCGCAATTCGCTGTACCAGTTCAAGATGCTTGCAAGAATGCTCGATCGGACTTTCTCCTGATCCGCAAGCAAGTGTTCATATGCTGCCAGATGTTCTGGAGTGATCGTAGGTGTTTCCACGACCATGTCGCCACCAACATCGATCTTGAATAGGCCAGTGCTGTTCTCCTGCTGGGATGATGATGCGTAGGGGCCTGACCTATTCTGGAATTCCTTCCAAGCGACCAACTCCACCTCTCCCTCTAAGCTCAGAAGCTCGTTGGGGGCTTCGCCAAAACGAACCAACTTGAGACCGGGGATCAGGCTCAGTGACATAGCTCTACACCACCACCCCCTCCATCACCTTCCTCACCGCCCCTTCCACCTTGTCCAAGTAGGCATCCAGTTCCGCCTCGGTCCAAGTAACGCGGATGTTGAAGCTGATGAGGCGACTGAGCACGGCGTCGCTCTTCGGGAAGGTCATGGTCTTGAGGTCCTGCGGCAGGCCGAGCTCGTGCGCCACCATGCGGAAGGGCATGCTCAGCTCCTTCACTTGGTGCCACTGCTTGATGTAGTGGTACATGTTGTCGTACCAGTAGCCGCCGCCCACGCCCGCTTCGCCCATGGCCTTGTGCGCCGCGCGCGCCGTGGCTTCGCTGGGGAAGAGCAGGTGGAAGAAGGTGGCGCTGTCGCCGGCATCGTCGCACTGCTTGCGGAATGCCAGACCGGGGACCTTGGAAAGTCGCGCGTGGATGATCGCCTTGTGCTTGCGCTGCTGGCTGATGATGTAAGGCAGCTTGCGCGCCTGCGCCAGACCGATGGCCGCATTGATCTCGCCGATGCGGTAGTTGGTGCCCATGATCGGGTGGGGCTCCATGCCGCGGTTGTCGCCCTCGTGGCTATGGCCGTGGTCGCTGAGGTACTCGGCGGTCTTGATCAGCTGCTCGTCGTTGGTGATGATGACGCCGCCTTCGCCGCAGGTGTTGATCTTGAAGAAGTCGAAGCTGAAGCTGCCCATCTTGCCGAAGAGGCCAAGGTGCTTGCCCTTGTAGGTGGCGCCGAGCGCTTGGGCGGTATCCTCGATCAGCATCACGTTCTTCTCCTTGCACACGGCCAGGATGCCATCCAGATCGGCGGAAGCGCCGCACATGTGAACGAGCAGAACCGCTTTCGTCTTCGGTGTGATCGCAGCGCGAATTCCTTCAGCGCTCAGGCACAGGGTCTCATCGATCTCCGCGAAGACAGGGATCGCTCCTGCGAACAACACAGCCTCGATCGTTGCCACGAAAGTGAAGGGCGGCACGATCACATGATCGCCATAGCCCACACCGCAGGCCGCGAGCATGCTGCTCACCGCTGTGCTGCCGCTGCTCACCGCCAAAGCGTGCTTCGCCCCGGTGAACTTGGCGATCTCCGCCTCGAAGTCCTTGGCCTTCCAGTGGCCCTTGCGCTGGGCATCGTGGTTGTACCGGAAGAGCACGCCCGTGTTCAGGACGTCCATCACTTCTTTCTTCTCCTCTTCGCCGAAAAGCTCTGTGCCGGGCATGGTGCGTTGGAATGGAACGCGAAAGTAGGATCCATTCACCGCCACGTCGCCAAGGACGCAACGGTTCCGCCACGTAAAGCAATTCCTTGGCGTGGCCTTGGCGTCCGTTGCAGCTCCGGAGGAGCGGGCGCAACTCGCGAAGCGAGGAGCGACCTGGCGGTGAAGAACGTATTCGCTCCCATCTTTGGAACATGCGCTTCCTGCTTCTGCCCATCCTAGCGTTTCATCTCACTCTCAGCGCCCAAGTCGATCTCCCTGTCTTCGGAAAGCAGCAGGTGATCAACGGCTACGCGAAGGACATTGAAGGCGAGGTCCTCTCCTACTTCAGCGTGTACCCTGAGCATGCTACCACCGCGTTGCTGACGCGCTGCACCGATGGCAAGAAAGGGATCGCGTGGGAAACGGCCGTTGTGCCCCATTACCCGCAAGACGAGAACATCCAGTACTTCTACTTCAGTTGGATCGCGGCGCACAACAGCACCACCAGCGCAGGTGATCGCTCCTTCGATCTCTTCATCAACGATCAGCTGGCGCTCACCTTCACCACGCACCACAATACGAAGCCCGGTTCTTGGGCGGCGGCCGGTGCTGACAGCACCAAGCTCGTGTTCGAGTTCAGCAAGATGGACCGCCACGGCGATGCGCACGGCTTCGCGCATCTGCGGGTGCCGCGGAAGTCCATCACACCCGGCCAGCCTGTTAGGTTAATGGTGGTGGGCCACGCACAGAACAGCCCGGACTGGTTCATGACCTTCCGGTACACGTTCGAGGAGAAGGTGGAAGTGGAACGGCTGCCATTCCTTGCGGCGGATAGCTCCCAGATCGCACAGATCACCGTGATGCACTTCGGCGGTCCAACCAAGATGAACGTGTGGATCGGCAACGTGGCCGAGCGAATACTTGAGGTGCGACATGGTCTACAGGTGTTCGAAGTCCCATTCGACCCTAAGAAGAATCGTCGACTGCTCGTTCGTACCGATCTGCATGGGGTAGAGCGCGGGCAGGTCATTGAACTTACCCCGATCATCCACCGCGACATCCACCTCGTCCACCACAGCCACACCGACATCGGCTACAGCCACCTGC
>CADECG010000078.1 GCA_902825795.1 uncultured Bacteroidota bacterium
CCAACCGATTGCCCAATTCCGTGACTTGCGCAGTTGTGAGTTCGGTCGTCATCATCGGGGCAGTTCCTTCGTCAAGCGCTTTCATCAATGCCGACTGGCTCCGCATGACAGCAGTCTCCCCTTCCATACCCTTAGCCTTTGCGAACGCCGCTGTCGTTTCATCGCGAAGCGCGGTGAGTTGGCCTTGGTAAGTCAGGATCTCCCGGTCGAATTCCTCTTTCTTGCTCTTGCTCTTTGTGGCATCGCGTTCCCGCTCAAGTTTGTTGATGCGCGTGACCAGTTCATCCTCCTCATCACGCCGCGCGGCGGCGGCTTGCACGGCCTTGCTCGCTTCCGCTTCTTTCTCCACCATGCTGCGACGCGTCCGTTCGTGCGCGGCAAGCGCCGCATCAGGGCCGCTCTTCACGTCAAGGCGCTCCTTCAAGCTGGCGAGGTGCTTCACGCTCGCAACGTCGTTCTTGCTGTTGATCGCGGCGGCGAGATCCGTGCTCAGTTTGTCGGCTGTGGCGGCTTGTTGAGCAACGGCCATGGATTCCTTATCCAGATCCTGTCCAGCGCGCAAGGCTGCTTTCGCACGCAGATTTGCCGTGCGGGCCCGTTCGCGCTCGAGCGCAGCCTTGGTCATCTCATTGTTCTTCACGCCGGGATCTGTTGCAGCATCCGCGTTACGGATGTGTTGCGCAGCGGCCGTGGTGGCCTTCTCGGCTTCGGCCGCAGCTTGCAAAGCGGCAGTGTAGGCGGCATCACCTTGCTCATCGAGTTCATCGGCCAAGGCGGTCAACTCTTTCTGGTCGGCTTGCGCCAACCGCTGCGCATCGGTGATGGAAATGTTGCCCGCGAAACCGGCTTGCGTCATCACATCGCCAACCAGTTCCGGTTCCGCAGGGATCTCCGCTACCGGTACTACAGCGGTCACATCGAGCTTCGAACGCCGCTTGATCTCATCCAGCGCAAGGGCAATGAGATCATCGGCCAAGGGCTCATCGAAGTAGTTCTTGATGAGCAGTTTCTCTTGCCCGCCGGGGTTCTGGAGAATGAGTTCTTGCCGATAGGCGCGTGCTGCATCCACGCGCGGTGCTTCGACCACACCGGCATGTGTGCGCCCACCGGGTCCGGCTTCGACCATGAATTTGTAACGCCCGCTGTGCGGAAGTGACAGGACGTAGGTGCCATCGAGCCCTGTGCGCACATCGGCCACTTGCTTGCGTGTCACCGCATCCTCCACGATGATGTGGGCCTTGCGATCCGTTGCATCGATCTCGCTCAAGTATTGCCCCTTCAAGATCACAAGGTCGAGCGCTTGCTGTGTAGTGCTTACACGATAAACGTGAATACTACCCTGTCTGCTGTCACGGGCACTCGCGAAACAGGCTTCCTTGCCTTCCGGGTCAACGATGTAAAGCACATCATCGTCAGGTGTGTTCACCGCGAAGTCCAGATTCTCCGGCGATCCGAACACATCGAGCCCTCGGTCGTAGTTCGCCTTGAACACATCGTAGCCTCCCATACTGTTGTGCCCCTTGCTGCTGAAATAAAACGTCTTACCATCGGGGTGCAGAAAGGCGAAGTCCTCGTCCTGATCCGTATTCACATAACCGGCGAGTTTGCGCGGTTCACGGAAGGATCCGTCAGGAAGAAGCTCAGTAGTATATATGTCGCGACCTGTCTTGCCGTCCTTGCCGAAGCTGCTGAAGTAGATGGTGCCGCCATTGTCCGATTTGAAGAAGAACGAACGCTTGTTGCTTTTCCGGTCCAGTGAGGATTTCAGTTCATCCGGAACCTCGACGATCCGCCCGCCCATGTCAGTGAGATCGTAGAAGCGATCGAACTGCTTCTCGTCGACTTCGACCTTACTGCGTACCTCTATCTCCTTGAGGTTGCTGAGCAGTTGTGTCCCATTGCGGCATTGCTTTTCAAGCACTTCGACCGGATGCTCGGCAAGGGTCTTTTTGTCGGCCTTGGTCTTGTAAACGCTATATGCCGCCATGGCCTCAGTAAAGCGGTAGGTAACATGCAGCGCGCGGCCCAATTGATAGTGCGCGAGCGGCGCTATGGAAACATCCTGTGTAGCGAACTTCAGGAAACCCACGGCCTTTTCTTTGTCGCCTCCGCTGTGGATCATACACGTGCCCAAGCGGTAGTTGAGATCGCGGTCGGAGGGGTTCAGCGAAACGAGATTCGAGTACAGTGGCATTGCATCGGCGAAACGCTCCTGGGCGAACAACTGTTCGGCCTGTGCGCGCTGTGCCACATCACCTTGCGCCAGAAGTCCACCCAGGGAGAAGATGGTCACACCCAGTGCGAAGAGCTTCTTCATCCCTGACCGGTTTTAGTGCTCAACTGCATTCTGTTCTCTTCTCCCTTCAGCAATCGTCCGATATTCTGGCGATGCGTCCAGAACACCAACAGGCAAAGCACTACGGCGAAGCCCACCTTCACCTGGCTCTCCTCCTTGAAGCCCAGTGTTACCGCCATGGGAAAGGCAGCGGCAGCACACAACGATCCGAGCGACACGTATTTGCTGGCCGCGAACACGATAGCGAAGACCAGCACGCAGACCAATGCTGCGCCCGGGTGAACGGCCAACACTCCACCAAGCGATGTGGCCACACCCTTGCCGCCTTTGAACTTGGCGAAGATCGGATACAAGTGGCCGACCACCGTGGCCAGGACAAGACACACGCGCAACCACATCCATTCGTTGCTGTCCACTTCCAGCCCGCTGAAATTCGGTAGCACGCGCACAGGCAGAAAGCCCTTCAACACATCGATGAGCAGCACGGGCAGTCCGGCTTTCCAACCCAACACCCGGAAGGTGTTCGTTGCCCCGGCGTTGCGACTTCCGTGCTCGCGCACATCGATGCCATGGAAGCGTTTGCCCCACCAGACCGATGTGGGGATGCTGCCCACCAAGTAGGAGATGATGATCGATGCGACGCTGTACAACCAGATCGGTCCCATGGTTCAAAGGCCGTAGCGGTTCTTGAAGTCGTCCACCTTCTTCTTATTGGTAAGGATGAACTGATAAGGGGCATCGTCCTTCTTCGCCTCGAGCACGCGCTTGTCGTCTTTCAACTCGCTCAACATGGTGTTGAACTGCTGATCGCTGCTATAGGCATAAAGGTAGTTGCGCGTGTACTGGAAGAAGTAGTAGGTCTGGTCGTCGAGCATCAGCAGTATCGTCATGCTGTCGCCACTGCGCTTCCGGGCCAGTTCGACTTTCCCTTTCAGCGTGCGGAACACGGTCTTCTTCAGCACTGTGGCAAGCCCGATGTTGCCTTCGCTCACCCAAGCCTCCTGGTTCTGGTCCCACTTCAAGTTCACATCGCTCAGCACCAGGCTCCGCACCATCTCGTCCGGCAGCTTTTTGATCTCGCCCTTCAGGCTCAATTCGCTGATCAGCTTGTCGCTCTTCTCCAAGCCGAGCAACTCGCGCATGGTCTTTTCGTAGTTGGTCTTCAATAGGTCCAACTGCTTTTGGTCGGGGTACGCCATCACTTCGTCCACCATCCGTTCCAGAGCGTTGTCGAGGAAGTGGAAGTTGGCCGTGAGCGTTACCTGCGCCGTGGTTTCCTTGGTGCCTGGTATGTGCTTCAGTGTACCCACGTCGATGAGGCTCACGCGACCGAGATCGAGGCCCGCACCGATGCGACCGTCGGCGGCTATCTCGCACGAATTGGTATTGAGCGCCACGAGATCACCAGGCAGGTTACGCTGACGGATCTTGTCCTTCGGACCTATCAGGTATTCCTGTTTCGCCTTGTCATAGAACAGCAGGCCACGGCTTGCAATGGCCGGACGGTCCTTGCCATCGCGCTTTCGACTGAGGAAGGTGCCGTAGAGCGTGAATGGATCGTCGTTCGTGATAAAGACTCCCGCCCCGATATCCGCGCCGATATCATCCTTCAGTGAATCGCCCACCGGTATGAAGATCTCCGCAGGATCAATGGGCGCCCGGAAACGCATCCAGTTCTTCTCCAGTCCCTCGCATACATGTATGATGCGTGTTTGGCCATCGAAGGTGAGCGGCTTCTCGTTGGCGCGCAGGTGTACATCGCCGAAGAAGTCGAAGTATGGGCTCAACTGGAAGTTGTCCTTCTCCAGCAGTTTGCCTTTGGCATAGGTGGTGTAAGCCGTATCCACGTTGATGTTGTCGAGGTGGATGACCTGCTTCTTCTGCGTCTCGTCCACGTAGTCTATGTCGCCCACCGCGCTGTAGTCGCGCTTGGCCTTGATGTTGGCTGTGGCGTTGTAGATGGTGTGGTGCTTAGTGACGAAGTTGGCCGTGATGACAGCATTGGTGATCGGGTCCATTTCCGCGTTGCGGCGTATGCGCACGCGATTACTGTCGGGTGTGATCTGCGCATCGGCCACTTGGATGTACGGTACATCGTTCGCCGTGATCAAATGGTTCTTCAGGTCGTACCGTGCTTTCGGCGCCATGAAGCTCAGGCTATCCTGATCCGGTCGGGTGCTGATGAAGTTCGAGCCGGAGAGTTGCAGGTCCTCGCTGCCAGCTGCAGCCGTTTGATCGGCCTCCAGTTCGATATCGCCCTGGTCCATGAACCATTTGAAGCGGTCCATGAAACACATGTACTGGTTCACCGGGAACTCGACTTTCGTGTTCTTACCGTTGCTGACGAATTCGCCGATGCGTTGATCAAGCTTCACCGTGGCGTTCACATTGTCGGTGCGGAAGGCGATGCTGGCCGTGTCGCCCTCGGTCAAGCGGAAGTCGCTCGTGTCCGCATGTATGTCCATCGTATTGAAGTCGAACAACCGACTGGCGAGCGTGGCGTTCTTGAAGTCCACCATGCCGGCGCCAGCCATACCGCTTGGCGTTAGTTCGGTGCGGCCGTAGAGGAAGCCCTGCCCGCCGTACATGTTCATCGGTGCACCTCTTCGGTCGGCGAGCAGCTTGTCGTTCTTCGGCTCCAATCGCGTGAACACGTTGGATGCTTGCACCTCCGGCACTTTCAATGCGGCAGCGCTCTTCGTGTTCCAGAGGGTATCGGCTATGCCGTATGTACTGTCCGGACAGAAAGCGAGCGCCTTGCTCTGGTACGTGGTGGTGAGGTACTCCAATGAGCCCTCACCCTGCAGGCCACCATGGTTGAGGGTGATGGTGCTGGTGAACGTCGCCTTCTTGCCGTAAAGCGGCAGACCGCCATCGCCGGTCGGACGTACGAACCCCAGCGCATAATCCGGCTGAAGGCCGAGCGTTTCCCGGATGTCCGGGAAGATGCCCGCACTCACGAGTATCCCCGGGAAGTTCAAACCCTTGTTCGTGAAATCGTCCAAACTGTCGATCTGGAACGGATCGCTCTTGTAGTAGAACTTATCGCGGTCGTACACGCCACGCTGAATATCTTTCTTGTCGTAGAACACATAGCTCTCTTTCGCACTGTTGAACTTGGGGAACTGCGGGTACTTCGCTTTCATCTTCCCGTCCTCGCCCTTCACCTGCTGGATGCCGCTCTTGTTGCTTGGCTCATCGATCTCGAGCGTACCGCTCACCTGCTCCAACACGTTGCGCACCTTCACCCAGTAGGTGTGTCCGTTCTCATCCGGATCAAAACTGTCGGCCATGAAACTCACGCTGTCCACGTTCAACAGGTCCACGATGAAGGGGTCGTAGTGGAAGTAGTACTCCTTGCCATGGTAGGTGAGCTTACCCGCCTGCACCACGCCACCGAAACTGAAGTCACGGTCCTTCTTCACCACCACCTCTTTGCCAGCGGGGTAGATCTTCACATCCTGGCTGTCGCTAACGATGATGCGTGAGACGCCGCGCAACGTGAGGTCCCAGTTGAGCAGGTTCAGCAGCGCGTTCTTACCGTCATCGCTGTTGCTGTTGAACTGCAGCACGTCATAGTCGCGGCGTTGGGCACTGGCGAGTATGTGGTCGCGCAGTCGTGGCTTCACGTTCACGGTTTCCGTTTCTGGGTCGTACAGCAAATAACCCTTGTTCGCCATGTCGATCAGCATGGGGATCACCGTGGTCTTCTGCAGCTTGGTGAACACGGCGAACTCCTGCGCGCTGAACAGTTCCCCGCTCTGTTTCACGTAATCGTTGATGCGCACAAGCGGATGCACGGCATCGATACCGAGCATACCCATGTACCGTTTCTCCTTGAAGTAGTCGAAGCTCTCGAAACTGGCCTTCGTCTGCGCGCTGCCCTGAAGGTTGCCGAACGTGATCAGCGGATCGCCTTGCTTCCAGATCAAGGTCTCGAAGTACATGTCGAGCTTGTGGTACGTGTCGTAGTACGGCCCTTTGCTCAAGCCCTCATCCTTCTTGATCAGCGTGAGCTGCTTTTTATCCTTGATGAATTTCAGGCTCACGCTCGGGTGGAAGATGCTGTCCTTTTCCACCACGATCTTCACACCGACATCATCGCTGCTGATCTTCTCAGGTTCGATGGTGAAGACCAGTCCACTGGTGACGATGAACGGGCGCTTGTCGCGGTAGAAGGTGAGGTAAGCCGGTTCATCGCGCGTACCATAGCCTTGGAGTTTGGCGCCCTTCATGGTGAAGCCCCCTTCGAAGTCGATGCCTTCCACGATGTCTTTCACCTTCTGCCGCCGATCGTAGCTCTCGAACCGCGGATAGCTCGCGTTGTCTTCTTCGGCGCCAGCCAATACCTTATCCACCAAGCGCCCGCGCAGCGTGCGATCGAAGTAGGGGTCGTTGAACTGCACGCTGTCCACTTCGAACGTTGCGCTTTTCAGTGGGACTTGGTAACCGCCACCCCATTCAGCGAACGTGGCTTCGGGCTTGAGACCAGCGCGCTGCCAGGTCACCTTTCCTCCTCGGCCAAGCCACAGGACCTGCGTAGGCAGATAAACACCACTGGTGTTAAGGATCACCGCGCTATCACGCTTCGCGTAGCACTTCAGATCCATCCGCTCGAAGATCACCTTCGGCACGGTGTCGTAGGCGAACGTGAATTTGTTGTTGCTGCTCTTCCAAACGGTACTAGCGCTGGCGTACAGCGTATTGTCCTTGAACAGCCCGGCGCACACCGCGATGAATTCGCTGAACTGCTTCTTGCGGCCGCCCTCGATGATCTTCTGGTTGCTCGCCATCCATGCATCGAACTCGGCAGCGCTTTTTCCGCTCGCGGAGAATGCAGCAACGGCACTGAGATAGTCGCGGAATGAAGGGAAGGCCTCGAACCGCTTCTTCTGCATGTAGTTTGCCACCTCCACCACCTTGATGCGCATGGCACCGGTGAGGAAAGTGCCGTTCCAAGCGGGCGCGAATTGTTGTTCAATGAACGGCCTCGCCTCCTTCTTGTCCGCGCCTTCCAGGAATTCGGTGATCTCTTGCAGGAATAGCGCTTGGTCGGTGCTGAAGGGCTTCGCCTGTGCAATAGCGGCAGTGGCTGTGGCCGCGAAAACGATCGCCAGCAGCACCCGCGCAGCCTGAGGCTTGCAGCCTGAAGCTTGAAGCCCTCCTACGGTTTCCTTCCTCCAACCAATGCCCATTCGCCTTCGGTCAATGCCTCGGCGGGCTGCAAGCCTTGTTCCACCATTGCATCGCGCATGCGCGGTACATCGGCGACAACGAAACCACTGAGCAGGAGGATACCTCCCGGCTCAAGGGCTTCGCGCAAAGCGGGCAGGTCGCGCAGAAGCGTGTTGCGTTCAATGTTGGCCAAAATAGCCGCGTACTGAAGGCCCCTTAGCGCATCGACCGTGCCGTTGTCCACATGCACCCTTTCACAACCGTTCCGCAATACACAATCGCGCGCGTTGTCCACTGCTCCCTGATCGATGTCGAAAGCGTCCACATGAGCAGCGCCAAGGCGCTCGGCGAGGATGGCCAGAACGGCAGTGCCACAACCCATATCACAGACACGCTTTCCACGGAAGTCGAGCGGAAGCATTGCCCGCACCATCATTCTGGTGGTGGCATGATGCCCCGTACCGAAGGCCATGCGCGGTGTGATGACCAGGTCGTGCTCAAAGCCCGGCTTGCTCTCATGGAACTCCGCACGGATGCGAACCGCGCCGTCGATCTCGATCGGGCTGAAACTGCTCTCCCACTCCGCGTTCCAATTGCGTGGAGCAATGTCCGTGTGCTTTACCGATATGTCCACCTCCGGCATGCTCATGGGAAAGAGCGCGTGAACGGCTTCGGCATCGAACCGATCGCTGCGGATGTACGCCACCAATCCATCAGCGTTCTCCTCGAAACTCTCATAACCGATCTCCCCCAACAGGGCTACCATGATGCCGCGCCATGGTTCCAGTGGTGCGATGCGGAAGGACGAAGAGGTGTAGTGCATCATTCCCCAGCTATCCGCACAAGCGCAGTGTAACTCCCTGGATCCAACGCTGCGCCGCCGATCAGCCCGCCGTTCACATCAGGACAGGCGAAAAGTTCAGCGGCGTTATCGGGCTTGCAGCTACCACCATAAAGTATGGGTACCGCATCCGTGACGGCACTACCATGGGTGCGCAAGAGCGACCGGATGTGCGCGTGCATGTCCTGCGCCTGTTGTGCTGTGGCATTCAGGCCGGTACCGATGGCCCACACCGGTTCGTAGGCGATGACGATACGCTTCAATTCGGCTTCGTTGAAACCGCCCAGCGCTTCTTTCATCTGCGCACCCACTACATCGAAGTGCCGTTCGGCCAAGCGCTCTTCTTTGCGCTCGCCGCAGCAGTAGATCGGTTTGATACCGGCGCGCAGCAACGCTCCGATCTTCTTCGCAACCTCAGCGTCGGTTTCGTTCCAGTATTGACGACGCTCGCTGTGGCCCACTATGCAGTATTGCACACCGATGCTCGCAAGCATAGCCACGCTCACTTCACCGGTATAGGCGCCATGGGTTGCGGCGTGCACGTTCTGGGCACCGATCCGGAGCCGTGTGCCCTTCGTGCGGTCCACCGCATCGGCCAAGAAGGGAAAAGCGGGGGCCACGACCATATCCACATCACTGGGCAGGTCACCACTCGCCTGTAGTATCCCATCAATGAGCGCCGCAGCTTCCGCGCGGTCTTTGTGCATCTTCCAGTTGCCTGCAATGATCTTTTTCATCGGCCGCAAAGATGGCCGTCCGGTCGGCACTTCGGAGGCGGACCGTTGCCAAGGCAAGACCGACCGAGCATCCCCAGCAGTAACTCTGGGTCTCGTTCGTGCAGAACCTCGCCCATGAGCCTGTCTCTCCACTTGCGCTTTCAGGCATTCATCGCGACCCCGATCCCGATCAAAGACCTTGCTCCGTGCTTTTCCCTACCCGGGCCAACGGCACCGGCGCGCACTCGTTGATCACCAGCGGCACTTGTTCGATCACCGTAACGTTCGGGTCGAGACCGAAGGCTTCGCGATCGCCGAGGGCCAAATGTTTCAGTGAGTAGTAGGCATCCAGTATCGCGTCCTTCCGGAAGTTGAATTCGTTCTCCACGGATAGGATGCGCTCGGTGAGCACGTAGCAGATATCCGTGTGGAAGTCGCCCTTCTTGATGCTCTCGTAACGACTGCTGAACTGTAGTTCCTGTCCGGCTTCCAGTTCTTCCATCACCCTACGGAAGAGCATGTTGATGCGCGGCTGCACACGGAAACCGAGATTGAAGTCCACACGGATCACCTTGTCGTCGATCAGTTCCTGCACGCGGTACTCCATGGTGTAGGGTGCGTCGGTGTAGTTCACGTGGACGAACCAGTAGATGTCCGCGCGCTTCACCTTGCGCGCCAGTATGCTATCGATGATGTGCTGCTCCACCTGCCCGGCATTGTCCGCTTTGGTCAGGTACACCAAGTGCGTGGCGTACTTGGTGATCTCCTTGTCGTTGCTCAGGTCGCGTAGCGCTTGCGCATGATCGGCGAGCCGGGTGAAGTCGAGGAAGCGGTTGGTGATCTTACGGCCCCGGTACCAGATGAACATGACACCGACGATCGAGAGCACGCTCAACACGAACCACGGGCGTTGCAGGATCTTCACCACATTGGCCACGAAGTAGGCGCCTTCAACGGTGAGGAAGATGCCGATGACGGGGAACACCAACAGCAGCGACCACCTCCGCACATAGCGCAGGTAGCCGTACATCAATGTGGTGGTCATCAGCATGGCCATCACGATGAAGAAGCCGTACGCCGCTTCCATGTGGCCGCTCTCACGGAAGATGAACATCACCGCCAAGCACCCCAGCCAGAGCATCCAATTCACGCTGGGGATATAGATCTGGCCGCGCACTTCCGTTGGATACTTCACCCGAACGCGAGGCCAGAAATTGAGTTGGATGGCTTCGCTGATGAGCGTGAACGAACCGCTGATCAACGCTTGGCTCGCGATGATCGCCGCGCAGGTAGCGATGACCACACCGATCACCAGGAACCACGGCGGCATGAGTTCATAGAACGGGTTCGCGCCGTTGAGGTGCGTGCCGCCGTCCGTCAGTAACCACGCGCCTTGGCCCATGTAGTTGATCACGAGCGCGGTCTTCACGAAGACCCAACTGGTTTGGATGTTGCGCCGCCCGCAATGGCCGAGGTCGCTGTATAAGGCTTCTGCACCTGTTGTACACAGGAACACGGCGCCGAGGATCCAGAAGCCGTTCGGATACGCCACCAGTAAGTCGTAGGCATAATACGGGTTGAGGCATTGCAGCACATGCGGGAACGCAGACACCTGCACCAGCCCCAGGATCAGCAGCATGCTGAACCACACGAACATGATGGGACCGAACGCGAAGCCCACCACCTTGGTGCCGAAGCGTTGGAAGAAGAAGAGCAACGAGATGATGCCGATCACGATACCCACCGTGAGGTTGTTGCCCGGAACGATGAGGCCTTCAAAAGCCTTCACTCCACCAAGACCTTCGATCGCCGACGACACGGAGATGGGTGGTGTGATGATGCCATCGGCCATGAGCGTTGCTGCCCCGAGGATCGTCGGCAAGTAGATCCACTTCGCGTAGCGCCGCACCAACGCGTAGAGCGAGAAGATCCCGCCCTCACCACGGTTGTCCGCACGCAGCGTCAGGAAAATGTACTTGAACGTCGTCTGCAACGTGAGCGTCCAGAACACGCAGCTGATGCCGCCGAAGACGAGCTGCTCTGTGATCGGTTTGTCGCCGATGATCGCCTTGAACACGTACAGCGGACTGGTGCCGATGTCGCCGTAGATGATACCGAGCGTAACGAGCAATCCGGCAACGGTTAGCGGATGCGAATGCGATGACTTGTGCTGTGGCATGTGTGATCAGCGCGCGGGCGCGAACGTGAGTGTGAAGGAAGCGCCGGAGGCACCGTTGTGATCCAAGGAAATGTTGCCACCCATGGCTTGCATGAATTCGCGTGCGATGGAAAGGCCCAGACCCGTTCCGTTGTGCGATGCGCTGCCCGGCGCGAAGCGCTCGAAGAGGCGCGCCTGTTCGTCCTTGGGTATGCCGGGGCCTTGGTCGGCGATGTTCAGCGATACCTGCCCCCCTGCGCCGCTCATGGCAATGGAAACCACGCCGCGCTCGGGCGAATGGCGCACGGCATTGCTCAGCAGGTTCACCAGCACCCACACGGCTTTGTCGGCGTCGGCGCTCACGCGCAGATCTGCTTCCGCAGGGCGCACGGCGAACAGGATGTCCTTCTGCTGGGCGCTGACTTTCACAGCGGCGAGTGCATCATTCACCACTTGTTCCAGCGGCAATTCCGCGAGCTGCACGCGGATGTTTCCGGTCTCGGCTTGGGCCAGATCCAGTAGTTCTCCCACGATGCGCTCCAAGCGCGGTTCGGCCTTGCGCAGGTCTGCGAGTATGGCGCGTTGCTCTTCGTTGAGCGAAGCCCCGTGCTTGCCTTCGAGCAGCGTTAGGCCGATGTCGGTGCTGGCCAGCGGCGTCTTCAGTTCGTGGCTGATCGTCGCGAGGAATTCCGTCTTCGCGCGATCGCGCTGTTGGAAGTGTGTGATGTTGCGCACAACGTGCACTTGGCCTAGCGCCCCCTCGGTCCCATTGATCGTCGCAGTCGCACCGATGTAATGCTCCTCACGCCCGTCCTGTCGCTGATGGTAAGGCAAGCCGTTGCTTGCACCGATCATATGGCGCAGCAGTGCATTGCGCTGCGCCAGTTCGCCGATCGGCTGCCCGACGATGTTGGTGTGAGACAGACCGAAAAGCTCCAGCGCGCGCCTGTTGGCGAAGAGCACCTTGCCATCCGGACCTACGCCGATACTCGCATCCTGCAAGCTGTTCACCACCGCTTCGGCGCGGTTCTTCTCCTGCATCAGGCGATCCATGTTCGTGTGCTCGTACTTCTCCAACTCCACCGCCATGTCGTTGAACGATCGCGCCAAGTCATCCAATTCCTTCATGCCGAAACGCGGGATCCGGTGTCGGTAGTTGTGCGCTGCCAGCTGTTGCGCGGCTTCCTTCAACCGGACAATGGGCGTGCTCACTACGGCAGGGAAAGCCACACTGAAACCAAGGCCTACCAGCGCAAGCAGTATCGTCAGCACGAAGAGCCAGAACAACGCATGCCCGGCGCTCGTCTCCGCCAACGCGCTCTTGCGATCGATAGCGGCAAGGTTCAGCACCAGGATCGCGTTCAGGTCGCTGCGCAACGCATGGGCATCGTGCTCCATGCGTGTAGACTTCCACCGTTCGAAGTGGGTGCGCAGTCGAGCGGTCACTTCCGTTTCGCCGGCTTCGGTGATGTTGTTCTCCTGCGCACGCACCAGACTGTCGATCGCAACAATGGATGCATCGACGTGCACCGTGTCATCCAAGGCGACAAGCATGCCTTGCACATGGCTCACGCTGTCGTAGTTGTCCTGCAGGATCGCTTTCGAATCGGTGTCCACCCGGATCAGGTACACAATGCCCAGTACCGCGCTGAACAGCATCAGCCCGTACAGGAACAGAGAGCCGAGCGTAAGCCGTTCGCGGATGCTGATGGCCATGGGTCGTGCCGATCAGAACCGTACGATCATGCTGGCGATAATGCGGTCCTCATCCTTCACCAGATCAGCAACATAGCCGGTCGGATCGCCGATAGGTGCGTTCCAACCGTTGGGCGAAGTAACGCCGCCGGGGCCGCTGAAATAGGGTACGCTCGTATGGCGCGTCACATACTCCAACCCCCAGGTCACGCGCTCGTTCGCCATCCATTGGATCGTGGTGCTCGCATCCCAGCCCTCGAAGGCATCGCCGGGGTTCTGCGTCAGCACTCCGCTACCGGTGGGCAGTAGCGCCAAGTAGCGACCGGGGTTGTTGATGTATCCGCCACCGATGGTCCAGGCCCAATGTTGCTTCTTGCCCAACCACAACCGGTGGTAGGCCATCAGGCTGAAAAAATTCTGTGCAGGCTTCAGGCTGTCTCCATTGAAGGGTTGAACGCCGCCGCCGTCTTCGAAGCCGAAATCGGCTGTGAGTGAGAATGCCGCTTTCGGCACGAAACCATTGCCTGTGTTCCGGTAGCGCAGCACTAAGCTGTTATCGCTGTGGAAGCGGAAGCGCTCCGGTGTGTTCGGCGTGTCGTAACCGCCATAGGCACTGATCAGCACTTGCGCCCATTCCTTCGGACGCCACTGCGCTTGCACACCAATGCCGGGCGCTTCGTTGAACATGCCGTACGTCTGCCACCCGTTGATGAGCCACAGCTCCAACTTCAAGCGGTCCGTGGGGAAGGTTTGCACGCGCAGTCCCGTGAAGAACCATGGCGTGTTATCGCTCGTGAACGATGGCTGGTAGTTCCAGTTCTCGAAGTTGTTGTAGCTCAGCAAACCCACGTAGCTCTTGAAGAGGCCGACATCCACGTTGACGCCGTGCCACTTATTGAAGTGCATGCCGGCATAGGCTTCGGTAACGAAACGCATGGCCGTATACAGATCGTACTGACCACGAAGTGGCGTGTTGTCGTTGCGCGGAACGCCCGTGGCACGCGTGCCATATTGCAGCATCACCTTGGCGCGGGCACCGCTCGCGGGATCAAAGAGCTCACCACCCGCCTCGATGTAGCTCAGGTTGAATTCATTGCTGCGGAAGGTGGCCGTGCTGCCGCTGTTCGTGTGATCCACCGGCTCGTGGAACGAGTAGTTGTAGTTCACATCCACCGTAACACCACCGGTAACGTACTTGCCCTTCAGCAGTGCATCGTGCTGCCGGTTGTTGCCTTGCAGCCATGTGAAGTCGCCCCAAGCGAACGGTTCGCTCCTGGCGCTGTCTTGTTGCGACAAGACTTCCGTGGAAAGCGATGCGGAGAAGAGAAGGAGGAGTGAAGTGCGTGTGCTCATAGGACTTGGTTCCGGGCCGAGCCCTTGGCGAAGCTGGTGCCACCAAGGAGGCCGATAAGCGGGTATGCGCGACTGGCATGGGTCAGCCGCCGTTCCTGCGATCAACCGACTTGTATTCCACCCTACCGAAATGGAAGGGTCGGGTGCAGGAATGGCAATGCGCCGGGCGCAGCATGAAATTCAACGACCAACTATCTTGACCACCCAAGCTCACATGGCTCGGAAATGAACCGAGGTGCTCAGGAATACCGAGATGGAATAACATCAAATGATTTTCAGATTGCTCTTGATCTTTGTACTGGTCCCCCTCTTTCTGCTCAGTCTACTGGTCTCAGCCATTGTCATACTGGCGTCGGGCAAAGGGAAACGCCGGGCGGCCTCGCGCACTATTCTTCTGATGTACGCTGTTGGGTTCGGCTTGTTCGTTCTGGCGGTCATCGCGTTGTCCATCGTGAACACCATCTACTCGCCCATGACCGTCGATAGGGATGACGTCATCGGCACCTATCGTGTCGATAGAGATATGTTCTCTGGCCGGCAAGCGGACTGGCAACACGAGCACTTCCGACTGACCATTACCGAAGAGGATACCGTGGTATTGGAGTCGCTCGATAGCAATGGTTCTTGGCATGTGTTCAAACGGGAGATCACACCGGTGCAAGGAGTTCACTCCTACTTGTGGCGCTTCCCGAACGAAGGCGACAGCAATGTGCATCACATCCTTGCGCATACGCCAACCCTCCATCGCCAACAATGGAGCTTCTACTATTCGTTCCGATCGCCCCGTTTCGGCAACGTCTTCTTCCGCAAGGAGTGATCACCTTTGATCGTACCATGCGCGGGGAACGACTATTTCTTCATCAGCTAGGCGGGTTGCTGATCTACTCCGCACTGTCGATGCTCTTGTTCGCGACCTTAGCCCCAGCCTGCGCGCAGAACGGAGGAATCGCGACGAAAGGATCCACAGAACCCTCTCAAGATACCAGCAACACCATGAACAACGCGACGGGAACTTCCTTCCCTTTCTCTGAGGCGATCGATGAACTGGAGATGGAAGTGAACAATGGGGGCTTCAATCAGTACTTCTTCAACTCCTCGGGTGTCAATTGCTTCAAGGCCCTCAAGGATTTACGGGAACGCGGCAAGTCACGGACAGCTGACCTACTCGAAGCAGCGATCAAGGCGATCGATCCCGATGGGCTGACGGAAGCGGAACTCATTCAGAGTCTGCGAGACCAAACAGTTACTGCGCTGGACGACGACGCGGTGAATGAAAAGCTTGACAGCTTGGATGCCATCTTCTTCACCTATCCGGATGGTCCACTCGACCAATAGCGCTGTTTGATATCCGAGATTGCAACTCCGATGTGCATGCAAGGTCGTTCAATGGGTCGGAGCCTCCGGGGACGATAGCCCTCTCCTTCTGCACGGCGCCGGTCGTGTTTCGTCAGACTACCTTGACCGCACATGTCCGTCAATCCCTTCCCCTTTCAAGGTCTCAGTGATCAGGAAGTGATCGCGGCGCGGGCAAAGCATGGCCGTAATACCATCGAGGACAAGACAGGCGGCGCGTTCTGGCCCGCTGTGAAGGGCGCGGTGTTGGAACCCATGTTCCTGCTGCTGCTCGCCACCAGCATCATCTACTTCGTATTGGGTGAGCGCACCGAAGCATACTTCATGGCCGGTGCCATCGTGCTGGTGTCCGCGATCTCCATCTACCAGGACTCGCGCAGCCGGAAGGCACTTGCGGCCTTGCGCGCGTTCAGTGAGGCGCAGGCGACGGTGATCCGCAACAACGCGGTGGTGAAAGTCCCGGTGGAGGATGTCGTGGTGGGCGATCACGCGGTAGCCGAGGAGGGCAGCTTGCTCGCCGCCGATGGGGTGATCGTCCAGAGCAACGACTTCAGCGTGAACGAATCGATCCTCACTGGTGAGGCCTTCGCCGTGGCCCGCAACGCTGATGATCCGGAGCTGGCCAGGGTGAGCAAGGGCACGCAAGTGGTCTCGGGGCTTGCTGTTTACCGTGTCACCGCAGTTGGCAAAGGCACGCAGCTGGGCAAGATCAGCACCTCGCTCGCAGCGATCGAAGTGCCACCAACTCCTCTGCAACAGCAGATCACGCACTTCGTGCGCAACATGGCGATCGTAGGCGTGGTCGTTTTCCTCGCCGTGTGGACAGTGGCCTACATCCGCAGCGGTTCGTTGTTGGACAGCTTGCTCACCGGACTCACATTGGCCATGTCCATCCTGCCGGAAGAGATACCTGTGGCCTTCGCGACATTCCTCGCGCTCGGTGCGTGGCGCTTGGCGAAACAAGGCGTCATCGTGAAACGCTCCACCACGGTGGAAACACTCGGGTCCGCCACCGTGATCTGCACCGACAAGACCGGCACCATCACGGAGAACAGGATGTCGCTCGCACAACTCTTCGTGCAAGCGAACGGACAAACGCTCGCGCCCGATGCATGGGCCAGTGCCGAAGCGCATCGCGTTATCGAGGTCGCCATGTGGGCCAGTGAACCCGTGCCCTTCGATCCGATGGAAGTGGCACTGCATGAAGCCTACAAGAAAAGCGCGGAACGCGATCGCCGCCCTGACTTCCACATGGCGCATGAGTATCCCTTGGGTGGCAAGCCACCGATGATGACGCATGTGTTCGCGGACGCAACCGGCGAACGCATCATCGCCTGCAAAGGCGCACCGGAGCGCGTGCTGCGCCGATCATCCTTGAGCGATGCGCAGAAGACCGAAGTACTTGCCCAAGTGGAAGCGCTAGCGGGCCATGGGCTGCGTGTCCTCGGTGTTGCTGAAGCCAAGCTTTCCGGTGATGCCTATCCGAAGGACCAAGAGGACTTCAGCCTGGACTTCCTTGGGCTGGTCGCCTTCAACGACCCACCGAAGGCGAACATTGCCGCCGTGTTCCAACAGTTCTACGATGCGGGCATCGAAGTGAAGATCATCACGGGCGACAACGCGCTCACCACCGCCGCCATCGCCAAGCAGACCGGTTTCCGCGGTTCCGAAAGGACGCTGAACGGCGAGGACATGATGAAGCTCGATGATGCTGCACTGCGCATCGCGGTGAAGGAGACGAACATCTTCACACGCATGTTCCCGGAAGCGAAACTGCGCATCATCAACGCGCTGCAAGCCGAAGGACATGTGGTGGCCATGACCGGCGACGGCGTGAACGATGGACCCGCCCTGAAAGCCGCGCACATCGGCGTCGCCATGGGCAAGCGCGGGAGTGAGCTCGCCAAGGAAGCCGCGTCGCTGATCCTTGTGAATGACGATCTCGGCAACATGGTTGACGCCGTGGCCATGGGTCGCAAGATCTACGGCAACCTGAAGAAAGCCATCCAGTACATCATTTCCATACACATCCCCATCATCCTCACGGTTTCACTGCCCTTGTTCCTCGGCTGGGTGTACCCGAACATTTTCACACCGTTGCACGTGATCTTCCTCGAGCTGATCATGGGCCCAACGTGCAGCATCGTCTACGAGAACGAACCGCTGGAGAAGGATGGCATGCGTCGTCCGCCGCGCCCGCTCAGCCTCACCTTCCTCACATGGAAGGAACTGTCCATCAGCATCTGGCAAGGGCTCATCATCACGCTCGGCACGTTGGGCACGTATCAACTCGCAGTTTCACAAGGCCATCCGGAAGAACTCGTGCGCGCCATGGTCTTCAGCGCGTTGGTCTTCGCCAACATCGGCCTTACGCTGGTGAACCGCTCGTTCACGCATTCCGTGTTCAGCACGTTCGGCTACGGCAACTGGCTGCTGAGCGGCATTCTGCTGCTCACTCTCGCTTTGCTGGTTGCGCTGCTCTACGTGCCAGTGTTCCGCGACTTCTTCCACTTGGCTTCACCATCGGCTCAGCAACTCGGCATCGCGGCCGCCATGGGCTTCGCCTCGGTGCTATGGTTCGAAGTGTACAAGTGGATGCGCCGGAAACGCACGGTGCATCGGTCATAGCCATCGATCCCAAGCACGAAGGGTGTATCTTACCCACTGAGGATAGGCAGTATCCCGGCCTACAGTTACCTAGACCTTTACCCAGTGGACTCCGCACTAGAAGACCTGTTGTTGGGGCTGATCATCAGTCTGGCGCTGGGCTTCCTGATCGGCTTGGAGCGCGAGTACGCCAAACGCGTGGTGGACAAGGAAGAACAGTTCGCCGGTGTGCGCACGTACACCTTCATCGCGCTGTTCGGCTTTCTGTGCGCGTTCCTGTCGCAGCGGTTTGGGGACTGGCTGTTCATCACGGGGCTACTCGGCCTCATCGCGGTGGTGATCGCTACATACGTCATGACCGAGAAGAGCGGCAGCTTCGGCATCACCACGGAGCTTTCCGGCATACTCGCATACATCATTGGTGCGCTGGTGTTCGAGGGCGAGATCCTGCTCGCGGTGATCGTCACGGTGGTCATCACATCGTTGCTATCGTTGAAGGTGAAGTTGCACAGCTTCATCGCCACGCTGACGCCGGAGGAGATCCGCGCCTTCATCCAGTTCGTCATCATCTCCGCCGTGGTGCTGCCCTTCCTGCCGGAC
>CADECG010000079.1 GCA_902825795.1 uncultured Bacteroidota bacterium
TCCCCAGGATGAAACGGCGTTCATCGCCAGCAATCCACGTAGCTATCTCACCTTCGCCGATCTTGGCGACCTGCACCGGAGCCGGGAAGAATGCACAAAGGCAGTCATGTTCTACAGGCAAGCCTTGGAAAGGACCGTCGCCTCGGAAGCTGAACACCAACGGATAACGGAAGCCATTGCCGAATGCAACCCGCGACCATGAGCCCTTCCGGCACGGCACCGCTTGCGGACCGACAGACTTGGGAAGCCGCACAGGTCGCGTTGTTACGCGCTCACATCACCGATCTGCACCAGCGCTCGCCGTGGTACCGAGACCTCTTCGAGGCGAACGGCATCAACCCTGCCGACCTGCGCACACTGGCCGATCTGGCGAGCTTCCCGTTCACCGTGCGGGAGCAGTTGGAAAAGCACAACGACCGGTTCCTCGCAGTTCCTGCAACTGCGATCCGCGATCACTCCACTACCAGCGGCACCATGGGCCAACCAGTGCCGTTGCCGCAAACCGAACGCGACTTGCAACGCTTGGCGCGGAACGAGGAAGGCAGCTTGCGCTTGGCCGGGGTCACCGCAAGCGATACCGTGCAATTGATGACCACCATGGACAAGCGCTTCATGGCAGGGCTCGCCTACCACATGGGCGTGCGCGCCATCGGCGCGGCCATGGTACGCATGGGGCCCGGCGACGCAGCCGGCCAATGGGATTCGATAGCCCGCTTCAAGCCTACGGTGCTCATCGCAGTGCCTTCTTTCGCGCTGCGCATGTTGGAGCACGCGCATCGCACGGGCATCGACCCGCGCGCGAGCAGTGTGCGCACCATCGTGTGCATTGGCGAGCCCGTTACCAATGCGGACGGACAACCGAACGCGCTGGCGGTACGCATCAACGAACACTGGCCCGTGGCGCTCCTAAGCACCTATGCCAGCACCGAAATGTGTACGGCCAGCACCGAGCGTGAACCCTGTGGTGGCGCTGTGGTGCAAAGCGGGTTGATGCACGTGGGGATCGTCGACGACCAAGACCGGGCTGTTGCCATGGGTGAACCCGGTGAAGTGATCGCCACACCGTTCGGCGTGGAAGGCGTGCCCCTGTTGCGCTACCGCACCGGCGACATCTGCACACTGCGTGAAGCCCATGGGCCGAACGGCTACGAATTGCGATTAGGCCCGGTGCTCGGCCGCAAACAACAGCGCCTGAAGATCAAAGGCACAACCGTGTTCCCCGCGCAAGTGCTCGATGCACTGGCAGGATGCCGGGAAGTCTCGAATTACGTTGCGCTCGCTCGTAGTGATGAACTGGGGCAGGACACGTTGAAAGTGCTGGTGGATACGCCCGAAGCACAGTTGCCTTCCGTGCTGGAACAACTCCGTAGCCGCTTGCGTGTGGCACCTGTAGTGGAGTGTGCCGATACAAAGCACATCGATACTTTGGCCACGCCAACGGGGGCGAGGAAACCACAGCGCTTCATCGACCAACGGGCACAGCGCTGAAATGGCCCGAAGACGACCACCGGCCAGCGAACAGAAATACCAATACGGAAAGTGAACAACCAGATCGAACAGTTCGACGTGATCGTGATCGGGGCCGGGCCATCGGGGTCCGTTACGAGCGCTTACTTGAACAAACATGGATTGAAAGTGCTGGTGCTGGAACGCGCGGTGTTCCCGCGCTTCGTCATCGGCGAAAGCCTGCTGCCGCTGAGCATGGGCCATTGGGAAGAAGCCGGACTGCTGCCCGACCTGATGAAACAGAACTACGCGATCAAACGTGGGGCGCGGTTCATCCGCAACGGGGTGGTGCTCGATCTGGCGTTCGCCGAGAACTTCACCGAAGGCTGGACATGGACGTGGCAAGTGCCGCGTGCGCACTTCGACAAAGTGATGGCCGATACCGCAAGTGCCGCTGGCGTTGATATCCGCTACGGACATGAAGTGACCAAGGTGGATCTGGAAGCCGATGACCATGCCGTGGTACACGCACGCTGCGGCGACAAGACCATGACGGCCCAAGCCCCGTTCATCATCGACAGCAGTGGTTATGGTGGAACACTCGTCAGCCTGTTCGGCCTGAAGGACGAGCCCGCGGGCAACGACCGCATGGCCATGTTCACGCATGTGCCGGAGACCGAGGAGCACCGGGCGGGATACAAAGACCCGATGCAGATCAGTTTCGAGATCGTGGAGACCGATCTCTGGTTCTGGTCCATCCCCTTCAGCAATGGCAGCACCTCACTGGGCTTCGTGGGCCACAAGCGCCATTTCAATGCGATAGAGGAGAGCACCACGACGTCAGAAGCCTTCAAGAAAATGCTGAAGACCCAGAAGGGATTCGGCACGCGGTACGACGCGCCTGAGTTCATCTTCGAGCCGAAGGTGATCCGCGACTACGCCCACTACAACGAGAAGCTGCACGGCAAGCACTACGTGCTCACGGGCAATTGCGCCGGGTTCCTGGACCCCGTGTTCAGCAGCGGCGTCGCCTTCGCTACCAATAGCGGATTGCTTGCCGCCAAGTTGCTCTTGAAGCAGCGCGCTGGCGAAGCAGTGGATTGGGAGATGGATTACGCCAAGCCGGTGCGCGATGGCGCCACGGTCTTCAAGACGTACGTGGAGACCTGGTACACCGGCGACCTGCACACCATCTTCTTCGCGCCCGAACTGACGCAGAGCATCAAGGAGCAGATCGTGAGCGTGCTGGCGGGCTATGTGTGGGACAAGAAGAATCCCTTCGTGGCGAAGCACGATCGCATTGTGCGCACGCTGGCACAAGTGGTGCGCATGGAAGCCGGTGGCACCGCCAGCGCAGGGAAACTGGATGCGGTTACGGCTGCGTTCGCCAATGGCAATGGTAACGGCGCCCATACGCCGCAGGATGAGAGCAAAGATCAATTGACCGGTGCGAAAGCGTGATGATGCCATGAACGAGACAACAACCATCAACGGTCCGGTGAAGACTGAACCCACAGCAGCGGAAGCGAAAGCCGCTGCACAACGCATTGCCTTCGGGCCCATCGTTTTCCAAGCGTGCTGGATCATGCGCAAGACCGGCCTCTTGGCCGCCCTGGACAAGTCGCGCAGCAAGGGCCTTTCCTTCGATGAGATGATGGCCGTTTCAGGCTTGAGCCATTACGCGATCACCGTGCTGGTGGACATGGGCCTCACCGCCGATGTGCTATGGCGCAAGGAAGACCGGTACGGCATTACCAAGACCGGCTACATGTTGACCAAGGACGACATGACCCGCGTGAACATGGACTTCGTGGGCGACGTGTGTTACGAAGGATCGTGGCACCTGGAAGAGGCGTTGAAAGAAGGCAAGCCCAGCGGGCTGAAAGTCTTCGGCGAGTGGCCTACGATCTACCAAGCGTTGAAGAGCTTGCCCGAGCGCGTGCGCCAAAGCTGGTTCGCGTTCGATCACTTCTACAGCGACCACTCCTTCCCGGTGGCCTTGCCCATCGTCTTCAAGGACAAACCTGCGCGCATCATGGATGTGGGCGGCAACACGGGCAAATGGGCGTTGGCCTGCTTACGCTACGATGCCGATGTGCAGATGACCGTGGTGGACCTGCCCGGCCAACTGCGGGAAGTGGAACGCAACATCACCGCCGCCGGCTTTGCCGACCGCTTGCGCACCGTGCACAGCGACATGCTCGACCCCACCAGCACGCTGCCCGAAGGAGCCGATGTGATCTGGATGAGCCAGTTCCTGGATTGTTTCGGCGAGGACGAAGTGGTCGCTATCCTGCGCAAAGCCAAGGCCGCCATGAACGAGCGCACCGTGCTGTGGATCATGGAAACCTTCATCGACCGCCAGAAGCATGAAGCCGGGGCGTATTGCTTGGCGGGTACTTCCCTCTACTTCACGGCCATGGCCAACGGCAACAGCCGCATGTACCGCGCCGAAACCTTCAAGCCCTTGGTGGAGAAAGCGGGGCTGCGTGTGGTAGAGGAGCTCGACGATCTGGGTCTCGGGCACACGTTGTGGAGGTGTATGGTGTGATCAGCTTGCCGCCCGCACCTTCTTCAGCAGATGGCTCTTGCCGACGAGTTCGGCGGCGGTAACGATACTGCTAACGGTTACCCCGAGGATGCCGTGCAGGTTGATGTTCTGGCCGGTGAGCAACAGGTTCGGGATCTTGGTGCGTGGCGGAATGAACGTGCGCAGCGGATCGCTGGCGTCCTTCATGATGCCGTACATACTGCCCTCGTGACTGCCGATGAAATCGCGGAACGAAAGCGGTGTGTTGCTGTGGATGGACCGCACACCTGAGCGCAGGCCGGGGAATTTCCGTTCCACCACATTGAGGATCTGGTCTTCCTTCTTCCGCTTGAACTCCTCGTAGCCATCGCCACGGTCGCCGGGCTTCACAATGGTGTTGTGGGTATGGGCCCACGGCGCCACCTCATCGAAGTCCATGTAGCACATGATGGTGATGGCATCCGCATAGTCGCCGGACTTCGAGCTCTTCGGCGTGCTGAGCATGTAGCTGTCGGGGTAGTTGACACGATCGTACCGCACGGCATCCCACACATCGTGGCCGAGCATGTGGTAGTGGTTGTGGTTGAGGTACGGGAACGCGCCGGGCTTCATAGCCAGATGCACCGTGAACGTGCCCGTGGTGTTGCGCAACGCGGTTAGCCGATGGCGGTATGCGGGCCGTATGTGCCCCGGCCCGATCATGGCCAGCAGTGCGTTCGGATGGATGTTGGCGATAACGTGCTTGCAGTTGAAAACGTCGCCATCGGAGGTGCGCACAGCACTGATGCTGGTGCCTTCGAAATCGAAACCGGTCACTTCCTTCCGGCTGTGGATGATGGCACCTTTTGCACGCGTGTTGTGCGCCAGATGCTTCGCGATCTGCGAACCACCGTCCACGCAACGCCATGAGCTTTCGATGTACGTATTGGTCACCAACGCGTGCACGTAGAACGGCGAGCACCGCCCATCACCGGCGTACAAACCACTGCTGCCGCCGAGCACGTTGCGCAGCACCGGGTGCCGTACCATGGAAGCGATGTGTTCCTTGGCATTCAGCCCCAGGTCATCGTCCTTCCATTCCTGCGTGTCGCGATCCTCCAGGTTATACAACGGGAACCGGCGGCACATGCGTTGGATCTCCTCGGTGTATTGAATGATCCCGGCTTTCTCCTGCGGGAAGTGTTCGGACAACTGCCGAACGAAATTGTCGTAGCCCTGTGCATGCGGATACTCCGTTGTCCCGTCGCCCATGGAACACAGGTCGTAGCCGTCCATGTCCATACGGTGCAACTTCAGCTTGTCCATGATGCCGAAGTAGCTGAGGTACCGGTGGAGGTTCTGTCCCGGCGAGAGGCCACCGATGTAATGCACACCGGTATCGAAAATGGTTTTGTCGCGGCTGAAGACCTGCAAGCTGCCACCGAGCTGCTGGTTCTTTTCGAGTACGCAAACGCTCATGCCTTCGCTGGCGAGGGCATAGGCCACCTCCAACCCGCCAAGGCCGGCACCGATCACCACAACATCGAAGTCCCTATCGCTCATGTTCGTTCACTACCTTGGGGTCGCAAGATCACCAGTTCATTGGACGTAACACGGCTATCTCTGAGCCATTCGCAACGCATTCCGCACGCGCTTGCCATGGACTCCAGTTCGCCGCGGCGAAGAAAGTGAAGTGCGCCGTTGGTCTTGTTGAATCCGAACAGGCGGGTGGAGAACAGTTCCGTTAGCCGGGTACGCTGGTGCCGTGGCGCATCATCGGCGAACCCATCGCGCACCAGGATCGACCCGCCGGGCTCCAGCTTCGCGGCGCAGCGCTTCAACAAGGCGGCCTGCGCGGGGGCTGGCATGTAGTGCAGCACATCCTTCAGTATGTACACATCGGCAGGTGGTGGATCGAACGTACCGAGATCGGCTTGCTGGAACCGGAGCGCCTCGCCCCTGCTGAAACCCTGCTGGGCCACCTCGACTTTCGCAGCATCGTGGTCCACCCCCAGCACGCGGCGCTCGGGGCTGCTCCAATGCAACAGATAACCGAGCATGCCGTAGCCGCAACCGAGATCAACGACGGAAGCACCGCGCGGTACCAACGTGTGGATGCGATCGTGCAAGCCACTATCAATGCGGCTCTTGATGCGCACGTACCACTCCAGCACAGGGCCTTTGTAGATGAAGGTGCGTACCAACTTCTCGCGCCAGTAGGATGGTATCTCGATGGCATTCCGGTGATCCGAGTGCGCGCGTTTGAACTCGGCACTGATCGCCTTCGTGCGCTCCCGATGGCCCTTGCCGTAGTGCGCATCGTTCCATTCCACCGTGGGCTGCGTGCGCATGCTCATGCGTGCGTCCTTCAGCAGCCAGTCGCCTTTTTGGATGGCATGCCCCACACCGTGAAGCACCACGGGCACCATGGGGGCCTTCAGTTCTTCGGCCAACCAGAAGGAGCCCTTGTGGAAGCGGTTCAATTTGCCCGTTACGCTGCGCGTTCCCTCGGGGAACACGGTGATCGAGTAACCGTCGCGCAAGGCTTGCTCGGCGTTGGCCACGTTCACCTCCGGCGGATCCTCGCTACGCAGGAAACCCATGAAGCGCACCACGGCCCCGAAGAAGGGTGAATTCCATACCCAACGATTGGTCATCATGAGCATACGCGGATGGATCATGAGCATCACCAGTATGTCGATGAAGCCGGCATGATTGGCGATCACGATACTGGGCCGGGCCTCCACCTGCGCACGGAACGATCGGATATCCTTGCGCACGTTCGCCATCAGGTAAACCAAACTGCGCGTGAAGAGCATGATCACATGGCCGTACAAACGTCGCTGGGCCATGCGCTTCATCGGCAACATGCGCAACACCGGGAACAGACCGAGCAAGAGGATACAGCCCAGCAAAAAATAGAGGAACGCCACCGCTGACACGAAGAAACTCTTAGCCGTGAACGGGTACAACCCCTTGGCCGCCCGATCGGTGATGAACACGCGGTACAACCACGGCTGCACGGTGAGCGCGATCACCAGAATGCACACCATGCCGATGACCGACAGCGTGCCGATGGACCGCAAGGCGGGATGCTCGGCGAAGAGCAGCGCACCAGTGCCGAGCAGGGTGGTAACCCCTGTGAGGATCATGGCGTCGCGGTTGGCCCGCGTATTTTCCTTACCCGTCTTGTAGCGCTCCAGTATTCCGTCGCTAGTGAAAATGCAGTAGTCATCACCCAAGCCGAAGATGAACGTGCAGATCAGGATGTTCACCATGTTGAACGGGATGCCGAACAATCCGCAAATGCCCAGGATCCACACCCAGCCAAGGGCCATGGGCAGGAAGGTGATGAGCGCCAGTTCGATGCGGCCGTAGGAGATCAGCAACGTCAAGAAGACCAGTACCGATGTGAACAACAGCGTTTTGCCGAGATCGTGTTGGGCGATCACCTTCATGCGTTCGCCCATGATGCTGCGGTCAAGCGCTTGCACTGTTCCAACTGTACCAGCGTTCATCCCGGCAAGCACCGCATTCACCTGCGCCAACTCCTGCTGACCGCAACGCAGCAATCCAGTGAGCAACACACGGCCGTCCGGTTGCACGATCGGTTCAGCGCCCGGCAAACCATCGGGGAAGGACAACGGCTCCAAGAGCGCCGCGGTATTGGGCATACCGTTCAGCCAGTGCGTGAACCCATGGAACGCTTCCGCTGTGAAGCCATGGTCTTCGGCGCTGCGCTCCAGGGCCGCAATGAGCGGACGGCCGCGGGCATTACCGAAAGCCGTCATCCAAGCTTCCAGCTTCCGCTTCGTGTAGGCGATCGATGGTTGCAGATCCGTTGGCAGGAACAAGCTGGTCGCTGTGCCTGGCAAATCGCTCCGCAGCGCAATACCTGTGCGTTCCAGTGCTTGGCGCGCCTCTTCATCGGTCGCTCCCTCGGCCACGATGAATACGGTCCGCGTGTCCCGTTCGCTTCCGAAGAGGAGGTCGTTCGCTCGCCGCATATCGGGTGGCATCCATCCAAGATGTTCCGGTTCATCATCGAACGTGGCTTCATCAGCCCAAGGAAGCAGGATCGCGGTGATCACAAGCACGGGCACGATGGCCCACTTCCGAAGCTTCAATAAAATGCGGATTGGAGAGGATGCGGCGGACACCGGATCCGCAGTGAGCAAGGGCGCGCGGTCCTTCACCAGCAAAGGCAACACCACGATCACGAACAACGCTGTACTACCGAGCATCAGCGCGCTGAGCAAGCCCAGATCCTGCAACAACTTGCTATCGAGCAAGCGCAGTCCCAGAAAAGCGAGCACCGTAGTGAAACAACCAAGGACCAATGGACCAGCGGTCTCCTCCAAAGCCTTCACCACACTGCCATTGTGCCGAAGGTGCGTGAGAAAGTGGAAGCCATAGGCCATGGCGATGCCGAGCAAGGCGGCGCCTGCACCGAGGGAGATCGCGCTCACCTCTCCTTGGATCAAGGCGATCCCTGCCAGCGCTGAGATCGCACCGAACGCCGGCGGCAATAGGATCAACAATGGTGCTGTGGCCCGGCGGAAATACCAGATGATGAGAATGAGTGCCAGCACCAGCGAGACCAGTGTGGTGCTCCGGCTATCCGCTGCAATGCGTTCCGCGTTGCGCATGCTCAAGGGCACAGCACCGAAAAGGACAGACTCGGTCCCACCCTCGCAGCCGACCATGACCGCTTCGATATCCTTCACCAGTTCCTGCGCAGCCTTCTTGTGATCCCGGGTACGCCCTGCCTTGGCGTAGTACGGCCCGAGCAGGCTATCAATGGGTGACAGTAACACGAAAGCGGTGCGCCCATCGCGAGCTACGAAGCGGCCGTCCACCACCGATAAGCCACCCATGCTACCGAGACCCTTGAGCACATGGAGTTTGTTCCGTAGCAACCCTGCGGGATCGCCCAATACCAATGCTTCGGAGAACGCTCCCATCGGGGAGGTCAGTTGATCCATGGCGCGCGTCATAAGACTGTCCACCGCCGACGAGTCGGCGGAGACCAACCGTACCATGGCCGCACTATCCGCCATCACTGGCAACCGTGCCAGCATACCGTCGATCAATTCATCCACTTGTCCGATATCCGGACCGACCGAGATCTCCACCGGCAACTCCATTCTCACCAAACGCTCGATGAAACGGTCAGCCGCGGCAAAGGCGCTATCAAGTTGCAGGCTATCGGCGGTGAAGCCTACGGCGATCCTGTCCGCGTTCCCCGAAGACTCGAGGAGTTGCCGATAGCGCGTGATCACCTTGTCCTGCGGCAGGGCTTGGAACAGATCCTCCTCCAGCTTCAAACCGCTTGCGACCCACGTTGCCAGAACAACCCAAACCGCAGCCAAGCCGAATACCAGCCAGCGTTTCCGCGAAGCACCCATGTGGAATTTGTGGACCAGGGAGGACATAAAAGCCCGCGAAGAAACGGCGCCCGGCGCTGCATTCCATGGAGCCGAACAGCCGTCTATCTTCGCCGACCTTTTCGGCAGACCCACAAACCCACATGGGTACGGACCTCAATTCATTCATTCGCATCGTTCTCGAAGGAGGACGCGTAGCCGACCTCGCCCCCGATCGCAGCGAAGCACTGCGGGCCTTTGCGTTCCTACAGGACTTCGCCAAGGACAAGGTGATCTACGGGATCACCACCGGTTTCGGGCCTTTGGCGCAGCAACGTATTGCGCAAGAGGATACGCGCGAAGCACAATACAATCTGGTGCGTAGCCACGCAAGCGGCGTCGGCAACCCCTTGCCCGACGCTGCTGTGCGGGCCATGCTCTTGGCACGACTGCATACATTTTTGATCGGGCGCAGCGGGGTGAGCCCTGCCGTGATCGACCAACTCATCTATTTCCTGGACAACGGCGTCCATCCCACAGTGCCCGAGCACGGTGGCGTGGGTGCAAGCGGTGATCTGGTCCAGCAAGCGCACATGGCCTTCGGCCTGATCGGTGAAGGCACGTGCAACTATAAAGGCCAGCGTCGCTCCACTGCGGAGGTGCTCCGTCAATTGGGTCGGGCGCCGCTGCAATTGCAATTGCGCGATGGCCTGGGCATGCTGAACGGCACGGCCTGCATGACAGGCATCGGCATCATCAACCACCACCGCGCACAGCTTTTGCTGGACCGGGCTATTGCCATGGGCGCCTTGCTCAACGAGATCGTCGGTCCGTTCGATGACCACCTGAGCGCAGCGCTTAACGGCGCGAAGCGCCACTTGGGACAGAACGAAGTGGCGGCCCGCATGCGCCAAGCCCTTACCGGCAGCACGCATACCCGCAGCCAGAACGAGCGCTTCATCACCGGTGCGGGGCACGGGGATGTGTACAACGAACGGATCCAGGAGAACTACAGCATCCGCTGCGTGCCGCAAGTGCTGGGGCCTATCCTCGACACAATGCGCGAGTGTGGCAGGGTGCTGGAAGATGAACTCGGCTCGGTCGATGACAATCCGGTGATCGACATGACCGATGGAAGTGTCCACCACGGCGGCAACTTCCACGGCGACCAGATCAGCATTGAAATGGACAAGCTGAAGCTTGCCATGGTGAAACTGTGCATGCTCACCGAACGCCAGTTGAACTTCCTGATGAACGAGCGTGTGAACGGTCGGTTCCCGGCATTCCTGCGCATGGGCCGCGCCGGCATCGACCACGGATTGCAGGGCATGCAATTCACCGCGGTGAGCACCACCGCCGAGTGCCAAGCGCTGAGCACCTCGCTCTACGTCCATTCGATCCCGAACAACAACGACAATCAGGACATCGTGAGCATGGGCACCAATGCGGCGCTCATGACCGCACGCGTCATCGACAATACGGCGCAGGTCATGGCGGTGCACGCGCTGGCGCTCGCACAGGCTGTGGACCTCACTGGTGGCATTTCCTCCTTCTCCCCTGCCGGTCGGGCATTCCATGCTGAGGTGCGCAGCAGCAGCGGGCCGATCGTCAGCAGTTCCATTCACGCTGAGGCCTTGGCGAACGTGAAGAACACACTCTTCTTTCCTAGCGCGTTATGAGCACTGTTGAACCAAAGCGATATGCACTTGTAACGGGCGGTTCGCGCGGGATCGGTCGTGCTATCTGCGTTGCGTTGGCGAAGGATGGTTGGCACGTGCTGGTGAACTATGTGAAAGGCGCTGATGCAGCCGAAGAGACCGCAGCGCAAGTGCGGGCTTGCGGCGTGGATTGCGCTACGGTTCAGTTCGATGTGCGCGACAAGTCAGCGGTGGATACTGCACTGACAGCTTGGTACGCCGCGCACCAGAACGATCGCTTGGAGGTACTGGTGAACAACAGCGGCATCACACGCGACAACCTGTTCGTCTTTCTGAAACCCGAAGACTGGAAAGACGTGCTGGACACCAGCCTGAACGGCTTCTTCAACGTCACCCACTTCCTGATCCAGAAAATGGTGCGCAACCGGAGCGGCCGCATCATCAATGTTGTTTCGGTGAGCGGCTTGAAGGGTGTGCCGGGCCAAACGAATTACAGTGCGGCGAAGGCAGCGATGATCGGCGCCACGCGCTCGTTGGCAACCGAAGTGGCCAAGCGCAAGATCACGGTGAACGCCGTTGCCCCCGGCTTCATCAACACCGATATGACGGCGGGCCTTCCGGTGGAAGACCTCAAGAAGTTCATCCCGATGGAACGTTTCGGAGAGCCTGAGGAAGTGGCAGGTGTTGTGGCCTTCCTGGCCTCACCAAAAGCGAGTTACATCACGGGCGAGATCATCAACATCAACGGCGGCATCCACTCATGAGCAACGCGAACCGTGTTGTGATCACGGGCCTCGGCATTTGGAGCTGCCTCGGCAAAGACCTGAAAGAAGTGGAGGCCAGCCTTCGCGCTGGCAAGAGCGGCATTGGCTTCGACCAAGCACGCAAGGACATGGGCTACCGTAGTGCGCTGACAGGCGTGGTGCCGATGCCCGATCTGAAGGAGAAACTTACGCGCCGTCAGCGCGTGATGATGGCGGAGGAATGTTTCTACGCCTATGCCGCCGCTGAGCAAGCCTTTGCGCAAGCCGGTATCGACATGGGCTTTCTGGAAAAGAACGAAGTGGGCATCCTCTTCGGGAACGACAGCAGCGCCAAGGCGGTGATGGAGAGCATCGATACCGTCAGGAGGAAGAATGACACCACCTTGCTGGGGAGCGGTGCCATCTTCCAGAGCATGAACTGCACCGTGACGATGAATCTGAGCACGATCTTCAAGCTCCGGGGTGTCAACTTCACCATCAGCGGTGCATGCGCGAGCGGCAGTCATAGCATTGGGATGGGCTACCTGTTGATCAAGCAAGGGCTTCAGAAGATGGTGTTGTGCGGTGGTGCACAGGAAGTGAACGAATACGCCTTCGGCAGCTTCGACGGTATTGGCGCCTTCAGTATTCAGGAGGCGGAACCGGCAAAAGCCAGCAAGCCGTTCGACAAGAACCGCGATGGCTTAGTGCCCAGCGGTGGCGCAGCGGCGTTGGTGCTCGAATCGCTGGAGAGCGCGTTGGAGAGGGGAGCCAACATCCTGGGCGAATTGACCGGCTACGGGTTCAGCAGCAACGGCGCCCACATCAGCGACCCGGATCTCGATGGCCAGTTGCGTGCATTGAACATGGCACTGAACATGGCCGGCGTGCAAGCCGATGCCATCGATTACGTGAATGCCCATGCCACGGCAACACCCGTAGGTGACAGTATTGAGGCACAGGCCATCGATGCTGTGTTCGGTGTTCGCAAGCCCTATGTGAGCAGCACCAAAAGCATGACCGGTCACGAGTGTTGGATGGCGGGAGCGAGCGAAGTGGTGTATTCCATGCTCATGATGCACGGCGACTTCATTGCGCCCAACATAAATTTCGCCACCCCTGACGAGGCTTCCGCAAAACTGAACATCGCTGCTCAAATGGTCGAACATCGCTTCGACACCTTTTTGAGCAACTCTTTCGGATTCGGCGGCACCAACTCGGCACTCATCATCAAACGGTACGTCGCTTAACATGAGCACCACCACACTACGCGAAGAGATCATTGCCAAGACCCGGAACTTCCTTGTGGAAGAATTCGAGGTGGATGGAAGCACCATCCAGGACGACGCTCCGTTGAAGGAAACCCTCGGCTTGGACAGCCTCGACTACGTTGACCTCGTGGTGGTGATCGAAGAGAACTTCGGCATCAAGCTGGGCGCCGAGGACTTCCAGAAGGTGGTGACCTTCCGTGATTTCTACGACCACATTGAGCAACGCATCGGGCCCAACGCCTGAGGCCACGAACTGGCAAGGCAAGAGCCTGGGCACGCCCTGGGGTCACCGGTTTTTCATCTTCCTGCTCAGGAAAATCGGGCTTCAAGCCGCGTATGCGCTGTTGTGGCCCGTGGCTTTCTGGTATGTTCTGTTCGCCAAAGGACCGGGTGAAGCGGTGCGGAATTACCAGTACCAGTTGCATCCGATCAAGCGCAAACCTTGGAGGTTGGCTGCCTACCGGCAGTTCCGCGTCTTCGGAAAAGTGCTGATCGACAAGGTTGCGGTGCGAAGTGGCATGGTGGACAAGTACAGCTACGACCGAACGGGGGGAGAGCATATTCAAGCAATGGTGGACAGCGGCAAGGGAGGCGTGCTCATCAGCGCTCACCTCGGCAACTGGGAACTGGCAGGCCACCTGCTGAAACGATACAAGGGCAAGGTGAGCGTGGTGATGCTCGACGCAGAGCGGCACGATGTGAAGGAAGTAATGGAGGGCGCGGGTGAAGAAGCGAGCTACCAAGTAATACCGGCCGATGGAGGAGTGGGCACCGCTTTGGCGATCAACGCCGCGCTGGCCAAGGGTCGCTTGATCTGCCTGCATGGCGATCGCCGGTTGCCCAATGCCCGCGCCCGCCGAATGTCCTTCTTGGGCAAACCGGCGCTTTTCCCGCTGGGGCCGTTCGCCATGGCCTCGGCCACCGGTGCACCGGTGAGCTTTTGTTTCGTGGTGCGCACCGACGGTCCGGGCTACAAGTTCACCGCAACGCCAGCGCTTACCGGCTGTTCGCCGAACGAGTTGTTGGACGCTTTCGTGGTCGCCTTGGAGGACGCCGTGAAAAAGAGTCCCGATCAATGGTTCAACTTTTTCGACTTTTGGGCCGATGCCGACGACCCCACTGCTGGCGCGCGACGCCGTACAACGCTACCTGCCCCAGCACCCACCGATGGTGATGGTACACGAACTGGTGAGCGCAACTCCGGATGAACTGCTGAGCCGTTTCGATGTGCTGGCAACCGATGTCTTCGCCGAGGATGGCGTGCTGCTGGAAGGAGGAGTGATAGAAAACGTTGCACAGACCGCTGCGCTTGGAATGGGCTACAGCGCCGCCATGGAAGGGGCCCCGCCGCCTGTCGGCTTCATTGGCGCCGTGAGCAAACTCACCATCGATCGGCTACCGCGGATCGGTGAAACGTTGCACACAACGGTGCGAGTAACTCACCGACTGGAACAAGTGCAAGTACTGCACGGAACGGTGCGCGTTGGTGAGGAGCAATTGGCTGAAATGGAAATGAAGGTGTTCCTTGTAGGCGATGCAGCAGCTTCCTGAACTCGCGTGCGAGAGCACGTATCCGATCACGTTCGGCGATCTTGACCCGATGGGCATCGTATGGCACGGCAACTACTTCTCCTTCTTCGAAGCGGGCCGCGAAGCATGGGGCCGGAAACACGACCTCGACGCCATGTTCATGTACGAGAACGGTGCGTTCACACCCATCGTTCGCAGTGTGATCGAACACAAGGCGATGCTGAGCTATGGTGACACGGCCATCATCCACACCGTCTTCGTGCCATCGCCGGCAGCGAAGATCATTCTGCGTTACACCGTGCACAGCACGTTGAAGAACTGCATCGTAGCCACCGGTGAAACAGTGCAGGTGTTCCTGAACAAGGACAAGCAATTACTGTTGGATGCCCCGGAGGTTTTCAAGACATGGAAGAAGCGGCATGGCTTCGCGTGAAATGAAGATCCTTCTGGGCGCTGATCATGTGACCTGTCCTTTGGGAAGCGGCAGCGCGGCGGTGCTATCCGCCATGCTCAACAGCACCTGTGGTCTCAGGCCCGAACAAGTGCCGGGCGGCGCAATGGCCAGTGTTGGACGCGCCTTCCAACAGCAACATCCCGACCGGCCGCTGGAGGTACAACTGCTGGATTGCATTGCCCGTTGCCGCGCGCAATTGTCGGAGGACATATTCTCCACACGTAGCGGACGTACTCCTCGTTCGGCCGTGATCCTCAGCACCACGAAAGGTGAGATCGGGATGTTGGAGAACGGTGATGTGCGAAGCGCGCTGCTCCCATCCTTGGCGGAACGCATCCGCGTCAGTGCGTCATTGCATGCGGCCCCGATCGTAGTGAGCAACGCTTGCGCCAGTGGCACGCTGGCCATCAAACTCGCTGCGGATCTGATCCGCGTTGGACGCTACGATCACGTAATGGTGCTCGGTGGTGATCTGCTATCGCGTTTTACGCTGAGCGGTTTCGCATCCCTGCATGCGCTGAGCGCCGGGCCGTGCAGGCCGTTCGACCGCACGCGCGATGGCGTTTCACTTGGCGAAGCAGTCGCAGGTGTCGTCCTATCCAACGACCCTTCGCTGTTCGCTGAACCAGTGGGCGAATACATCTCAGGAGGCATGGGCAACGACGCTAACCATATCAGCGGACCGAGCCGCACGGGCGAAGGCTTGGTGCGCGCGGTAGATGCTGCTCTTCACGCGAGCGGAAGGACGCGCAAGGACATCGGGCACATCAATGCCCACGGTACCGGAAGCGTGTACAACGATCGAATGGAAGCCGTAGCCTTCGGTCGGCTGGGAATGGAACACGTTCCCACCAACAGCCACAAAGGCTACTTCGGTCACACACTTGGCGCGGCCGGTGTGCTGGAGACCGTTCTCTCGTTGCGCGCCATGCGCCTAAAGCAATTGCCAATTTCACTCGGTGCGAATGACCTTGATGAGCTTCCACCGCTCAACGTGCTGCAGGCCATCGGAACTCCTCTGTCGAACACGTTGCTGAAGACCTCCTCCGGTTTCGGTGGGTGCAACGCGGCCATTCTCATCGAAGCATGCTGAACCTGTTAGCCAGCACGCGCTTGACCGGCGGTCGGCTCTCCCTCAACGGGAACGAGCTGGCTCAAGGGCATGGCGAGGATGCGGCTATGCTTCGCGCACTCTACACCGCCATTGGCATGGACTATCCCAAGTTCCACAAGATGGATGCGTATGCTCGCTTGGCGTTGCTGGCCGCCGAGCCGTTGTACCGAATGCTGCGGACGGACGGTGCGGACATAGAGAACGCGGTGGGCCTGATCACGCTGAACGGCAGCGGCAGTGCCGCAACGGACGTGGAGCATTGGGAGCCCGTTCGCCGCGGTGAGCTGGCCAGCCCGGCGGTATTCGTGTACACACTACCGAACACCGGTGCTGGGGAGATCACCATACGCCACGGCGCATTCGGCCCAAGCATTTGTTTGATAAGCGAGCACCCTGACCCTGACTTGTTGTTGACCATTACCGATGACATGATCACGACGCAAGGCATGACCCACGTCATCGTCGGCTGGTCGGATATCTTCGCCACCCCCTTCTGGAGCGGACCACCAACGCTTCCATTCGCGGGTTTTGCATTGATCGGCCATGGCGCCGGAACACCCCTTACCCCAACCGGCCTCCAAGCCATCCTCACGCAGCATTGAAATGGACAGAGAAGAACTGAAACGGAACCTGAAGGAGCAGATCGTAAAGCAGCTGAACCTGGAAGAGGTGAAGCCCGAGAGCATTGCTGATGATGCTCCATTGTTCGGTGAAGGATTGGGACTTGATTCCATCGACGCGTTGGAATTGATCGTATTGCTCGATCGCCACTATGGCATCAAGATCACGGACCCGAAGGACGGCCGAACGATCTTCGTTTCCGTGAACACGATGGCCGACCACATCCTCGCGCAGCTAGCAGCGCCGAAGTAGACCCGCCGGACCCAGCGGAAAATGCAAGGCTTGCCCCCGACCATTGCGATCACGGGCATGGGCGCGGTGAGCGCCCTCGGCAACGGTATTGCTGCGCAACTGCCAGCACTGAAAGCTGGAGCTTCAGGTATCAGTGCGCTACGCTATCACGACCTCGGATTTCCGGAGCTGGTCTTCGGCGAAGTGCCGATGTCGGATGACGAGTTGAAGGCAGCGGTGAAGTGGACCGATACCGGTGCTGACCCATCGCGAACCGTGCTACTGGGTTTGCTTGCCGCGGACGAAGCGATGGCATCAAGCGGTGTGAAGAACGCCGCCGGAATGACGCTGATCAGCGCCAGCACCGTGGGTGGCATGGACCGCACCGAAAGAGAGTACCGTTACCGCGACAGTGACACGGCGCGTTTGATGCGCGCGGCTCGCGGACACGAAGTGGGCGACCACTCGCGCCACTTGGCCCGACGTTTTGGTGCAACCCAAGCAGGCACGATCAGCACCGCTTGTTCGAGCAGCGCCAATGCCATTATGCTCGGTGCGCGTTTGCTGAAGACGGGAAGGGCGAATGCGGTGCTTGCTGGCGGTGCGGACGCGCTCTGCGGATTCACCATCGCAGGTTTTCGCGCGTTGAGCGCGATGGACGCAAATGCGTGTCGGCCGTTCAGCGCTGACCGCGCAGGAATGAACCTTGGCGAAGGCGCTGCCTACGTGGTGCTTGAGCGCCTCAGCGATGTGCTTGAGAGCGGCAGGAAGCCACTGGCTCTTGTGGCGGGTTATGCGAATGCCAATGATGCCTACCACCAGACCGCGACATCGCCCGACGGCATCGGCCCGCAAAAAGCGATGGAGGGCGCACTGCGTGTTGCGGAGATGTCAGTAGCGAACGTCGATCACGTGAACGCGCACGGCACCGCAACAGGTAACAACGACCTCACCGAGTTGATCGCCATGGAGCGTTTGTTCGGAAAGGTGCCGCCCTTCACCAGTACCAAATCGCTCACGGGCCACACGCTTGCGGCAGCGGGCGCATTGGAAGCGGTTTTCAGTGTGCTGTCCATTCGGCACGGTTTCGTTCCGCCAACAGCACGGGCCGGAGATGTCGTTGAAGGCTGCAGAAGCCTACCGGTGAAAGTCCCTACGGACATGGTGGTGCGCACCGTGCTCAGCAACTCCTTCGGTTTCGGTGGCAACGGCACTTCACTTCTGTTCCGCGCCGCGTAATGGAACTCTGGATCAACGCGGCCGTCTGCCATCCGTTGCCTTGGGATCGGAGCAACGCGGACGTACCCGGCTCCGAACTGCTGAACAAAGGCGCAGCTAGGCGAATGCCTGCGCAGATGCGCAAGGGTATCAGCTGTGCCTTGCAAGCGCTGGCCAATGCCGGAACGATCAAGCCGGATGGCATCTTCATGGGAACGGGCCTCGGGCAAGTGGACGACACGATCGGCTTCTTGAACGAGATCGAAGAGAACGCCGGCGGCATCCTCTCTCCTACCGGCTTCATGCGTAGCACGCACAACACCGTGGGTGGTACCATCGCCTTGTTGCTCACGGCCGATGGACCGAACATCACGTACAGCCACGGGTTGGCTTCGCTGCACTGGGCTTTGCTCAACGCCACGCTGCACGCTGAAGAACACCCAACACACAACCTGCTCGTTGGTGCGGCGGATGAACACGCTCCGTTGCTCGATGCACTGTGGAGCGCCGCTGGCGCGCCTGACGGAACGACCTTGGCATCCGGAGCGGCATTCGCGGTCGTTTCTACCAGACGCAGCACCAACGCCCTTGGCGGGATCACTGGCCTATGGACCGCCCACCGCGC
>CADECG010000080.1 GCA_902825795.1 uncultured Bacteroidota bacterium
TATACCCTTGGCTCTTCTGGATCTGGAAGACCACCACTTGGTCGAACTGGTTGTTGCCGCTGGTGAAGAGGTTACCGCTCACGTAAACCTCGTTGTTGCTCACCCCGATGTTCGGATAGTCGAACCAACAGTTGTTCTGTAGTGGGTTGCCGGTGATCTGGTATATGTGCCAACCATCGTTCGGGTTGTTCGTTTGGCTGAAGCACCAGAGCAGAATGGAGTTGCTGGCATCCGATCCATGCAGCACCACCATGAAGAACCGATCAGCCTGACTATCGTAGATCACTTTCGGGTCATAGATGTTCGCCGGCAATCCTTGCCCTTGGAAGAAATCCGCCCAGAATGCGCCGTACGGAATGTTGCCGCTGGTCTGCGCGTAGACGATACCGTCATTGTTGGTGCTCACGATCCACCCGCCGTTACTTATGGCCATGCTATTGTCCGGTGGCGTTTGCTGTGTGCTCCAATTCGCTTCGAAGCTGGTGCCGACCACCGGCACCACGCTCTTGGGCGCTGCGTCAGGCACAATTGCACCGGGCATTGCCGAGGCCAGTTTAGCGGCCAGTTTCGCATCCTTGATGGCGTTAACTTCCGGAAGCCCATGGTTGCGTGCACTCATGCGCACCACTTTGTTGCCCCAATTCGTTGTAACGGTTGCGTTGCTCACCTCACCGGAGCGGATGGACGTTTGAACCGCGGAGCGCTGCGCATCGCCCGTTGAGTAGGGCTTGTCCGCTGATGGTGCCGGTAGCTGCGGGCGCTGTTGCTGTGCTGCGACGAGCAAGGCAAAAAGCACGGAAGTCACCGTGAGGACATTTCTTCTCGAGGTGGGGGGACTGAGTGGGGCCATGGTGCTGGGATAGGTGCGATCAAATCTCGTGGATCCGGTTGAATGCGCATAGTGCCGGGCATAACGAATATCCGTGATTGACATTTTGGAAGCCACCCATGGCGTATCCGTATCGCAAGCCGCCGGGGCCGTAGTTCAACAAGGTGGCAACCCTACATTCGCCCGTCGCCCTTCGCACAAGCGATCGGCCTTAACGCAATGGCACTACTCCAAGGCAAAGTCGCGCTCGTAACGGGCGGTTCGCGCGGTATCGGCAAGGGCATTGTGGAACGCTTCCTTGAGGAAGGTGCCGATGTGGCCTTCACATATGTAAGCAGTCCCGAGAAGGCGGATGCCCTGGCGGAGCAACTGGGGACCTCCGGTAGGAAAGTCATGGCGATCCAGAGCAATGCCGCCGACTTCAATGCTGCCCAAGCAACAGTGGATCAAGTGGTGAACGCTTGGGGCAAATTGGATGTGCTGGTGAACAACGCCGGTATCACCAAGGACCAGTTGCTGATGCGCATGAGCGAGGCGGATTGGGATGCGGTCATGAACACCAACCTCAAGAGTGTGTTCAACATGACGAAGGCGGTTATGCGCACCATGTTGAAGCAGCGCAGTGGCAGCATCGTCAACATGAGCAGTGTGGTAGGGGTGAAGGGCAATGCGGGACAGGCCAATTACGCCGCCAGCAAGGCTGGTATCATCGGGTTCACCAAGAGCGTTGCACTGGAACTGGGCTCGCGCAACATCCGCAGCAACAGCATTGCACCGGGGTTTATCGAAACGGAGATGACCGGCGCGCTCGACCAGAAAGTCGTTGAGCAATGGCGCGAAGGCATTCCCCTAAAGCGCGGAGGCACCGCCACTGATGTGGCCAACGCGTGTGTCTTCCTCGGCAGCGACCTGAGCGCCTACATCACCGGCCAGACACTGCATGTCTGTGGCGGCATGCTGACCTGAGTCCTCAATTCACGCCCCGTAACCAGCGGCCGTCCCTCAGTTTCCCGCGGTCACCGTCCTTACTGAGGAGCACGAAGGCAGCGCGTCCAACGATGTGGTCCATGGGTAGAAAGCCCCAATAGCGGCTGTCGGCGCTGTGGTTGCGGCTATCGCCCAGTACGAAGCAATAATCCTGTGCGATCACATACTCGCGCAGCGGTTCGCCATTCATGAGCACCTCGTGTCGGGCGGCTTCCAGCGTATGGCCCTCGTAGCGTGTGATGATCCGATCGTACAATGGCAAACGGCCAAGGTCGATCTGCGCCGTATCGCCTTCGCGCGGTATCGTTATCGGTCCATAGTTGTCTGCATTCCAGCGAAACGTTGGGCTGTACGGGAAGATGTGATCGGGTGAACCCCGCTCCGTGCCCATGGGTTCGGCATCGGAGATCAGTTTCCCCTTGTCCAGCTCCTCGGCCAGCACTTCATTCAGTGGCAACTCAATGAAGCTTCGTCCAGTAGGAACGAAGTCCATCGGTAGTTGCAGATGTTCGATCACGGCCGCGGCATCAGCGGGTTGTTTCAACCGCACCAGCCAGCTGCGTGTTGAGCCCGGAACGGCGTTCATGCGTTTTCCGTTGACGAATACGTTACCTGCTTTGATCTGCACCGTATCGCCCGGCAGTGCCACAATGCGTTTCACCAGAAGATCCCGGCGGGCCATCACGCGATCATCCTGCACGGGGTCGCGAAAGACCACTACATCGTTGCGGTCGAAGCCTGTCCACACGGCCAAGATGTTCACGGCCAACAGATCGCCCGGTAGCAGCGTACGGTACATGCTGGTGTTCTGCACTGTTACCCAGCGTAACACGAAAGCATGGAGTCCGCCGAGCACGACGACAGCGATAACGAGCGCCCGTAGCCACTCGTTCAGGTTACGCCAGCGGGCTAGTAGGGACTTCAAGGTCCTATGATAAGATCAATCAACGCCCGAGAACAATCGCTTCCAACGGATGCCCATGGGGAAACCACCGTTCTCCGGATCCGCGCTCATCCAAATGAAGACGGCTTTGCCCACCACGTGGTCTTCGGGAACGAAGCCCCAGAATCGGGAGTCCTGCGATCCATGTCGGTTGTCGCCCATCATCCAGTAGTAGTTCTGTTTGAACGTGTAGCTGGTGGCCTCCGTCCCATTGATCAGGATCTTGCCATCGCGCACGTCAAGAGAATTGTTCTCATAGACATGGATAGCGCGGCGATACAGAGGCAGATTCGCCAACGTGAGGTCGATCTTTTCTCCGGCCTTTGGAACCCACAGAGGACCAAAATTGTCCACGCTCCAATCGTAGGCAGTATCGTTCGGAAAGATTTGGAGCGCAGCGGTGACGGTGGTCTTTTGCTTCGGCGCCAGATCAGGGGTCATTTGCGCGATGAACGGCAACTTCCCGAACTCATCTTTCATGCCCTGCTGTATCGGCAATCGGTATAGTCTGTTCCCCCCTTCTTCCACCTCGCCCGGGTTGATGTCATATTGGTCTTTCACCAGCGTCTTATTCAACGAGGTCTTTGTTTCGATCACGTACTTCATCTGGCCCGTGGAAGCGAGCGGTTGCAGTTCGTTGTTCACGTACAGATCGCCATTCCGGACCTCTACCGTTTCTCCACTGATAGCCACGCAGCGCTTGATGTAGTTCTCGCGCTTGTCCAACGGTCGCGTACGGATCCCTTGGATCGGCACCATGCGTCCGCCACCTACACCAACACGTTTCTTATCCACCACGGTCTTCACGCCACCCGGAGTTTGCCTTACCCATTGATAGTAGCTCGGATTCTCCATGTCGATCACGATCGTGTCGCCCTCGGGGAAGTTGAAGACGACGGCATCGCCACGTTCCACATCGCCGAAACCGGGCAAGCGGTAATACGGCTGGCTGAACCAATCCACGAAGCTGGGCGTGTTCTTGGTACCGGCGATCGTGTGGTGCATGAAGGGCATGCTGATCGGTGTCATCGGCATGCGCGGGCCGTAGCTGAGCTTGCTGACGAAGAGGTAATCGCCGATCAGCAAGCTCTTCTCCATGGACCCTGTGGGGATGGTGAACGCCTCGAAGGTGAACGTGCGGAATACTGTGGCCACGATGACCGCAAAGAGGATCGCATCGCCCCATTGTGCCAGCAAAGTGGTGCGCCGCTCCTTAACGGGTATGGGCCCGATGTACTTGTACTCTTCGCCGAAGGCCAATTTCGGGAGAGCGTACCACGGCAAGAAGGTGCACAGCAGGTAGTGCTTGCTGTCGCGTGCACTGAAGCTGATCGCCAAGTTCACGTTCATGATGATGAGCATGAGCAGGTTGACACCCGGCACCAACAACAGGAACAACCACCACCATGGTTTGCCGATGATCTTGTTCCACACATACAAGTTGTAGAACGGCACCCAGCCCTCCCAAGCCTTGCGGCCAGCCTTCACGAAGAACTTCCAAAGCGTTGCGTATAGAACGATGAAGTAGGAGAGGAGGACGAGGTAAGGAACCATGTCGATCGGTCAATTGGTCGAACGGATGATCAAGCGCTCAGTTGTTCGATGATGTGGCGCGAATGTGCGCATTCGGCGTGGGTGAGCCGGAATGTCGCTTGTGAAGAGGTGTTACGAGCAAGGCCCAGCGCGTAATACGCTCCATGGACGGCCGCTGGGTATCAGGTGAGGTCATCCAACAAGTCGTCCATGGTGAACAGGCCCTTGCGGCCGCGCAGCCATTCGGCGGCGATCACTGCGCCCGTGGCGAAGCCCTTGCGCGAGAAGGCCTCATGGGTGATGATGATGCGGTCCTCCGGGCTGCTCCACGTTACACTGTGCTTGCCGGGGACCTCGCCGATACGCTCGCTCAGGATCGGTACGCGAGCGGGCTCTGCTCCCCTCTCCTTTGGAGAGGGGTCGGGGGTGAGGTCCCACCCCGAGTACCGTTGCGTACTCACATCAATATCCCTTGCCAATGTGATCGCTGTTCCGCTCGGCGCATCCAGCTTATGGATGTGGTGGATCTCGTCGATGTGAACGCCATAGCCGGGCTGCTTGTCCATCAGTTTGGCCAAGTGCCGGTTCACACGGAAGAAGAGATTGACACCGATACTGAAGTTGCTTGCCCAGAGCAATGTGCCATTGTTCGAGACGACCATTGCTCTCACGTCGTTCAGGTGATCGTACCAGCCTGTGGTGCCCACCACAACGGGCACTCCGGCTTCCAAACAAAGGCGCATGTTCGCCAGCGCTTGGTCGGGCTTGCTGAACTCAATGGCCACATCGCATCCGCTGGGTGGGGTACCCGCGTTGCTCGCATCCACCTTCAACCCAATACTGTGCTCGCGCATCAGTGCCACATCCTCGATGGCCTTGCCCATTTTGCCGTAGCCGATCAGTGCGAAACGCATGATGTGAAGATGCGGAAGATGTGGAGATGAGGTGGCTTAGAAGCTGACGTGGAACGATAGCCCAACAGCATTCCGTGAGGCCAATTCAAAAGCCGGTGCGACAGTCATGCTCAAGTCCGAGCCCACATCGAAGCGTACGAAGTGGGCATCCACGGCTGCATCCATGATATTCAGAACGTACACAGCCCCAAAGCAGATCCAGGACAGGTCGCGCCACTTGCGGTAGGTGTCAGCGACATCGAGCACGGCAGTGGCGCTGAAGGCGCCGTTGAACTCGTCCACGGTGCTCGGATCGTTGTCCGTAAGGGCGATGTAGGCGGTCTTGTACCGCTCGTATTGTGTACCGTTGCGATCAACGAAGTAGTACGCCACGCCAAGTCCGCCCAAGACGATCGGAACCTTCCAGTACTTGCGGTTATAGACTTGGCCAGCACCGGGCAGCACCGCGCTCAAGATCGTCGCTTTAGTGGGGGAGTGGTTGATGCGCCACTCGTTCTTGCGATCTGGGAGGCTATCGGACCGCAGCGTATCTGATTGGGCAGTGCCGAGAAGGGGTGACAGGAGCAAAGCGAAAGCAGGGAGAAGGCCGGTCAGCTTTGCGAATACCATGTTCGTTCCCTTGTCACTCACGCGTCGGCCAGCAATGACGGTGCCGCGAATATTGCTGCCGTTCAATCGACCAACCGCTTCACGATGCGCTCCATCTCGATGGCGTCCGCAAAACCGATCTCGATCTTGCCTTTGCCGCGCGCATCGCCCTTCACGTTCACTTTCGTCCCGAGCTTCTTCGTCAACTGTTTGGCGAGGTCGCGGAAATGGACGATGGTGGCCTTCTGCGGTTTGTTGCTGGAGAACTTCCTCTCTCTCGCCATTTCCTCCACCTGCCGCACGCTGAGTTGGCTTTCCACGATGGCCCGGTACAGCTCGATCTGCCGCGCAGGGTCGGGAATGCTGATGAGCGCACGTGCGTGACCCATGCCGATCTGCCGCTGGCGCAGCCCCAATTGCACTTCAGCAGGAAGCTTCAGTAGGCGCAGGTAATTGGTGATGGTCGCGCGGTCCTTGCCCACTTTAACGCTGAGTTCCTCGTGGGTCAGTTTCACTTCATCCACCAACCGCTGGAAGCTGATGGCCACTTCGATCGCATCCAACTCCTCGCGCTGGATGTTCTCCACCAGCGCCATTTCCAGCATGCCTTCATCGTTGGCAACGCGGATGTACGCTGGGATCTCGACCAGCCCGGCTGCTTGGCTGGCCCGGAAACGACGCTCGCCGCTGATGAGCTGGTAGCGGTCGTAGCCCATCTTCCGAACCGTAACGGGCTGTATGATGCCCAACTCACGGATGCTCGTGGCCAGCTCCATAAGCGCCTCCGGACTGAACGTAGTGCGCGGTTGGAAGGGGTTGGGTTCGATCTGATCGATCGGGATGGTGCTGATGCTACCGCCAGCCCGCAACGGACTTACGCTATCGGCCCTGTAGGCATCCGTGCGAGGCGCAACGTTCGCACTATTGTCCTCCAACAAGGCGCTAAGGCCGCGCCCCAATCCACGTTTCTTGGTCATTGCGCGATCGGGATCGTACGCTCGCGATCAGGGATGCGCGTCAATTCGTTCTTCTGCAGGATCTCCCGCGCCAGATTCAAGTAGTTCACCGCGCCCTTGCTTGTCGCATCGTGCATCACGATCGTCTGGCCGTGGCTTGGCGCTTCGCTCAGCGTCACGTTGCGGTGGATCACCGTGTCGAACACCAGTTCCTGAAAATGGGTCTTCACCTCATCCACCACTTGGTTGGCCAAGCGCAGGCGGCTGTCGTACATGGTGAGCAGCATGCCCTCGATGCTGAGGCCCGTGTTCAACCGCTGTTGAACGATCTTGATGGTGTTGAGCAGTTTGCCGAGGCCTTCCAGAGCGAAGTACTCGCATTGCACGGGCACGATCACGCTATCGCTTGCCGTGAGGCTATTCACGGTGATCAATCCCAAGGACGGGCTGCAATCGATGAGAATGAAGTCGTAGAGTTCGCGCAGCGGAGCGAGGACCTTTTTCATTTGCTGCTCACGCTCGGCCATGTCGATCATTTCGATCTCGGCACCTACCAAGTCGATATGGCCCGGCAGGATGTCGAGGTTGGGGTTGTCGGTCCCTTGGATCACTTGGCGTGCGTCCGTGCCGTTGATGATGCACTCATAAATGCTGTGCGTGGTCTTCTTCGGGTCGAGCCCTACGCCACTGGTGGCATTGGCCTGCGGATCGGCATCCACCAGCAAGGTCTTGCGCTCGAGCACGCCCAAGCACGCTGCGAGGTTTATAGCGGTGGTGGTCTTACCTACACCACCTTTCTGGTTGACAATGCTTATGATCTTGGCCATGTGTCGGGAACGGGCTCACACGATGCATGGAATTGCGCGCGTATGGCCTTGGCACAAAGTACCCGCCGAAGCACCCCAGACCCGTGTTGATAATTCCCGGACTTTTCAACGATCCGGGGGAAGTAATGAGTAGGTGACGGTGGGAAATGAGTGAAATGCCCTTGGGCATCACTCACAAGTCCCATCCACTGCCCCGTCGTAATTCCCGGCCTTTTCCGGCAACGAAGTGCCCGCAGGGCGCAGCATGGCCTTCCGTTTCAGGGGTAACTGCGTGGGTTCGCTGATCAATAGGGGTACATACTCGATCACCGTATCGCTTTCGTCCAAACCGAAGGCATCGCGATCATTCAGTGCAACCTGTTTAAGGGCGAAGTAGGCATCGAGAATGATATCGTCCTTCAAGGAAAGTTCGTTCTCAACGCTCATCACGCGCTCGGTCAGCACGTAAGTGATATCGGTGTGGAAGTCGCTCTTCTGAATGCTCTCGTACTTACTACTGAAGACGAGCTCCTGGTTCTCGGCCAACTCCTGCAACACACGTTTGAACAGCAGGTTGATGCGCGGTTGCACCCGGAAGCCCAGATCGAAGTCCACGCGGATCACTTTGTCGTTCACCAGCTCATTCACCCGGTATTCCATGGTGTACGGCTCATCGGTGTAGTTTACGTGCACGAACCAGTAGATCTCCGCCCGCTTCAGCTTTTTGGCCATGATGCTGGCAATGATCTGCTTCTCAACGCTGGTGGCGCGATCGGCTTTGGTGAGATAGACCAAGTGCGTGGCGAACTTTGGTATCTCCTTGTCGTTGCTCAGGTCGGTAAGGGCCTGGGCGTGGTTGGTGAGCGGAATGAAATTGAGGAAACGGTTGGTGATCTTGCGGGCACGATACCAAATGAACATCACCGCCAGCAACGCGAACACGAAGATCAATAGGAAGGGTTGACTGAGGATCTTCACCGCGTTCGCGATGAAATTGGAGACCTCCAAACTGAAGAAGACGCCCATGAGCAGCAGGACCAGCGCCATATGCCATCGACGCACGTACCTCAGATACCCGAACATGAGGGTACTGGTCATGAGCATGGCCACCACGATGAAGAAGCCATAGACCGCTTCCATGGCGCTGCTCTTTTTGAAGTACAGCATCACACCGACACAGCCGAGGAACAGGATCCAGTTGACGCTCGGGATATAGATCTGCCCGCGGATCTCGGTAGGGAATTTCACCTTGACCCGTGGCCAAAAGTTAAGCGTGATCGCTTCGTTGATCAGGGTGAACGAACCACTGATCACGGCTTGGCAGGCCACCACCGCAGCGGCCGTGGAGATACCGACACCGATAAGCAAGAACCATTGCGGCATGATGGCATAGAACGGGTTGCGTTCACCGAGTGCGGGACCCGCAGAAGCGATGAGCCAGGCCCCTTGGCCCATGTAGTTGGTCAACAAGGCGATCTTCACGAATACCCATGTGCGTCGGATGTTCTGCAAGCCGCAGTGCCCCATATCGTTATACAGGGCCTCCGCTCCTGTGGTGCAGAGGAAAACGGCGCCTAATAACCAGAAACCTCCCGGGTAGTTCGTGAGCAGATCATACGCGTAGTATGGGTTCAAGCATTTGAGCACTTCAGGGTGATCCGCGATCTGCACGGCGCCCAGTATGAACAACATGCTGAACCAAACAAGCATGATGGGGCCAAAAGCGAAGCCCACCACTTTCGTCCCGAAGCGTTGAAAGAAAAAGAGCAACGCGATGATCACGATGACGATGCCTATAGTGAGGTTATTCCCCGGGCTAATGCTGTCCGAGAACGCCCTCACACCGGCCAATCCTTCCACCGCGCTGCTGATCGAAATGGGGGGCTGAATGACACCGTCGGCCAGAAGCGTCGTGGCTCCCAGTATGGCCGGGATGTAAAGCCACTTGCCATAGCGGCGCACCAACGCGTACAGAGAGAACACACCGCCTTCACCACGGTTATCGGCCTGCAGTGTGAGATAGATGTACTTGAACGTGGTCTGAAGGGTAAGCGTCCAAACGATGCAACTGATACCGCCATAGATCAACTGCTCGCTGATCAAATGACCGTGCACGATCGCCTTGAACACATACAGCGGGCTCGTCCCGATATCGCCATAGATGATGCCTAAGGCAACAAGCAGGCTGGCCGCAGTGACCTTCGAATACTTGTGCGGATTGCCCATGGAGGCTTTGTGGTCGCGGCGAAGGGGGCGCTGTTGCGCTGAAAAGAGGGGCGAATGTAGAGGGACGCTTTACGCCGGAACCAACGGCCGGAAAAAAGAAAGCCCCGGTATGCCGGGGCTTTCTTCACTGGGGAGATCCGTCAGAACTTGAAGTTCAGACCAACGGTTACGTAGCTGACGCCATGACTCAGTTCAGCATAAGCGCCGAAGCCTTCGGTGAAGTACCAGCGGGCGCCGGCGAAGAGATTCGTACGTGCTGATGCGCTCCCGTATGTCGGGCTCACATACCCTGAAGGGTATTCGGACTTGTCGTTATAGTCTATGATGTTCAACCCCGCGAGAACGCCTGCATACGTATCCAGTTGGTCGATGCCATGCCACGCATTCCAGTGGTACGTGCCCCGCACCCCGAACATGATGTAATTCCACCGGCGGTCATAGTAATAGTTGTTGTAGTAGTCGTAGCGATACGCAACGGACTTGTAGGCGAAGTACCCCCCGATACCTATAACGCCCGGGCCGGCTTTGATACCCGTTCCGCGATCGAACGTTGCCATGAAGACAGGTGATTGGGCGGTATAGGAGCCAAACACACCGTAGTGACCGCCAACACCGATGCCCAAGCCTACAACATTATCGCCTGAGGTGAAAGCCTGAGCGTTGGAGGATATGGCAGTGAACGAAAGAAGGACACCAACGATGGCCTGAAGAAGAGTGCGGTTCATAGTAGCGTGGATTTAGTCTTCGCGATCGCAAAGATGCTGCCCGCGCATGGAAGCGCAACCCTGAAGATCGAATTTCGGAACGCTGTCTTCGATGCTACTCGCAGTAGATCGCGATAAGCTCAGCCACGCTCGGGTCGCCGAGCTCGTTCGCTTTGTGCAGATCCGGACATGCTTCGCCTTTGCGTTCAGCGTGGATCAGTGCCAACGCTCTAGTGGCGTAAGCGTCCGCTAAAGACGGGTCCAATTCCAGCGCCTTGGTCATATCGGCGATGGCGCCATCAAGATCCTTCAGATGGCTCTTGGCAACACCTCGGTCGAACCAAGCCCTGGCATCTTGGGGCGCTTGGCCAACAAGCCTTTCGTACACGGCCAAGGCACTTGCGTGATCGTTCTGCAGAACATGGGCATTCCCTAGGCTGAACATGGCATGTTGCGCAATGGCGCCCTCTGGAAAGCGCATTAGAAGCTGCATGAGGCCATCGATGGCTTCCGTGGATCGGCCTTGTGCGGCGTACACATCGTACAGGCGCAATTGTGCATTGGCGTCACCCGGTTGAAGGGCAAGGCAACGTTGAAGATCATGGACAGCGCCGGTCATATCGCCGGATGCCTGTCGGCACAGACCGCGGTAGTACCATGCTTTGGCTTGTTCGGGACGGAGCACGAGCAGCTCACTGAAGCTTTGGATGGCGCTGGAGTGCTTCTCCGCTTTCAGCTGGCGTATGGCATCGCTGTACAACACAGCCGCTGTATCCATCGCTGTCTCTTGAGCGACGATATTCAATGAAAGGACAAAAGCGAGGAGGAGTGGGGTGGTCCGCTTCATAGCGGCGTTGGAACGCAAAGCACGGCGGCAAGGTTCCCCCCGGACCTGACCTATATCAGTGACGCAGAAGCACTGTGAGGCCGAGGCGCCTCACATTACCGCGATGCGCTCAGACTTGTACGCCCCGGCGGCCAGCTTCTCCTTCACCTTCTTGAAGCTCTCGATGGTGTGCTGGACATCATCCAATGTATGCACCGCTGTTGGGATCAGGCGAAGAAGGATCACATCTTTAGGGACAACGGGATACACCACGATGCTACAGAAGATCCCATGGTTCTCGCGCAGGTCGACGATCACGTTGGTGGCTTCCGGGATGTTGCCCTTCATCATGACAGGGGTAACGCAGCTATTGGTATTCCCGATGTCGAGGCCAGCGTTCTTAAGACCGGTCTGAAGCGCGTCGGTTATTGCCCATAGTTTCTTGTTCAACTCGGGCATCGTCCGCATCATCTCCAAGCGCTTCAACGCCCCGATAACGATGGGCATCGGCAGGCTCTTGGCAAAGGTTTGGCTGCGCATGTTGTAGCGCATGTACATCATGACGTCCTCAGGACCACAAATGAAGGCGCCGATGCTGGCCATCGCTTTGGCGAACGTTCCGAAATAAACGTCAACCTCTTTCTGCACACCTTGGTGGTCTGCGGTACCACGGCCATCCTGACCCATTTGTCCGAATCCGTGAGCATCATCGACGAATAGACGGAAGTTGTATTTGGCCTTGCGTTCTACGATCTCCTTGAGTTTTCCTTGGTCACCGGCCATGCCGAACACCCCTTCGGTCATTACCATGATCCCACCGCCCGTTTCTTTGGTCAGTTTGGCCGCATTTTCCAATTGTTTGTCAAAGCTGGCCATGTCATTGTGCTGGAAAACAAAGCGCTTACCCATGTGCAACCGTGCACCGTCGATCATACATGCGTGACATTCGCTGTCGTACACCAGCACGTCGTGCCGTGATAGGAGAGCCTCTATCGCGCTCATGCAGCCTTGGTATCCGTAATTCAGTAGGAAAGTGTCCTCCTTCTGCATGAAATCGCTCAAGGCATCCTCCAATTGCTCATGGTGCTTCGTCTGGCCGCTCATCATGCGGGCGCCCATCGGATATGCCATACCCCACTGGGCGGCAGCTTCGGCATCCACTTTCCGCACGTCCGGATGGTTTGCAAGGCCCAGGTAGTTGTTCAAGCTCCAAACCAGCACCGGCTTTCCGCGGAAGGTCATATGAGCGCCGAGGTCGCCTTCGAGTTTCGGAAAACTGAAGTAGCCGTGGCTCTGTTTAGCATGGTTGCCTATAGGGCCAAGGTCCTTGCGGATCTTATCGAAGATGTCGTTCATAATAGATAGAATATGGCCGGTTCCGGAGCCGGCGAACCGCGGCGAAAGTAACCGGGGTGGTCGATCGAAGTAGGCTGGTGACGTTGCAAGAGACGAACAGATCCGTTGTGCATACCAACATCACGATCGACACGTTACCACATCTTCACAACTCGCAAGTCATCGCCTTCCGCCGCCTTTCCCCCGCTGGCTACATTCGCGGCCTTCTTCGCCAAGACCTGCATGGCTCCTGTGGCGATCCGCTGATGCGCACCACCCTTCTCCTTTTGTTGATCGCCCTATTGGGGGGCGGGTGCAGTGAGTACAACCGCGCGCTCAAGAGCAAGGACCACCGTGTGAAGCTCGCTGCGGCGGAGAAATACTTCGACCAGAATAAGTGTGAGAAGAGTGTGGTGCTGCTCGAGGAACTTTTGATCCTTACCCGCGGCACCATGGAAAGTGAGCGGGTGAGCTACCTGCACGCTATGAGCTGGTTCTGCATGGGGGACTATACCATGGCGGGTTACTACTTGGAGAATTTCGCGAAGACGTTCGCGAACAGCGAGAATGCAGAGGACGCCTACTTCAAGAGTGCCTATTGCAATTTCAGGAACAGCCCGGAGTTCGAATTGGACCAAGGGGAGACCCAAATGGCCATCGACAAGCTGCAGTTGTTCTTGGTGCGCTATCCTGAAACGACCCTACGGGACAGCAGTAACCACCTCATGGACCGGCTACGGATAAAGCTGGAAGAGAAGGATTGGGCAGCAGCAAAACAATACATGAGGACGCGTAAGTACTTGGCAGCCAGTAGGACCATGACCGAGTTCCTGCGGAAGTGGCCCAACAGTAGGTACCGTGAAGAGGGGTATTTCAGCGTTCTACAAGCCGACCACCAATTGGCCTTCAACAGTGTAAGTCGAAGGAAGAAAGAGCGATTGATGGATGCGATCCGTTCGTATCATAATTTCGCCGACGCTTTTTCGGAAGGGGACATGCGTGAAGCCGCTGACCGCCTGTACGAGGAATTGATGAATGAAATGAAACGCTTCGAACCCGCCATAGCCCCATGAACCCAAGGAACTTGAACGCTGCCAAGACGACTGTTACCCGCGACATGAACAAGTTGGATGTCGGCACCGGGAATGTTTATGAAACCGTTTCGATCCTGGGCAAGCGTGCGAACCAGATCGCGGTGGAGGTGAAGGAGGAACTGGGTGCCAAGCTGGAGGAGTTCGCCATGAGCGGTGAGAATCTCGAAGAGGTTTATGAGAACCGTGAGCAAATTGAGGTGAGCAAGTACTACGAGCGCTTGCCCAAACCGAGCGCCATGGCCGTTCAGGAACTCATGGACGGTAAGATCTACCATCGTCGTGCGGATGAACCGGCGCCGGTTGTGGGTGGCGAAGTGAAGTAGCCCTTTCATTACAGAGCTTGCAGATGCGATTGACCCGAAATGTCCTTCTGGGCGTTACGGGTAGCATTGCCGCGTACAAAAGCGCTCATTTGGTGCGCGAACTCGTAAAGGCCGGAGCGAATGTGCAGGTGGTGATGACACCCGCTGCGCACGACTTTGTTACCCCCTTAACGCTAGCCACGCTGAGCAAGCGGCCTGTGCTTACGCACATGATCGACAGATCGGGCGAGGGTACTTGGAACGATCATGTTCACTTGGCTCGATGGGCGGACCTCCTCTTGGTTGCCCCGGCCAGTGCGAACACGCTGAGTAAGATGGTACAGGGGCAATGCGACAACCTTCTGATGGCATGTTTCCTGAGCGCCACCTGCCCTGTGTATGTTGCTCCTGCCATGGATCTGGAGATGTACAAGGATCCCAGCACGCTGGCGAACATTGCTGTGCTGAAAGCACGAGGCGTAATGGCGATCGGCCCGGATAGCGGTGAATTGGCCAGCGGTTTGGAAGGGCAGGGCCGCATGACCGAACCGGAAGCCATGGTCCCGTTTCTGGTGAGCGACCTGATGCAGGGAAGCAAGCTGGCGGGCAAGCGTGTGCTCATTACTGCCGGTGGAACGCAAGAGGCCTTGGACCCTGTTCGGTACATCGGCAACCGGAGTAGCGGTAAGATGGGTTTTGCCCTAGCGGAGGAAGCAGCAGCGCGTGGCGCACAAGTGGAACTTGTCACCGGCCCGGTCACGATCAACACCGATCGCCCTGGGATCACCCGTATCGACGTTACCTCCGCGGCTGACATGGCTATGGTCTGTGACCGGATCGCCCCCAGCACCGACATCATTGTGATGGCCGCGGCCGTAGCCGATCACACGCCCAAGAAACCTTCCGACCACAAGATCAAAGAGAAGGAAACCAGTATGCTCGTTGAACTGGAACCAACGGTGGACATCCTAAAGGGCTTGGGTTTGCGCAAGGCTCCACATCAGCGCATCGTGGGATTCGCATTGGAAACGCACGATGCGCTTGCGAACGCCCAGAGTAAGCTCGAGCGAAAGAATTTGGACATGATCGTGCTGAACTCGCTTTCCGATCCGGGAGCAGGCTTCGGCCATGATACGAACAAGGTCACCTTGCTTACTCCGGGCACGGATCCCGTACAACTACCGTTGATGAGCAAGGCCCGAACGGCGGCCGCTATCTTGGACCACTTGGAAAAGCTCATGCCCAATGCGTAAGATCTTCCTTCACCTTGCCTATCTGTTGTTGCCTGTGAGTGCTTTCCCGCAGGAATTCAATTGCCAAGTGACAGTGGTGGCGCCTCAGATCGCTGCTGCCGACCCGCGACTTTGGAAGAACATGGAGACGTCCATCGTAGAGTTCATGAATACCCGGCGCTTCACCAACTTCAATTACACAAGCGCGGAGCGATTGGACATGAGTCTGTTGCTTACCATCAGTGAGCAGCCGACGGCCGACCGCTTCAAGGGGACATTGCAGGTCATCTACGCCCGTCCGGTCTTCAACACGGATTATTCAAGTACGGTGATCAACCTCTTGGATAATGACGTGGAGTTCCAGTACCTGCAGAACACACAGATCGATTTCATCCCGGAGCGATTCACCAATAACCTGTCGAGCATCGTTGCATTCTATGCCTACTACATCCTTGGTGTGGATGCCGATACCTATGCGTTGAACGGAGGTACCGAATTCTATAACACCGCTCAGGAAATCGTAAGCCAAGCGCAGAACACGGCTGAACCGGGTTGGAAAGCGTTTGAAGGGAACAAAAACCGGTACTGGCTGATCGACAACCAGATCCAAGCCGTTTTCAGGCCATTGCGTGAACTGCTCTACAACTACCACCGACTGGGCATGGATGCCGCGCACGATGATGTTGCAACCGCGCGAAAGACCATTGCTTCAGCCATCGAAAAGCTGAAGACCGTGCATCAGGCGAAGCCGGCCAGCTATAACCTTCAGGTGCTCTTCAATGCCAAGGGCGATGAACTGGTGGAACTCTTCAAGCCTTCGGAACCACAGGAAAAAGCCAAGCTGTTCAACACGCTTCAGATCGTCGACCCCGGCAACATCAGTAAGTACCAAGCGATGATGAGAGGGTCGTAGTTCGATGTGGATATGTGAGGATGTGGAAATACGTCGCGGATCCATCGGACAACGGAAAGTTCCTCTGCCTCTGACATAGGTCCTCTCATTACCTCATCTTCACATCTCCTGCATATCCACAAGTTCCTCCCGTGCTCACCCGTCTCTCCATCCGCAACTACCTCCTTATCGAGGAGTTGGATCTGGATCTGCGAAAAGGATTGACCGCCATCACTGGCGAAACCGGCAGTGGCAAGAGCATTTTGCTCGGCGCACTTGGATTGGCCATGGGTGATCGAGTGGACGGGCAAGTTGCACGGGACGTCAAGCAGAAGTGCGTGGTCGAGGTGGAGGTCTCATTGAAGCGCGCCGTTTGGGAAGCGTGGTTCAGGGGTGCTGAACTCCCCTTTGAACCGAATGCCATACTGCGCAGACAGATCGAAAGTGGTGGTCGTTCGCGAGCCTTCATAAACGACACCCCGGTGAAGTTGGAACAGCTGCGCGAACTCACGGGCCGGTTGGTGCACGTGCACAGTCAGCACCAGTCGTTGCTTCTGCAAAACAGTGCGTTCCAACTCGAACTGCTCGACCACTATTCCGGCTTGCAAGGGGACGCATCGGCCTGTAGGGATTTACATGCGCAATGGCATACTGCCTATCGCGCGTTGGAATTATTAAAGGCGGAGGAAGCCACTGCACAGGCAGAATTCGACTACGTGAAGTTCCAAAGCGCTGAACTGGATGCGGCCCAACTGAACGACGGCGAATTGGCAAAGGCGGAACAAGCCTTGTCGCGCGCGGAAAATGCCGAGGGTACCCTGAAGGCGTTGCGGAACGTGGAAGCCGCTGTTGTCGAAGAAGGCGGAGCGGTCGGCGCGGTTTCAATGGCGCGATCTCAATTGCAGAAGTTGGCTCACAGCGACGCTGAACTCCGTGCGTTGTTGCTGCGTCTGGAAAGCGCTCGGGTGGAATTGCAGGACATCGCTGATGAGGCAGCGCGTTTAGCGGACCACGTGCAAATGGACCCGGCCGAGGCGTTGCGTTTGAGCGAGCGCATCGACCTCATCAACCGACTGCTCCGTAAACACCGCGCGCAGGATGAAGCTGCGCTGATCGTTCTGCGCGATTCGCTATCGGAGCGTTGTTCCAGCATCAACTCCATGGGTGATCGGATCGCCGTGTTGGAGAAAGAGGAGCAAGCGCTCAGGAGCCTGTTGGACAAGAGCGCCGAAAAGCTCTCATCGGCGAGACGAAAGGCCATGCCCCAGTTTGCTGGAGAAGTCAGTGTTATGCTGCACGAGTTGGGCATGCCACACGCCGTGTTCGTTTTTGAACACTCGGTCGTTGAGCCTGGACCTATGGGTGCCGACCGCATCCGGGCGTGTTTCAGCGCGAATAAGGACCGCGCGCCGGAACCGTTGGAACGCGCAGCCAGTGGGGGAGAAGTGAGCCGCGTGATGCTTGCCCTTTTGGCGCTTTCCGCTGATAGCATCGGATTGCCCACGATCGTGTTCGATGAGATCGATACCGGCGTTAGTGGTGAAACAGCCGATCGCGTTGGGACGCTGATGGCCCGCATGGGCAAGCAGCGCCAAGTGGTCGCCATAACCCACCTTCCACAGATCGCCAGTAAGGCCGATGAGCATTTGCTCGTGACCAAGACCATGGACGACAAGGGCACGCATACCCACCTCCGATTCCTTGATGAAGAAGAGCGAGTGATGGCCGTGGCCCAAATGCTGAGTGGGCGCAAGACCAGCGCTGCGGCTTTGGAGAATGCAAGGGTTCTGTTGAAGCGTCGCTAGGTAGGGCCGCGCGCTCAAGCGGTGCACGCATCAATGTGCCGCATTCTTCGGGTTGCCCTATTACCCCACTTCTATCTTCGGCCACCGTCACGGGTTGGTGATCCGTGGCCAACTAATACCCAGAGGACCATGGCCATTGGACTACTGAACGGCAAGCGCGGCATCATCAGCGGTGCGCTCAACGACCAAAGCATCGCATGGAAGGTGGCGGAGCTCGCCCATGCGGAGGGTGCACGAATCGTGCTTACCAACGCGCCGGTCGCCATGCGCATGGGGGAGATCAAGAAGTTATC
>CADECG010000081.1 GCA_902825795.1 uncultured Bacteroidota bacterium
TGTTCGGCATGCAGGAACTGGGCGTCAGCAGCAGCAGGCCCTACAAGAAGAGCGCCCGTATCGTGGGCGAAGTGCTCGGGAAGTTCCACCCGCACGGCGATGGCAGCGTGTACGACGCCATGGTGCGCATGGCGCAGGACTGGAGCTTGCGCTACCCCTTGGTGGACGGACAAGGGAACTTCGGTAGCATCGACGGCGACCCGCCGGCGGCCATGCGATACACGGAGGTTCGCCTGCGGAAGATCGCGGAGGAGGTAATGGCCGACCTGGACAAGGAGACCGTGGACATGCGGCCCAACTTCGACGACACGTTGGAGGAGCCGAGCGTAATGCCCACGCGCATTCCCAATTTGTTGGTGAACGGCGCAGCGGGCATCGCCGTGGGTATGGCTACCAACATGCCTCCACACAACCTGAACGAGGTGTGCGATGGCACCATCGCGTACATCGACAACCGCGAGATCGACACGGCCGGCTTGATGGAACACATCAAGGGGCCTGACTTTCCGACAGGTGGCGTGATCCATGGCATTGAAGGGGTGCGTGAAGCATACGAGACAGGTCGTGGTCGGGTGGTGTTGCGCAGTAAGGCGCACATTGAAGAAGACCCGAAGACGGGCCGCGAGACGATCGTCGTTACCGAAGTGCCCTTCCAAGTCAATAAGGCGCTCATGCTTGACAAGGCAGTGAGCGAAATGGTGAACGACAAGAAGATCGAGGGCATCAGCGCCGTCGATGACTACAGCGATCGCCAGGGCATACGCATGACCTATGAGGTGAAGCGCGAGGCCATGGCGAGCGTGGTGCTCAACCAGTTATACAAGCACAGCGCCAACCAGGTCAGCTTCAGTGTGAACAGCATTGCACTGGTTAAAGGCCGACCCGTGATCCTTACGCTGAAGGACATGATCGCCAACTTCGTGGAGCACCGCCACGACGTGGTAGTGCGCCGCACGAAGTTCGACCTGCGCAAGGCCGAAGAGCGGGCGCATATCCTGGAAGGATTGTTGATCGCATTGGATCACCTGGACGAGGTGATCAAGCTGATCCGCGCAAGCCAGACACCGGACGAAGCCAAGGATGGGCTCATGAGCCAGTTCGGCTTGAGCGAGATCCAATCCCGGGCTATTCTGGACATGCGCCTACAGCGCCTTACCGGTCTGGAGCGAGACAAGATCAAGGACGAGTACCAAGCGCTCATGGAGCTTATCGAGCACCTGAAAGCTGTGTTGGCCGATGAGGGCCTGCGTATGGAGATCATCAAGGATGAACTGCGCGAGGTGAAGGAGAAGTTCGGCGACAAACGCCGAACGCAGATCGTTGCCGCTGGTGGCAACATGAGCATGGAGGATCTCATTGCCGACGACGCAGTGGTGGTCACCATCAGCCATTTGGGTTATATCAAGCGCACGGCGTTGGCCGAGTTCCGCACGCAAGGCCGGGGAGGTGTAGGTAGCCGTGGGTCGACAACGCGCGACGAGGATTTCCTCGAGCACCTGTTCGTGGCCACCAACCACAACTACCTGCTCATCTTCACACAGAAGGGGCGCTGCTATTGGATGCGCGTGTACGACATACCCGAAGGAACACGCCAGAGCAAGGGCCGCGCGATCATCAATCTTGTTCAGCTCGAAGCTGACGACAAGGTGGTGGCCTACCTGAACGTAAAAGACCTGAAGAGCGGAGACTACTTGAACAACCACTTCGTTGTGCTCTGCACGAAGAAGGGCATCATCAAGAAGACCACGTTGGAGGCATACAGTCGTCCGCGCGTCAACGGCATCATTGCCGTGGGCATCCGCGAGGGCGATGAGTTGCTTGAGGCCCGCCTCACCAACGGTAATTGCCACATCATCATGGCCAGCCGCGATGGCAAAGCCATCCACTTCGAGGAAAGTCGTGTGCGCCCGATGGGCCGCGGCGCGAGCGGGGTGCGGGGCATGAACCTGGACGGCGCGAAGAACGAAGTGGTGGGCATGATCACCATCGACCAAGCCGAAACCGCAACACGCCAAGTATTGGTGGTGAGCAGCAAAGGCTATGGCAAGCGCAGCCCGGTGGACGATTACCGCATCATCAATCGTGGTGGTAAGGGCGTGAAGACGTTGCAGGTCACCGACAAGACCGGCAAGCTGATCGCGATCAAGGATGTGAAGGACGATGACCATTTGATGATCATCAACCGCAGCGGGATCACTATCCGCATGAGCCTTAGCGAAATGCGCGTGCTCGGTCGCGCCACACAAGGCGTTCGCCTCATTGAACTGCGCGACAAGGACCAGATAGCCGCTGTGGCCAAGGTGGACAGCGACCTGCACGAGGACGATGCGCCTGCTGTTGATGTTTCACCTGTGGATCCCGAGGCTGGTGGTGAAGACACTGAGACGAATGGCACCGATGTTGCCAGCGCCCCCACCGAAGAGTAACGGAACGAAGAAATCGACCTGTTGAACAAATGAAGAAGACCCTGACTTTCCTTCTCGTGGCGGGCGCCGTTGGCGCCAGCGCCCAGAATTCGAACGTGGTAAGTGCGTACAACTACCTGCAGGACGGCGACTTGGCCAAGGCGGCCGAGTTCATTGAGCCTGCCATCAGCCACGAAGCCACATCGCAGAAGGAGAAAACTTGGCGCTACCGGGGCGACATCTACCGCCTCATTGCGCTGGACCCGCAGCATGCCGCTTTGAAGCCCCAGTTCCCGGATGCCATGCAGAAAGCCATCGAGAGCTACTTGAAGGCGAACGAATTGGATACCAAGGGCAGTTACAAGACCGAGATCGTAACGAATCTCGGCGCATTGCAGGGCGCAAGCCTCAACGCAGGCAACGATGCGTTCGAAGCGAAGGAATACGACAAGGCAATAGCGCTTTACGGACAAGCGGAACGCATTGCCACCACGTTCGGACAGAACGATGTGGATGCGGTCTTCAACAGTGCGTTGGCATACGACAGCAAGGGCGACATGGCGATGGCCGTGAAGCGCTACGACGAGTGCATCAAACTTGGCTACCCGAAGGAAGATGTTTACCGGTACAAGAACACCGTGCAAGGAAAGCTCGGCGACCTCGATGGTGCCATTGCGACTGCCGAAGCCGGGTTGGCCAAATTCCCCGACAGCAAGGAATTGGTGAAGGATGTCGTGTTTCTGAAGCTGCAAGCCAAGCGCCCGATCGAGGAAGCCCTTGCCAGCGTGAACAATGCTATTGCGGCCGACCCCAACGACCCGATCCTGTATTCCCTCCGCGGTAGCATCTACGACGAACTCGCCAATCCGAAAGAAGGAATGGCCGCCCCCAGCGAAGCCGACTGGAAGAAGTACATCGACCAGGCAGAGGCCGATTACGTGAAGAGCATCGAACTGAAGCCCGACTTTTTTGATGCGTACTACAACGTGGGCGTGCTGTACAACAACCGCGCAGCCATGCAGTACGAGAAGATCAAGGACATCAAGAGCGACACGGAATACCAAAAGGCCAAAGACGCAGCTGATCAAGTGTACTTGAAGGCCATTCCATACTTCGAGAACGCGTACAAGCTGAAGCCCGACGATCGCTCTACCATGCAGCAGCTCAAGCAATTGTATGCGCGCGCTGGGAACACGGCCAAGTACGACGAGATGAAAGCGAAGCTCGGGAACTGAGACCAGCCCCTAGTGGTACTAACGAACAGCCCCGACTCCCGGGGCTGTTCGTTTTTCAAGAGTGCCTATGGAACGGTTCACGCCGACCGCAACTCGAACACTGTGATCTCCGGCGGCATGCCTACGCGGCCCGGGAATCCGATGAAGCCGAAACCGCGGTTCACGTAAAGGCTCATGCCGTCGTGCTCGTAAAGCCCCGCCCAATGCTTGTATACCCACTGCGCCGGGCTGTAGGTCTGTCCGGCTATGGTGATGCCGAACTGAGCGCCGTGGGTGTGGCCGCTCAACGTCAGGTCGATCTTCTCGGCTTGTACCTGCGCCTCCCAATGGCTGGGGTCGTGGCTCATCAGTAGCCTGAAAAGAGAAGGGTCGGTTCCAGCCACGGCCTTCTTCAGATCGCCGTATTGCTGGAAACGTGTGCCCCAGTTCTGCACACCGATCAAGGTCATTCGTTCCCCCGCTCGCTCGATGTTCAAGTGTTCATCCAGCATCAGCCGGAACCCGGTGGAGGCGTGGTGGTTCTTGAGGCGCGCCAGGTTCGCGGCTTTGTCGGCTGCATTGCTCCACTGCGCGTAGTCGCTGTAATCGTGGTTCCCGAGTATGCTGAATTTGCCGATGCTGGCGGTAAGGGCCGAGAGTTTCTCCAACCAAGGCTCCGCCTCCTCGCTGTAATCGTTCACCATATCGCCGGTGAAGAGAATCAGATCAGGCTGTTCGGCATTGATGAGATCCACGCCGCGTTGCACGATGTCGCTGCCAGTGGGAAAACTGCCCAAGTGCATATCGCTGATCTGTACAACGCGCAGGCCGTCGAAGCCCGCAGGCAACTTCGCTGACTTCACCGTGACACGCGCCACATTGAAATTGCGGCGGCCCTTTGTAATGCCGTACAGCACGCCGGCAAAGGGTATCGCAGCGAGCGCCAGCCCTAGTTGGCTAAGGAAGCGGAAGCGGGTGTAGGTCTCGCCATCGACCGAACGATCGCCGCCGTGCATGCGCGTGCCCACCCAGCGCAACAGTTCCAACAGGTCCTCGATTAGATGGAAGGCGATGATGACCAGCTTGGGCAAGAGGAAGAGCATGAGCATGGCCACCAGCGAGAAAAAGAACGAGTAGCTGCGGTTGGCCCGCAGTTCCTGCACATTGAATACGCCCCAGACCAGTACGGCGATCATGCCGATGCTGATGGCCCAATACACAAAGCGCACCCAGCGCCTCCCAGCAACCGTCCACCCACCAAGCGCGGTGTTGATGCCCTTGTACGCATACAGGTCGATCAGCACCAACACGAAAACAAAAACCAAAAAGAAGAGCAAGCTGCGTAAGGGCATGAAGAGGGGTTCGAAAGGAGGTCCCGAAGTTCAGTTGCAATTGCCAGCCCAACACAGCGGACAGGTCATGGATTGATGGGAGGCGGGGCAGCGGTTTGGGTGGTGGGGAGACGTCGAAAGACCTCGCACCAAGCATTTCCTCTCTCGAATCGCCTCGCTAACACAAAACCGAATTCGAATCGACGATCATACATCTCCTCCGGTGTTGTGCTCGTGTAGATTGCAAAGGCTGTCGAATCGCTAACAGAACTTCTCACCTTGTCAAAAGTGAGAGATGACGATAGGTACCCGGCGCCAGGGTTCGTCAAATAGTGTTGCTCCAAAAAGGATCCATGAATGACATCTTCGTATAGGTTCTGTTCTTCAAGGAACCGAATGCCCTCCTCTTCCACAGCGATGGCATCCACGTAACTCAAGGTCGTGTCGCGCACGAGATCATGCTTTCCTATTTGGGAGAATAGAATCGCTGAAAGCAGCAATGCCAGTGATGGGAAAAGAACGACATGATGCTCTATAAGGGCGCTTTCCAAGGTCAGAAGAAAACCGAGAGCGATAAATGGGACTACACATAGTAGGTACCGGTCCGTAAAAAAGTTCAAAGACGAGAAGCCAAGGAACCCGATTGTGAAGATGAATGCAATTGAGACGGCCTCGCCGCGACCCTTTGTTCGTAGGTAGTACGGTCGAAAGAAAATCCAGAAAGCGAGGCCGAGACAGAGAAGGATAGTGGGAATGGTTAACGGGGAGGGCACGGGCCATCGACCAAACAAAATCTTGACCGCTGTAGCATACAACAGAAGCAATACAGGTGCCCACCGCCGATTCCATCCGCGCCAAGCTATGGGCACCAAAAAAGCAAACGCGTAGGTCGAGTATAGATGGCCTTGTTCCTCAAAAAGCTCGGTGTAAAACAACTTGAGCTTGTAGGTGATGTCGCCTAGGTCCCAAGTCATCATACCAATATGCTCAGGATAGAAAAACCAGCCATAGTTCGCCTTTTGGTACACATAGAACAGCGAGGTCGCCAGCAACGGCACCGAGGTTATAAGCAACCAGCGCCAAGGGGATGTTTTATCCTTCTGGACTGTCTCCACGAGAATTCGAAAGGCCAACCAAACCACAATGGCTAGTACGAGTACTAGTGCCGACTCCTTGGTCATCAATGCGCAGAAGATGGCACACGCATAGAGCCAAGGCTTCCGAGACAAATAGAAGAAGACAGCGAACAGGCAGAAGAGGGCGAGTAACATCTCCGGCAAGAGAATCCCACTTTGCGCTAGGAACATTTCACTCAGAACGATCATCAGGACTGAGGCCAGTCCGACTTGCTTAGACCCCAAACGCACGGCGAACAAGTACACAACGATCAATAACGCAACGGAAACCGCCAACGCAAACGAGTGGAGACTGGTCTGGGTCACCCCGAACACGCGGGTCCAAAGGCTACAGATGAAGTGGAACATCAATGGGTGTCCGCGTGTGAGTTCCGGTCCAACAGAGTCCGGAAGTAGTCCGGGCCCGCTGAGGTTCATGGCCCGCACTGCTGGAGCATAGACCCAAGCTTCATCCCAGAACAAGGGGAGGCCGAGATAGCGGAACTTGAACGCAACGAATGCCGCAATTATCGCTAACAGAAGGACGACGTACGGATCTGGTCGACGCCAAGCCATAGGCACAAAATGCGTCATTCGAAATCAGGAAGGGAAATCCGCCAGTGGCCGCGCATGGAAGGACCTTTCTACTGTTGCAATATTCATCTCGTCGACTCTCTTGGTGTCAGTGACCATGACCGTAATACAACGACCCGCATTGGCGAAAGTAGTTGTCACCTAACATCGACTTCAGCGGTGTGCTACATTGCTCAAAGCCCGGTAGGCAGCGATCCCCGGCTTACCAACGTCGTACGCTTAGATTCGTGATCAATGAAAGGGTCCCTTTGGCATTTCACATTGCGCTGCATTTGCCTGATGGCAATGTGCGCGGTCGTCCATGAATCTTCGTGCCAAGTGACTTGGCGCCGAACCTATGGCGGTTTTGGCTCTGAGGATGCGGCAAACGTCCGGCAAACGAGCGATGGTGGATACATTATTGCAGGCTCGACAGGCAGCCTTGGAAATGGGTCCGGTGATGTCTACGTCGTTAGGGTGGATGAATTTGGTGAGCCAATTTGGTCGAGGACTTATGGTGGGATCGGCGTTGAAAAGGGTGTTGCATGTCGTGAAATTCAAGACGGGTTTATCATCGCAGGTTCCACTTCTTTGGGACAGCATGGTGGCTATGATATGCTCTTGATACGAACCGATCAGTTAGGCGAACCCATTTGGGTAAGGAACTTCGGCACGGCGGATTGGGACCTGTGCAATGCGCTAGCGGTTGTTGATGACGGGCTCTTACTTGGAGGTACTAGCTATAGCCTGGAGTTCCCGTATGGTGCGGCCTACATCGTCAAAACGGACTTGGACGGTGATACGCTATGGACCGTAACGATTGGAGGAGCGCTTAAGACCAGCTGCAACGGACTCTCGGAAACTGCTGATCTTGGTTTTGTTCTGTGTGGTGCCGCCGCAACCGCAAGCGGTTTCGATGATGGCTTCATTGCTAAATGTGATGTAGATGGGAATTTGGAATGGACGGCGATAGTGGGAGGCGATAGTTTGGACTATCTCACCAGTATTATTGAGACAAGCGGAGGTGATTTCGTTGCCATCGGAGGAACCAGGAGTTTTAGCGCAGCTCAACAGATTTACCTCCTCAACGTTGGCGACACTGGGCAACTCATTTGGGAAAGGCTCATCGGCAATGCATCTGATGCAGGAGGGACAGAAGTCAGGCTCAACCCTGCAGGTGGTTTTGTCTTTACGGGCTATAACACGCTGAACCTTGGCAATAGGGACATGATCTTCACCGTAACCGATGCCGACGGTTGGTTCGAATACGGTTTTAACTATGGCAACGGTAATCCGGCAGATGGATACTCCGTTGACCCAACTCAAGATGGTGGATATGTAGTTGCCGGCTGGACCGAGAACTATGGGCCGGGGTTGAGATCGATGTATGTCGTCAAGACTGACACTGTAGGTCAAACATCAAGCTTGGATGTTGAGGTGTACTTCGACCCCGTAAGTGTCGCTGGAATTCGCCGGGAAGAAGTCATCAGAATTTACCCGAATCCCGTTGTTCATGCGGGCGAAATTCAAGTTGTAGGGATCAATCCGAACCAACGGGTAAGGGGGACTGCATACGACCTGACTGGTCGGCTCGTCCGAACATGGAGCCAGGAAGATGTTCTTCGCCCTCTTTCAATTCAAGGTTTGGCTTCAGGTTCATATGAGGTCATGCTGTCGAGCGAACTTGGCGTGCTGCATAACACGCATCTTATTGTTCAATAGAAGAGCATTAGGGCCCCCTCCCCAAAATGAACGAGGCCCACCCCACGCATCCCATAGGTGACTACGTTCGTCTCGGAAGAAACAAAGGCGCATGGAACCAGAGGATGCGAGTTTCAGGGCGGTGTTGGCGGTGCATGCGTTGTGCGGCGGCATTGCGCTGATCGTTGCGCCGTTGGCCATGGCCGCGCGCAAGGGCGGACGCTGGCATAGGCAGTGGGGCAAGGCGTTCGTGTACAGCATGATGGTGGTGTGTGCCACGGCGATCATCACCGGTATCGTGCGCCCCAACATTATCATGGCGCTGGTGGCCGTGTTCAGCTTCCACCTTGTGGCCAGCGGCTGGCGGGCGCTGTACCTGAAACGATTGCACAAAGGCCAGCGCCCCGAGCGGCTGGATTGGATCCTGCACGGCACTGCCGGTGCCTTGAACTTCTGCCTGCTGCTGTACGGTGCGAGCGGTCTCTTGCTCAAGCACGACCGGCACCATATGTACATCGTGTTCGTTGTGTTCGGGAGTTTGGGCAGTTTGATGGTGGTGCGCTACGTGTACCAATTCTTCAAGCGGAAACACGAGCGCCACGAGTGGTTGTTCGACCATGTGATCGGCATGCTCGCCGGTTACATCGCAACGCTGAGCGCGTTCAGTGCGGTCAACTTCCCTCGGTGGTTCCCCGACATGCCCGTTTGGATCATCTGGCTGTGGCCAACGTTGGTCGGGGTGCCGATCATCATCCGCACCCTGCGCCATTACCGCGAGCGTTACAAGAACAGCCGCACCCCGCACGACGACTTCAAGGTGAAGCTGGGGTAGGAGAGTTCACGCGGAGGCGCTGAGGGCGCAGAGAAGTGATGGACCGCTTATGCAGAAATCGGGCACTCAGACCCTTTTCCTTTTGGTGAAGGGAAGGGATGAGGCGGTCTGAAGCAGGAAAAGGATGATGTGATCGGAGGGCGCGGAGCGACGCTACAATGCAGATGCACAAAATTGGGCACTCGGACCCTCTCCTTTGGAGAGGGCAGGGTGAGGCCATCTGAAGTAGGGAAGAGGTGAGGTAATTGAGCAATAGACTCCGCACCTTCGCCGCTCGGGCTGCATCTCCACATTTCCACATCTCCTCATTTCCACATCCCCTGTGTCCGCCTGCGTATTCACCGTCGATGTAGAGGACTGGTTCCACATCCTGGATGTGCCCAGCACGCCGCCATTGGAGCAATGGCCGGGTCTACAAAGCGACGTGGAACGTAACACGCGGCGTATGCTGGACCTCTTCCGCGAGAAGCAGGTGAAGTGCACGTTGTTCTTCTTGGCGTGGGTGGCCGAGCGATGGCCACATCTGGTGCGTGAGGCGCTGGCCGATGGACACGAGATAGCGAGCCATGGCTACGCGCACGAGCTGGTGTACACCATCCCTCGTGAGCGGTTCGCTGCCGACATCCGCAAGGCGAAGGACATCATCGAGCAGGCAGGTGGCAGCAAGGTTCTCGGCTACCGTTGTCCGGGCTTCAGCGTAACCGTGGAAACACCTTGGTTCTTCGATGAAGTGCGCGCAGCCGGATACGTTTACGACAGCAGTGTCTTCCCCGGAAGTCGCGGGCACGGCGGCCTGCCGAATGCCAAGCCAGTGCCGCATGTGGTGCATACCGGACATGGCGATCTGGTCGAGTTCCCGATCTCGTTGGGGAGCATGCTCGGCAAGCCGATATACTTCTTCGGTGGTGGGTACTTGCGCTTCTTCCCGTATGCGCTCATCCGCAACCGGGTGAAAGCCGTGTTAGCTGAGGACCGCCCAGTGCTCTTCTACCTGCATCCGCGCGAGATCGATCCGGCCCAGCCGCGATTACCCATGAGCGCCAAGCGCAATTTCATGACCTACGTTGGGCTGAAGACCACCGAACCCAAAATGCGGATGCTCTTTGATGAGTTCAAGTTCACTCGTTTCGCAGATCTTCTCGGGAATATCCAATGAACAATAACCAATGTTCAATTTCCAACGGGATCGCCTTTCGATCGATCATTGGTTATTGAATATTGATCATTGAACATTCGTTCATGCGCGCCCTCTTCCTCTACACCGAACTTGCTCCGTATTTCCTTGCTTGTGTTGAGCGGCTGGTGAAGGACTTCGACCTCGAAGTCCATATTGTGCGCTGGCCGCTGAACAAGGAGGCTCCATTTCAGCTCAAGTATGCCGACCGCGTGCATATGCACGAACGCGAACGGTTCGATGATGCGGCTTTGCTGTCCTTCGCGACCGACCTCGCACCGGATATTGTCTTCGCCAGCGGATGGGTGGATAAAGGGTACTTGAAAGTGTGCCGTGCCCTGCGCAGTGCCGCAAAGCCCACTGTCATGTGCAGCGACACCGCCTGGCGCGGCGATGCACGCCAGCTTGCCGCAACGATTGCCGCGCGGCTCTGGCTCAAACGCACCTTCAGTCACGCGTGGGTAACAGGTGAAGCCCAAGCGCGCTACGCTCGCAAACTCGGGTTCCCACCCGATGCCATCCGCAGCGGCTTCTACTCCGCCGATGTGGACCGCTTTGCACCGTTGTTCGAGCGCTTCAAGATGGCCAAGGGCGCACACTTTCCGCATCGCTTTCTCTGCACGGCGCGCTATATCCCTACCAAGGGACATCAACTCCTGTGCGATGCGTTCGCTGAACTGTGCACCGCAGGTGAGGCGGGCGATTGGGAGCTTTGGATCGCCGGCACCGGGGAGTTGCGCGATCAAGTGATGAACTCGGCCAGCGGTAAGCATCCGCGTATCAAACACCTTGGCTTCGTGCAAGCCGATGCCATGCCGAGCGCACTGGAACAATGCGGGGTTTTCGTCTTGCCGAGCACCTATGAGCCTTGGGGAGTTGTGGTGCACGAACATGCTTGCTCGGGTTTTCCTCTTTTGTTGAGTTCCGCCGTTGGCGCGCGCGAACGTTTCCTACGGGAAGGTGAGAACGGACACATCTTCATTGCCGGTGATAAAGGCACATTGAAGAACATGCTCCGCATGATGATCCTGAGCACCGACGATGAATTGCGGGCCATGGGCGAAACAAGCGCGCAATTGGGGCGGCAGTGGAGCCCAAAGCAGTGGTGCGAGGTGGTGATGGGGCTCTTGGGCCGCTGATCGTCGGTTGCGCGTGCGCGTGTCATACTCCGCGCTCTTTGCGTCCTTTGCGCCCCCGGGATCATGAAGCCACAAGTCCTCGTATTCATCGACTGGTACAGTCCGGGCTTCAAAGCCGGCGGGCCCGTGCGCAGCATGGTGAACATGGTGGATCACCTGCGCGATCGTGTGGACTTCCATATCGTGACCAGCGACACGGAGTACACGGAGGACAAGCCTTACCCCGGTATCAAGCCCGATCGCTGGACCAAACTGCCCGGCGGCGAAAAGGTGTGGTATGCTTCGAACGCGAAGACCAACAAGAGCACGTGGAAGGCGCTGTTGTCGGAGAAACCATGGGATACCGTTTACGTGAACGGACTCTACTCACGGTGGTTCAGCATCATGCCGTTGTGGTTGACGGTAGGCAGTGCAACGCGGCGTGTGGTCGCTGCGCGTGGCATGCTGGCCAGCGGCATGATGGAACACGGTCGCTTCAAAAAGCGCTCGTTCCTTGCCATGATGCGCACCTTCGGCTGCTACCAAGGCGTCGAATTCCAAGCAACCAATGCGGAGGAAGTGGGCGACATCAAGCATTGGTTGGAGCCAGATGCGCCGGTGCACCTCATTCCGAACCTTGGTCGGAAGGTGGGTGGTGCATTGCCGGCCGAAAGGGAAAAGCGAGCCGGTGAGTTAAAGCTGGTCAGTGTTGCACGTATTGCCGTCGAGAAGAACACGCTGTTCGCGATCGCGTGCTTGAAGGACCTTCTTGGTGACATCGCCTTCGATCTCTACGGACCCATATACGATGAGGCATACTGGCAGCAATGCCAGGAGGCTATCGCCCAGCTTCCGCCTAACATCCGTGTGCAATACAAGGGCACCATCCACCCGGAAGAAGTCCCGGTGTTGTTCGGCGGCTACCACGCGCTGTTCATGCCAAGCCAAGGCGAGAATTTCGGGCACACCATGGCCGAGGCGCTTTCGGCCGGGCTACCGCTGCTGATCAGTGACCGCACACCGTGGCGAGGATTGATCGCGCAGCGGGCTGGCTGGGACCTTCCGCTGAACCAGTCGCAGGGATATACCAAGGCATTGAGGGAACTGTCCGCCATGGATCGCGCCGAGCTTGCGGCTTGGAGCCACGGGGCATTCCAACTGGCGGCGCGATATTTGGCCGACCCCGGGCCGATAGAAAAGACTTTATGCCTGTTCAAACGATGACACAAGGCCGCACGTCCGTCGACCTGAGCCGATTCGACAACTCCGACTACCAAGTGGGGGCAAGCATCGCGAAGTACACGCTGTGGTACTTCGTTAATGCGCTCTTCTTTATCAACCCATGCTTCCCGTTCAGGGCGCCCAAGCCATGGATACTGCGCTTGTTCGGTGCGAAAGTGGGCAAGGGTGTCGTGATCCATCCGCGCGTCAACATCAAATTCCCTTGGAAGCTCACCATTGGTGACCACTGTTGGATCGGGCAGTGCGCGTGGCTGGACAATATCGACCAGCTTACGTTGGAAGACCATGTGGTGATCAGTCAAGGTGCAAAGCTCATCTTGGGTAGTCACGACTACAAGATGGTGGACTATCCAACGATCCACAAACCGGTCGTCCTTGAACGCGGAAGTTGGGTGGGAGCAGGGGCGATCGTGCTGCTCGGCATTCGGCTCAAATCGCACAGCGTTTTGGCCGCTGGCAGCGTGGCCACCACGGACCTGGAACCGTACATGATCTACCGTGGCAACCCTGCGAAGCCCGCGCGCGAGCGGGTCATCACGGAGTGATCGTGACAACGACCACGGTCTACCGTACGCATCCATGAAGGTCTCCATCATAACGGTCTGCTACAATGCGGTGGCGCACATCGATGAGACCCTGCGCAGTGTGGTGATGCAGGACCATCGCGACATCGAGCACATCGTGATCGACGGCGGAAGTAATGATGGCACCCAAGCCAAGATCGAGCGCTACCGGGAAGTGATCGCGCATGTTGTGAGTGGACCGGACGCCGGCGTGTACGATGCGATGAACAAAGGACTGTGCCTAGCTACCGGCGAAGTGATCGCTTTCGTGAATGCCGGGGACATGATCGCCCGTCGCGATGTAGTGAGCAGCATGGTGAAGGAATTCGCAAAGGACGATACCGCTGTTATCTATGGCGACGCGCTAATGGTCGACCCTGCGGACATCACCAACGTGAAGCGCTTCTGGAAAGGCGGCGATTACCACCGCAACAACTTCAAGAAAGGCTGGATGCCGCCACATTTGGCCACGTATATCCGGCGTAGCGCTTACGATCGTTACGGTCACTTCCGCAATGACCTGAAGGTGAGCGCCGATTATGAATTGATGTTCCGCTTCTTGTACAAACAGCGACTACCGGCGCGTTACGTTCCCAAGGTGCTGGTGCGCTTCAGGCTGGGTGGTGTGAGCAATCGCTCGTTCGCGCACATCTGGCGTGCGAACGTGGAAGTTTATCGGGCGTGGAAATTGAACGGTGAACGGGTGAGCCCGTTGATCATCCTACGCAAGCCAATGGGCAAGCTGTTGCAGTATCTGAAGAAATCGTAAGTCGCAACGGCATGAAGCGCGTACTCGTCATCCACTACAGCCAAACCGGTCAGCTCACCGAAGTACTGCGATCGCTGTGCGCCCCGTTGCTCCATGCTGGCCACACGGTCAACCACCTCGTTGTTGAACCGGCAACGCCGTTCGCGTTCCCGTGGTCCAGGATGCGCTTCTTCGGCGCCTTCCCCGAGGCCGTGAACGGCGACCCCGTCGAGTTGAAGCCGTTCGCTGAGCCACCGGGGGACTATGACCTGGTGATCTTGGGCTATACCATATGGTTCCTTAACCCGAGCATTCCGATCAACTCATTCTTGAAGCACCCTGCGGCAGCGACCATTCTCAAAGACAAGCCGGTGCTGACGGTGATCGGTGCGCGCAACATGTGGGTACATGCACAGCAGAAAGTACGAGGACTTGTCACTCAACTTGGCGGTCGGGTCGTTGGCAACATTTTGGCCGAGGACCGCAGCCCGAACATGGTGAGCTTGGTCACCATCATCCGGTGGATGTTCTATGGCCGGAAGGACCCCTTTCTGGTATTTCCGGCAGCGGGTATTCGTGCCGAGGACATAGCGGGCATGTCGCGTTTCGGGCCGGTGGTCGCGGAGCACTTGACCCATGGGACCATCGATCAAGTGAACCCAGCGCTTCTTGCGCTGGGATCTGCTCGGATCAAACCATCGCTTTTGGTCCTGGAAAAGAGGGCCTTGGTGCTTTTCGGGAAATACCGCAGCTACATCTTGGCCAAAGTGGCACGTGATCCGGCGAGCCGTGAGCGCCGCGTCAGTGTCTTTTCCGTCGTGTTGCCCATCGGGGCGTTCATCCTTTCGCCCATTACCGCGTTGGCCACGGTGCTCATGTCGTTGGTAAAGGGCAAGGAACTGGCGCAGGAGATCGACGAACTACTGCGCTACTGATCCCGCAGGTCCCGAAGACTTCTTTCGGCGCTGGTAAAAGATGATCACCATGGTATGAATGCCCGTCTATTTTTGCGCCCCTCGTTCAAAAGCCTGCCGCTTGGATCACCACCAACATTGCGGCCAGCCGTGGAACGATGCTTGGGGGGGACAGTTCGATGAGCACCACACTGAAAGACGTATTCATTACCCGGGTATCGAGCATCCTGCCGAATGCACCCATCACCAACGATGAGATGGAATCGCGTTTGGGTATGATCGATGGCAATGCCTCGCGCGCTAAGAACATCGTGCTGCGCAACAACGGCATCCGGAAGCGTTACTACGCCATGGATGCCGACGGCAACATCACCCATACCAACGCGCAGTTGGCCGCAGCCGCCGTCAAGGCGCTGACCGGTCGTGGTGTGGAGGAGAAGGATCTTGGCCTCTTGGCTGCTGGAACATCGGCGCCTGACCAAATGTTGCCGCCGCATGCGAGCGAGGTGCATGGCCTTTTGTCCCACAACCTGGAAGTGATGTCGCCCTCGGGGGCGTGTTCCGCAGGTATGCAGGCCATGAAGTACGCGTACATGAGCGTAGCCACCGGCAGCACGAATGCCGCTGTTTGTGTGGCCAGCGAGTTGATCTCGCCGCTTATGCGCGCCAGCAACTACGAAACCGAGACCGAGCGTTACCGTCAACTGGAGCAGGATCCCATCATCGGGTTCGAGAAGGAATTCCTGCGGTGGATGCTGAGCGATGGAGCCGGTGCCATGCTTCTGGAGCCTGCTCCCCGTGGCGAATGCGACCTGAAGATCGAGTGGATGGTTTCGCGCTCTTTCGCCAACGAGCTGGAGGCCTGCATGTACTTGGGCGCCGAGAAAGGGGACGATGGCGGCATCATCAGTTGGAAGAAATTCACGCCCGAGCAGTACGCCGGTGAATCGCTGTTCACCTTCAAGCAGGATGTCAAGATCCTCAGTAAGAACATCGTTACGGTCGGCGTGAAATGGTTGGCCGAGGTGATGCGCGAAAAGGGCTTGGCGGCCAGCGAGGTCGATTTCTTTATGCCGCACTTGTCCAGCAATTTCTTCAAGTCGAAGGTGGCCGAGGAACTGGAGGCCCAAGGCATTCCCGTTCCCGAAGAGCGCTGGTTCCTCAACCTCTCCGAAGTAGGCAACGTTGGCAGTGCCAGCATCTACCTCATGGTGCACGATCTGGTGAAAAGCGGCCGACTGAAGAAGGGCCAGAAGATCCTGCTGATGGTGCCCGAGAGCGCGCGTTTCTCGTACGCGTTCGCATTGTTGACGGTGGTGTAGGGGCTCGCTCGGCGCACCGCACTTTTTTGAACTTTACCGCATGAAGAAGGAAGAAGTCCCACAGGACGACGCGAACATGCTCGAGGGCAAGTTCAAGGTGGTGAAGTATGCCTTGAACGAGAACGGCGAATACGTGAAGGTGCCCAGCGTGGGTTGGGAACCGGAGAACGTCGCGCTGGGTCAAGCATGGGATGTGATCAACGAACGCGTGGAGGATGCCCGGCAGCAGGTGCTATCGGGAAAGCTGAGTCCATTGGCCTTCCACATGGAGAAGAACATGATGGACGAAGCGCTCTTGGCCAAACACATGGGCCTGCCCGCCCGCAAGGTGAAGCGCCACTTGGAGCCGAAGGAGTTCGCGGCCTTGGACGAAGCAACACTGTTGCACTACGCCGACGCATTGCTCACCACCGTTGAAGAACTGAAGCGCGTTCCCGACGCACCTTCACGCCCCATTTCCTCCGACCAAGCATGAGTAAGGACGTCGTAATTCCCTTCGACCACCAACAGAGCGCGCACTGCGAATCGGGGGTCATCAGCAATCTCATGCGGTTCCATGGGTTGAAAGTGAGCGAGCCGATGGCCTTCGGTGTGGGCAGCGGGTTGTTTTACAGCCACATGCCATTCCTGAAGTTGAACGGCATTCCGGTTACCAGTTACCGGATACTCCCGGGCCTCATCTTCAAACGCTTCAGCAAGAACATGGGCGTGCAGATGAAGCGCATGCGCTTCCGCGATCAGGACGAGGCAATGGCCGAACTGGACCGCGTACTGGACAAGGGTTTGCCGGTTGGGATGCTCACCAGCGTCTTCTACTTGCCTTACTTGCCGCAGGCGTTCAGGTTCCACTTCAACGCCCACAATATCGTTGTCTTCGGGCGCAAGGGCGATGAATACTTGGTCAGTGATCCCGTGATGGACGGGACCACCACGATCCATCGCCGTGCCTTGGTGCGTGCGCGCTTTGCCAAGGGCACACCGGACACGAACGGTCGCATGTACTACCCTACGGCAGTGCTCACCAATGCCGATCTGAAAGCCGCTGCCGTGAGGGGGTTGAAGCGCACGGCCCGCGACATGAGCAATGTTCCGCTCCCGATGTTCGGGGTGAAAGGCATGCCCTACTTGGCCAAGAAACTCAGGCAGTACGAAACCAAGCTCGGTGAGCGCCGGGCGAAGCTCTACCTCGGGAACATCATTCGCATGCAGGAGGAGATCGGCACGGGCGGGGCGGGGTTCCGTTTCATGTTCGCTGCCTTCCTGCAAGAGGCTGCTGGTCTGCTCAATAAGCCGGAGTTGAAGGAGCACGCCAAGGAGATGACACGCATCGGCGATCAATGGCGCGAGTTCGCGTTCGAGGCCGGGCGCATGTGCAAAGGGCGCCCCGAGACCGGCAGCACCTACGGCACATTGGCCGATAAACTGGCGGCGATCGGCGTTGCGGAGAAAGCCCTGTTCAAGCAACTCGCCAAGCTTCCGTTGTGAGCCAACCCATGATCCGTGTTCGCGGCTTGGTGAAACGCTACGGCGATCGCTTGGCGCTGAACGGGATCGACCTGGATGTGGCCAGTGGCGAATTCTTGGGCCTGCTTGGGCCGAACGGAGCAGGCAAGACAACCTTGATCTCCATCATTACCGGAGTCCGGAAGCACACCGCTGGATCGGTCCATGTTCTTGACCATGACACAGCGCGTGACATCGGAAGCGTTCACGCCGTGATCGGCTTGGTGCCACAGGACATCGCGTTGTACGAAACGCTGACGGCACGCGAGAATCTCCGCTTCTTCGGGAGTATGCACGGGTTGGACAAGTCAACTATTGAGGAGCGGAGCAACGCACTTCTCGATCGCGCCGGATTGAAAGCCCGCGCCGATGAACGCATTGGCCA
>CADECG010000082.1:0-14218 GCA_902825795.1 uncultured Bacteroidota bacterium
GAGCGGGATGGTGCGCCCCGGCATCTCCAGATTGCGTTCGCGCACGTGCAACGTGAAGGTGGGAAAGACCAGCGATCCGCTGGCATGTACCTTGGGTCCCTGCGTGCGGTAGAGCACCGCGTTCACACGCAACAGCAGCTCTTCGAACTGGAACGGCTTGGTCAGGTAATCGTCGCAGCCGCTGTTGAACCCTGCCTGCTTGTCGGGCAAGGTGTTGCGGGCGGTAAGGAAGATGAACGCAGCGAGGGGAGCGATCTTTCGCATTTCGCGGGCCACTTGGAAACCGTCCATCTTGGGCAGCATCACGTCCAGGATGCACAGGTCCGGTCGCACCGCCGTGAACAGCGTCACGGCATCCAGTCCATCCGCGGCGTGGTGTACAACGAAACCCTCCTGCCGGAATCTGCTCTGCAGCAGCTCCGCCATGTGCGGTTCGTCCTCCGCGATCAGTACGGTGCGCTCAGCCATTTTCGGGTTTCGGAAGAACGAGTTCGATCTCGACCCCGCCCATAACACCTGCGTTCAGCGTGATCGTTCCGCGGTGGGCCATCACCACCTTCCGGGCGAAGTAGAGCCCGATGCCCGTGCCTTTCACGGATGCTTCGCGGGCGTTGGTGCCGCGGAAGAACTTATTGAACACCAACGGCTGCTCGCTGGCTGGAATGCCCGGCCCATTGTCCGCGATGGTGATCCGCACACCGCTCGACATGTCACGTGTGCCGATGTTCACCTGTCGGGGTGCGCGGCCATATCGGATCGCGTTGTCCAACAGGGAGTGGAACACGTTGGTGATGTAGGTCGCATCCACCAGCACCCACGGATCGGTGGCATCGAAGGTGCAGCTCACCGCAACGGCCTCCCGGTCCAGCGCTGGTCGAAGCGAGCGCAGGGTCGCTTGCAGCAGTTCGTGCGCATCGTGGTGCTCCAGTTCCAATGGCAGCGCCTCCTGGTCCAGCAGGCTCACGGACATCACCTTCTTCACGTTGGCCTGCATGCGTTCGTTCTCTTCACCGATCACATCCATCATATGGGGATGCTGCGCATGTTGGTCAGGCCGCCGCAGCGCGTCCAAGGCCAGCGAAATGTGCGTGAGCGGTGTGTTGAACTCATGGGTGATGTTGCTCACGAGGTCCAGTTGCATCTGCGCCAACCGCCGCTCCTGGGCCCACGCGCGCCGGCTCCTCCATAGGGTGAACACCAACACCCCGAACAGGCCCAGGAAGATCCACAGGTAGGGAAGCGTTTCCCGCAGTGCTGCCGCATTAGCGCTGGGCAGGTACAGCACCGCGACCCATGGCGCCAAGTTGGCTTGCACAATGGCCGAGGAGCGCACCGATGGTGCATCATCCGCGAGCAGGACCCCTTGCGTTCGGAAGAGGGTATCCTTCGAAAGGGTGTCCATGATCAGCGCCACAAAACCTGCGTCACCCTTTTGCGAAAATGTCTCTCGAAGCGATCGGGTGAAGCGCGCCTTGTCCACCAACTCCATCCGTCGCCCGGCCACCTCGGCACTTAGCAGACCGCGGTCCGCGAACACGCCCTGTGCCTCCGTGTTGCCGGTATCGCTCTGGCTGACTTCCATGGGCAGCAGGAAGTTGAGGCGCACATGGATCCGCATGGACGCCGGGACCTCCACAGGAAACCGGCTGCGTTGCAGCAAAGTGTCCGGACCGGCGGTGTGTACACGATACTGCGTAAGGGTATCGCCGATCGTTCCCGCACTGCTCGGCGGAGCGATCAAGTAGAATTCGGACCCACCGGGAAGGGAGCGTTCAGCAAAGAGTTCCACACAACGCGCATCGTCCCGCACTTGGGCCGCAACGCTGTCCAGGCGCAGCTTCGCGTGGTCAATAAGGTCGGTGCGTTCACGGCGCAGGACCGTACCCCACGCCACCACACCGGCCAGGAACAAAGCACCCAAGGCCAAGGTGATCCCCAGGTCCAACCGTCCCATCCGCTTCATCTTTTCAAGGATACATGACGGTGAGCAATGAATGCCGGGTGTCCATGCGGATTAGGTATCTGTTAAGGATGTCCGCTCCCCCATGGATATCCACCAACACCAAGCCCCATCGGCTTCCAGAAAATCCTACACGTGGCCGAGGCGAGCGATTTCGAAGTCACGGAACGGTAGGGTCTCTTTCCTCGAAGACGGCGGACGACAGGTGGACCTCATGTTCGCGCCGACAGCTATTTGGCGTCGATCTGCTCATCGCTCACCATCGATCAGTTCCATGGTATGGACGCCATCAATCGGCCTGCTTCCGTCACATCACATGACCCTGAAAAAGCGTGTCCACGAACAGGCATGCATCCAATTCCAACTTTACGCAATGATCCATTTCCTCCGCCTTCCGCTCTTGGCTGCGCTTGCCGTGGTCGCTACTCCGGGTCCTAGTCTGGGACAGGCTTCCGCCATCGCACAACAGGGTGCGCGCAAGCAGATCATCGTGCTCGGCACCTTTCATTTCGCGTCGAACCAAGACGCCATCAAGCACGGTGAGATGGACATCTTGGGCACCCAGCGGCAAGCCGAGATCCAGGAATTGAACGACAAGCTGGCCGGCTTTGCACCGGATCGGATCATGGTGGAATGGAAGGTGGTCGAGGATCAACCGTTCGTGGACAGTGCGTATGCCGAATACCTGGCCGATCGCTTCAAACTGCGGGCGAACGAGGTGTACCAGATCGGGTTCCGCCAGGCACGGCGCTTCGATACCGGCCCTCCGCAGTGCATCGATGCCAGTGGGCTCTTCTTGTACGATACGCTCAACTACGCAGCCGGAAAGAGCGGTAGGACCGCATGGTTCGAGGCCTACATGGACAGTGTGGTGCAACTGGTGATGGAGCAGGACTCGCTGCACATGCATCAGCGCATCACCGAGGCGTTGCGGCAACTGAACTCAGAGGAGGGGACCCGAACGGCGTTGGCGGTGAACAGTGTGTTCGCCGCTGCGCGACTTGGCCCGCTCGGTGACGATGCCGGTGCGGAGTTCATCGGCCAATGGTACCTGCGCAACATCCGGATGTACGCGAACATCTGCCGCTCCACGCGGGATACCGACCAGCGCGTCCTCGTCATTGTGGGCAACGGCCACCGCCCGATCATTGAACAAATGCTGCGTGCCGATCCGGACTGGGAGGTGATCGAAGCGGAACGCTATCTGCGTTGAAGGGCTGTTTCGATCACCGTGACTTCCGGCAGGTGATGGATCAGGGGTGAGCCCAGCCCGGGACCCGGTGCGCAGATCGGGACAGACCGTAGCATTCGTAAGGCGCGCCTATCGAAGCGTATGAGGCGCTCCTCAAGGTAGTGAGCGCTGCGTTCATGTACTGACTCTCTACGCTTCGGAAGAACTCCGGCACCAGCTCGTACACGGTCTTCGGCTTCAGGCCCACCGGCCCGGTCCAGTGCCGGGCAGGCGGCCCTCCGGGATGCAACACGCTTTCGCTTCAAGAAGGCCCCGCTCACTCCAGGTCCTCCAACACCTTCACGCGGTAGCCCTTCGCTTCCAGCGCGCGCTTCATCGGGGCTACGTGCATGTTGCCGTAGAACACGGCGATGCGTTGCGCCTGTTCCTTTTCCGCTGCGGCGATGATGCGATCGGCGATGGACGTGTTGCGCGATTCCCACGCCTGCACGAAGGCGGCGAAGTCCACATCGCCCCAGGAGCCCAGTACCTTGGTCTGCATGCTGTCCGAATGCGCGATCCAGGCATGCGTGTTCACCAGGCCGAGCACCTCGCACCGCTCGATGGCCTCCGCCTCGGCCGCGTTGGATGCCGCCCACGCGCCCTCCAACGTGCGTTGTTGAGCACTGTCCAACTTCTCCGCGAAGGCTTGGTACGCAAGGCTCTGCACCGCGTTGTACCGCCGCTCGTCCGTGGGATGCAAGTGTTCTATGCCCAGCGCGGCGGCCAGCGGATGCACCAAGTTCCCGAACTCGGTGTTGCGCATCCCGACCAAGAGCCGAGCATGCTTCTTCACGAACGCGCGACCGAAGGCGGTGCTGGTATCGACGAGGGCGTTCACGTCAGCGTTCCGCAAGTTGTAGCTGGCTTGGTCGCGGTTCCCAACGTCCAATGCCAGCGCAGCATAGTGCCACTGATGCAGCCAGCGCGCTGTGCTGTCCGCACCGGTCAGTGGCGCATCCCGCAACGCGTTCAGTTCCTCCAGAGAGAGCACGCGGCCTTCCCACGCTACCATCACCGAGTCTCGGTAGGTGGCGTAGTCCGCGCCGAAGTAGTGCGCCATGCTCAGCGTGTCGGCAGGCGCTGAGTGCTCCACGGCGATGGCATCCGGTGCGTAGCGAAGCACCTTATCATAGGCGCTCTTCCAGTTGCAGGCAAGGCTGTCGGGGATCTGGTGCAGCACACCTACCAACAAGACCTCGGGCTTTTCGGACTTCGGCGTGGAGGGTGCGCAGCTCGCGCACAGGAGCAGTGCGAGAACAGAAAGTGGAAGAAGGGATGGGGATCGCATGGACAAGGGTAAGACGGTGAAGGGTGATGGTTGTTACAGTGCGGATACTGGAGGCCTCTGTGTGTCTTGCGAAGGAGACTTTATCCGATCTTGACCAGCCGAAAGCCCATCAACATCTCGGCCCTATAAGGATCCCTCCCCGACATTTCTTCAGCAATGGCAAGCACTTCCCTTGATCTTTCCACGCGCACCTTTCCCGCCCGCATCGCTGAACTCGGCTTCACCGCGCAGCTGCCTGCAGACTGGATCAGTCACGATCTGCCGAACGAGGACGCGGACTTTTCCGATCCCACCCAGTTGGTGTCGCTCGCCATCGTTACCGCGCCGTACGCAGCGATCGTCTTCGCCTTCGCCGCTCGGCCGGCGTACGAGGATGGCACCTTGCACGACTGGGCGACGTTTCTCCTGAACCACAACCAGCTGCAGCCGCGCGCCGTGGGCAACGATGTCGTGGCCGGCGTAGCTGCCGTTGTTGGCGAAGCCGTGCAGCCGTCCGACCTCGGCACGATGGTGGTGCGGTTCGCATTCCTCGAAGACGGTGGACGACTGGTGAACCTCACGTTCACCGCGCCGGAACTGCTCGCCGACTCCGTGCGCGATGCATGGTTCGCGCTGTTGCGATCCTTCACGCTGGAAACGCCGAAGGGTTCGCGCTTTGATACCCCGACCGTATGAGCATGACCATCGACAACCTCCGCGTTGATCATCGCGTGACCGTACTCCGCGACTTTACGGACGGGGCGGGCATCACCATGCGAGCGGGTGAGAGCGGTGTTATTCGTGGGCTTTCTTGGGATCAACTGCGGATGGAGATCCACATCGTGATCGAACGTACTTCCGGGAAGGTGGAATTGGTGTTTCCGATGAAGGCGGAAAGCGGGCCGCGCAACGGTCATATGCACGCGTATTTTGAAGTGGGAGAGGATGTAACCACACCGCGCGTGATGCCTACGTTCCATGATCAGCGACCGCGCACGATGATCGTGCCTCCGCAGGAGAATGGATCAGCGGCGCTCGCCGACATGGCGCAATCCATGGACGGCCCTGACCGGTTGACGGCGATGGAAGAAGCCATGCGAAAGAAGATCGACCACATCGGCGTAGCGGCGTCCATCGCCGAGCTATATGCGCAGCGCATGCGCGCGTTCCAACGGGCGGGCAACGAACCCCGCGCCATCGCTGCCTTCAAGCTTGCGGTGGATTGGATGGCGACCTACGCGGGCTGGGCCACCAGTGGCGGCGAAGGCGAAGCGCTCTCCTACGAACGCGACCAGTTCCGGGCCGCACTTACCCGCGAATTCGGCTACGACCCCACCGAAAACAGATCCTGACCTTACGCTCCAACTGCACACGACATGAAACTCCTGCTCCCCATCCTCGCCATGGCCTGCACCGTGCTGGCCACACTGATGGCGCTCGTGTTCTGTATGGCCGGGGGCGCGAACTCCACGCCCGAGCAGCTCCGCGCGATCAAGATCTGGATGGTCGTGATCGCCCTGATCGGTGTGGCTGGCGTGGTGGTCGGCATCCTATTGATCCGCGCGGGTCAATCAGGCTGGGCGTCCGTTGCGGCCATCGCACCGACGATCATCTTCGGGATCATCCTGCTCTACGCTCTTTTGAAACCGTGAACATGCATCCGTCCACCTCCCAACAGATCATCGGCAGCCTCAGCGCCGGTCTCGCTGTTCTCCTTTTCCTGCTGCGGCTGCAACCGTTCCTGTGGGAGTGGGCGCGCAAGGAGACGAGCAGCGACCAATGGGTGACACCCGCGCTGTACATCTTGGCGCCCATTTGGGTGCTGATGATGGTTGCGCTGCTGTGCATGACCGCCAGCGGCGGCTTCGACTGGATCCGGCTGAGCCGCCCCAAACTCTACATGCTCACTGTAGCTGCTGCGTTCGCACTGGCGACGGCTTCCTACCTGTTCATCGGCCTGTACCTCCGCCCCGGCTTCACGCCGCGCGGCCTCTACAGTCCGTTCCTCTACCTCATCCTGTTCTCCACCGTGCTGCTGGTGGTCGTGAGCTTGAACCAGAAGCTCGTGCCTGGAGTGTCCGTGCAATGGTTGCTCCGGCCATGGGCGTGGTTCACCGCCTTGAGCCTCGTGGGCAGCCTGATCTTCTCCGGGCAGTGGATCGCCACTAACGGCGTTCCTGGTCTGTCCGGCATCGCTATGCGGGTCATCAGGATGTTACCAGCCTCCGAAGAGGAGCTCGCGCAGATCGCACAGCTCGATCCGGAGAACGACTTCGACAAGCTGCTTTGGAGTGCGGACCGTGATGAGAAACCGGCCGTGTGCGAAGCTGCCACGGCGCGACTGCGTTCGGATCCGGAATTCGTGGATCGAATGGCCGTCATGCTGGATTCCGGCTTTGCGGAACCTGCGCTGGCGTTCTTGCGCGATGCTGAGCTGACCCCCGCCGAAAAAGCCCGCTTCGCCCGTCCCGCGCTCAACGCCCTGGGGCGTTGGGTGAACAGTGCACCCCCGCCCAACTTCACGACGTCGGAGCACCTGAAGCGTACGCGGCGTTTTGGCGATGAGCTGTTCCGCGTGCTCCCTGAGAAGTTCGCCGGGACTGGCGTCAACTTCTCCGAACTGCAAGGGTGGTATAAAGAGAAGATGGAAGTTGAATAGCGGATCCACGGACGGGCCGATGACGACCACTGATCACTTCCGCAAACAGATCGCGGAGTTCCCCGAGCCGTTGCGCGAACTCGTTGAAGCCGAGCTCGAAGCCGGCAACACCATCGTCGCCATTGAGAACGGGTTTCCCGCTGCGCCCTGCGGCGCCTCGGTGAAGCTGGCCAAGGCGGTCGCAACAGAACGCCGGCGATCGCACGGCGAGGTGAGCTTCTATGCGCGCAACAACACGTCCTACGCAGGCGAGTTCACTACCGAACAGCGGCACTTCTTCGTGCTCGAACCTCCGTTGCCGCCCGAACCAGAGCCGGACATGGACGCCATCCGCAAAGCGATGGAGCCGAAGCCGGATGTGTTGGAACAGTTGGCCCAGCGGGAAGCAGGCTCGGGTCCGGAGGTCGTCCGGTCGATGATGCAGGATCGCGTTGCGGTGGAGAAGGCGCAACCCGCCAGCATCCCGAAAGGCGCACTCGCGATCGTGGAAACCGCCACCAGCGCGAAGCGCCTGCTGCACTTCCGCGATCAACGTCCGCCGCACGAGATCCAGTTCGCGCTGGAGCGGCATCTCATGACGCTGTTCGTCGCCTCCATGCAGAACGACCGCCTCACCATGACCGCCAACGCCAATGTGGTCGGCGCGCGCTATGACTTTGTGCTGCGTTTCGAAGCGGCGATGCCGCTCACTCATTGCTACTCGCTGCGTGTGGAGACCTCGTGGGCCGATGCGGCGCAGACGCATCACGACTATTACCGCAAGACGGCGGGCAGTTGGTTCGAACACTGGACGCGCGATCTCATGCCCGCTGATCCGCCCGCCACTGATGCGGGTCCGTCCGCGCGTTACCAGGAGATCTGCGCCGCGTCGTTGAACGCCGAAGCGCATCTCGATACCGTGCCCGCGCTGCAACGAACCATCGTCGCAGCGATGAAACGCGGGGCACGTTTCACCACGTCGAACAAGGAGGGCGACACGAACATCAGGTGGAACGGGTCCGGTTTCGTGCGCATCGATCAAGGCGACTATCCCGACACGGTGGTATTTTCCAACGAGATGGAATTCCTGGAAGCGCTGCGGAAATTCTACGACTGGGAGACGTCGCGGAACGTGTATCCCGAAAAGGTCTCCGACCTCGTGGCGTGGAGGCTTATGCTACGGTTGCTGCGGACGTCGTGAGATGGGCTAGGCAAAGACCCACTTGACCGCTCTATGAGTGCCAGTGCCATATGCACGACCCAATGCCTTGCCACAGGCACGCCCAATTACACCTCCGACTGGTCGAGCTTCCGTGATGGCCAAGAATGCGTTCGTAGGCTTCTACCTTGCTCGCCATGCTCCTCACATGCGTGCTCTGGGCACTAGCCGCCATTTTCCTCTTCCGCAATTACGCACGGGACAAGGGGCAGCACACCGCGGCAAAGGTGGTGCACGCGGCGGTGATCGGCTTGGTCATCTGGATGCACGCTTACAGCCTGGATCAAGCCAGATGGCTAGGGGACTTCATTCTACGGCACGACCCGAGCGACTTCGTGTTCGTCGGCGGTGTACCCGGCTGGCTCAGGGTGGCGGTCACTGAAGTGTTGCATCTGCTGCTCCTGCTGGCCGCCTTTGTCATGGTGCTGCGCGCGCGCTGGGCCGTGCTGACGTTCCGGGTGGTGCTGATGATCTGCGTACCGGTGAAGTTGGTCTTCTACTACGAGAACTTCCCGGAGGCATCATCCACACCGCCATGCTGGACAGCGATGGCGCTCGGGATGCTGGCCATCGCGTTGTTCTTCGGCGGCATTGCCATGCTCTATGGCATGCGCTTCATGCGTGCGTTCATTTGCTCCCCAACGGGGGTCGTCGCACAGAACGGTTCAGGAAAGGAGCAAGCGGAAGTTGACGGTGCGGGCGGCTAGTTCCTGGTCAACGCCACGGTCCCCCCGCGCCCTGGCTGAACTGACAACACCAACCATCATTCGGGCTGCATGTTCTCCACGTCGTCCAGATCACGATGGCGGCCCGTGGCTTTTTTGTTGATCACCAGATCATGATATCCGATGAAGTTCATGGAAAGCCCATCGAAGGTCACCTCCTTTCGGTTGGCATAGCAGGCGTCGAAGGTGACGCCATCGATGGCGGTAAGCAGGTCGATCCGCAAGGGCGGCTGGCCGAACTGGATGACGTTGTCTTCCTTGGTAAGGTCGGCCACCGTGAGGTTGAAGGAGCCGAATCCGAAATCGGCGATGGCCCGCAGCACACGCTCTGCGTTCGGTACGTTGGGGTTCAGCCAGATGTCGAGATCGCCCGTGTAGCGCGGGTAGCCGTGAACGCCCACGGCATAACCGCCGACGATCATGTACTCAGCCTCATGCTTTTTGAGCAACGCGACAAACTCTTTGAAGTCTTTGCTCAGCATGTGTAGGACCCATGAACTGTTGACGAAGGAACTCGATCGCGGCCAAACGCGCTTCCACCGGCTGGCGCTGCCAGTAAGCCCGGTCGGTTGCGCGCGACTTCAGCGGCACGATGCGCACGGTGCGTTCCATTGGCTGCAAGATACGGCACTCGATAGACACAACCTGCGGCCTTGAGCGCCACCATTGCACTGGAAGCCGACGAGCGCGGGGCGCAACGGCCTACCTCGTTCCGGCGTTCGCAACGCCCCGCTACCGCTCGATGATCACGCGCGTGTGTAGGGTGCGTTGCCCATCGTTCGCTGTAACCACGTAAAGGCCTACAGGCATTTGACGTAGATCCAGCTGTAGCTGGCCGGATGCCGGTACCACTGTTCGCAGCACGGATGCCCCGAGCGCGTCATGCACTTCCACCGCGTGCGCCGCACCGTGGGTGTAGCGCAGTATGAACACACCGTCGCTGGGGTTGGGTGCCGCAATGAGACTTTCCTCCGCCTCGGCGCCATCGGTGCCCAAGGCCAGACAGAGCACGGCCGTGTTGGCGCCTGTTACCACGGTGAATGGGGCAGGAGCTACCGTCATGGCACAAATGGATTGCGCGGTGGCCGGGCTGCTCACCACCGTTGGCGTATGCGCCGACCCCAGCGGGATGGGCATCTGGTTGCAGCCGCTCCATCCGGTAGCATCGGTGCGCACCATGTGCATATCCGACCAGCCAAGGCCCCCCACGACGTAGCCGCCATAACCGGTGAAGAGCACCCCGCCGTCGGGCTGGGCTTCGCAGAACGTGTGTACCGGAGTGGTGCTGGTGAGCAGGGTGTTCGACCACACGAATTCGCCGTTCAGGTCCACCTTCAGGTCCACCGACTCGCCGCCCACCACGAAGCCGCCATCGGTGCACTCGGCCACGGCATAGCCCCAACCGCCGAAGATCACGTTGTCGTCGTAGTACACGCCCGTCCACAGCGTATCGCCCACGGCATCGGTGCGCACCAGGTATACGCCGCGCGTGGGGATGCCGAAGCTGTAGGTGGAGCCCGCTAGGATGCAGCCGCCATCGGCGGTGAGCGCCAACGCCCAGGCCTGATCCATGACGGGTCCGCCGTAGGTGCGCGAGAAGAGCAGGGTGCCGTTGTCATCCACCTTCAACAGGTAGCAGTCCTCCTGTCCTTCGCCGAAGGTGCTGGTGCTACCCGCGATGAGGTACTCGCCATCGGGGGTCTTTCGCACGGCGTTGGCCCAGTCGCCGTACATGCCACCGAAGCACCGTGTCCAGAGCGTATCGCCGCTGGCGTCGGTGCGCAGCAGGTACAGGTCGGAGCCGTTGCCCGCGATGGCGGCGCTGGCGCCGCACACGAGGAAACCACCATCGTCCGCCTGCACGGCAGCGTACGCGGTGTTGTTCGCCGCATCGCCCACCGTGCGGCACCAAAGGGTATCGCCGTTGGCGTCGGTGCGGATCAACAGGAAATCGGTATTGCTGAAGCTGGTGGTGGAGCCGCAAAGCAGCATACCGCCATCGCTCGCGGGGGCGATGCCCATGAAACGATCGTCGCCGGCTGCGCTGTACACCCGCGACCACACAACGTTGCCCATGGCATTGGTCTTCACCAGGTATGCCTCTTCGCCCGGCAGACCGAAACTGCGTGTGAAGCCTGCCATGGCATAGCCACCATCGGCGGTACGTGTGGTGGCCATGGCCCCATCCATGTCGGTGCCACCGATCAGAAGCTGGTAGGTCTGGGCCTGCGCGGGTGCAACCAGCAGCAGGGCAAATGCGATCGGGGATAGGAGCGGGGTGGAGGAACGCGGCATGATGGAGAGGATGATGCTACGACGAACCACAATGGAAAAGGTTGTCGTACTGGTCGTGGTCATGTCCCCCGGATCTCCGTCCTGGCCTGCCCGCGGCGAATACCGCAACCACGCCACACCATTCTCCAACACTACCCGGTAAGAGCGGAGGCTCCGGTGGAGGTGGGTGGTAGTGCGGACGTGTTCTTGCGCACTTTAGTAACATCGCTTTCGGGAAACGAACAACCTATCGCCATGGACATTCAAAACCTGCATACGCCGGAAGCAAGCAAGCCGCTCCTGGCCCTACTGGAACGCTACGCCTATTTCCGCACCGAGAGCATCGGGCGGTTGGTGTTGGACGAACTGAACAAGGGGGATGCGGAACTGTACCTGGTGGTGCACAAGGACAATGGGCGCCCGGCGCTCATGGACGGTGCTGATGGCCCGCTCACCATGTGGTTCGCCACCACATCAGTGGAACCTGACCTGATCGATGCGACGGCCGATGATGTGGATGTGATGCTCAGGTCTCACCGGGCATCGGACGTCATGCGCATGATGGAGAAGGAGAAGAAGCTTCCCTTCATCGTCCTGCGGTTGAACGGCCGCTTGGACACCGAAGCGTGGGTGATCCGCGACAAACAAGGCACGCGGATCAGCGAGCCGCTGATGTCCATGGATGCGGAGCCTCAAGCTGAGGAGTGATCAGCAGCGCCTGGGTTGAAGCCAATTCTCAGTTGCGTACAAAGGCGCAACCATTGTGCTCACCTTGTTATCCAACTCACCGGCACGCTCATCGGGCCCCATCCGGCCGCGTTCACGGCGCACACTTGGAACCACACGATCTTGCCCGGCTCCAGGTCCACCACAAGGAATTTCGACGCCTTCGTGCGGCCAACGTGCTTCCAGGCTTCGCGGTTGGAAGGCCCGTCGGGGTTCATGTACACGAAGAACTCGCGCGCGCCGGGCATCCGTTTCCAGCCCAGTAACACCTGGCCGCTGTGCAGGGTGCGCTTGGCGCTGAGCCGCTGTGGCGCTGGCAGCTTGCCGATGCGCTTGGCCGGCTTGCGCAACGGGAACCCGCTGGTTGCGGCCACAGCAGGTTGGCCACCGCTCACCGTGTGCACATGGCCCACCAACACGTTGAATTGGTTCTCCAACTCCAGTCGGCAGAAGTTTCTGCGCGCGGTGACCAGCTTACCGCCCCCCCAACAGGCAACGTTCGCCGCCGCCAGGGCATCCGTTCTCGCGTGCAGGTCATCGAGCAACGGACCCGCATCGGGGAAATGCGGATTGCCGCGCATGCGCTGCTCGATATAGCGCCCCTTGTACACGATCTCCGAGTGGTTCAGGTGGTTGGTGCGTTTGCAAACGATGGTGACTTCCATGATCCCGGCCCGTATGCTCTGCGCAACCATCCGTTAGCGGATGAGCCACGCTTTGCTGCGTCAAGATCGCACTTGTCCTTGAAAGCGCATTGCCAACGCAAGTCGCCACCTCCCGACTGGTCCGCAGATCGTGCGTGCGTTCGACATCAGGCAGGACCCTGGGATAATGAAGGTGTGAAATGATCGTGGTGGCGTGCCTTGATCTGAAGGAACATGAAATTCAAAACCGGCGTCACCGACACTGAACGGTCCGCCCACCGCGCTCAACCCTCTTCCTCCCATCACCGAGGGTGCAAGCACGCCTTCAGGTCGAAATCGCCCGGTGCGTTCAGCACATCCAAGCTGAAGTGCAGCGCCAGGGCCAACCGGCCAATGTCCTCGAACACCGGCCACTGCTTGCCCTTCTCAATGTCGCAGATCTTCGACTGACGGGCGTCGATGTACGCGGCCATCTGCCGCTGCGTAAGCCGCAAGGCCAGCCGTATCAGGCGGATCCGATGTCCCATTTCCGTGCGGGTCATGGCGGGTGTTGTTGATGGATCAACTGCTCCCCAAAAGGTCGACAACGCAGCACTTAACCGGACATTGCACCGTTTCCGCCGCAGGACCGACCGTGCCCCACTGAGGCCCTGATCGGCGCGGAAGTGTCAAGACCAGATCAAGCACTCCGTTAGGCGAGATCCAGATCGGTCAGCAGGATCCGTACAGGGCTATGATGGTCACGATCATCGCCACGATCGACACACCAGCCAACATTGAACGGTTGGACGGATATAGGTCGGCCTCACTTGGCCAAATGAACTTATAGAGCCAGCGAACGGCCTTCACTTCTCCCACTGGCTTGCCGGAACCCAATCCTCGATCAGAACATCTCCGATCTGTGGATCCCAAGCTGTTGCAGTGTCCAGTATCATCGCCTCCCCAAAACCACATGCGATCCCGTACGAGGGCAGAGGGGCAACTGGACCTTTCGCAATGGGAAGCGATAACGCCCAACACGCGGCGACGCTGAGGGTAAGAGCGATAGCTACTCTCTTTGTGGTCATTTCTTCCGCTTGGGCTTGGATCAGGCCATGGTTATTCGCGCCAATTTAGACTCTTCATCATCGCGATCGCTCATCCACGGAAGTCGAATCGCTTGCTTCGGCAACTAGTTCCATCGTGCGCTTGCCGTCGGTAGGCCGTCGCGCGGGGATGTCCACGATCAGCGCGGCCGTGTCCGGCTCGGGGCCTTGTGCTGCGGGCCCGTGCGAGCCGGATCGCGGCTTTGATCGTGGGCGCCTTTTGGCTCCACCTTTTGGCGAAGCAAAAGGTGGAACACAAGCCTCTGACACCTCTACCACCGAACCTTCATTCAACAAGCACCAAGCCCCAAGTCCCTCACCACCCAGCACTGGGTGCTCCATCACCCATGTCGTAGTGGTTCACCACTTATGTCGTAGTGGTCCATCACTTATGTCGTAGTGGTTCACCACTTATGTCGTAGTGGTCCATCACTTATGTCGTAGTG
>CADECG010000082.1:14318-18121 GCA_902825795.1 uncultured Bacteroidota bacterium
GTCGTAGTGGTCCATCACTTATGTCGTAGTGGTTCACCACTTATGTCGTAGTGGTTCACCACTTATGTCGTAGTGGTTCACGACTTATGTCGTAGTGGTCCATCACTTATGTCGTAGTGGTCCATCACTTATGTCGTAGTGGTTCACCACTTATGTCGTAGTGGTCCACCACTTATGTCGTAGTGGTCCATCACTTATGTCGTAGTGGTTTACCACTTATGTCGTAGTGGTCCATCACCCATGTCGTAGTGGTCCACCACCACGCCCCGGGTTCCCGCTTATCGCATGGTAATTCCCGATAGCGTACGGGAGTTTCCCATACCGTATCGCCAACGGCGATATCCCGCACAAGGCCCGCCAATACGCTGCGTTGGGAAAACGTGCCGCGGAATAGTCCACGGCCGAACCCAAAAACAAATTGCCATGAGAGCCAACATCAAGATCGGACTTTTCAGAATGCTGCCCCCAGCGCTGCTGGCCTTTTTGAACCACGTCATCGCGAAGCTCACCGGCAACGTGCTGTTCCCCAACCTACCGGTGAGCATTGTGGACATGACCGCGTTGAGCACCGCGCTCCAATCGGCCATTACCGCCGCCATCGATGGCACCAGCACCGACCGCGAGCACCGCAAGGCCGTGGTGCTGCAGGTGCAGGACGTGCTGCGCGTAACGGCCGACTATGTGCGGGCCGAGTGCGACGGCAACGCCGAGCTGCTCACCACCAGCGGCTTCCCCTTGGCCAAGCAACCCGAGCAGTACACGGAGGTGGGCATACCCAGTAACGTGCGCGCCAGCGCCACCGATGTGAGCGGTGAGGTGAAGTTGCGTTGGAGCTTCACCCTGGCCGCGCGCATGTTCCGCATTGAGCAGGCCACCAGCGACCCCACCTTAGGGGCCACCACCTGGATCACCGCGGGGCAGGTGAGCCGCCAGCGCTTCATCGTCACCGGCCTCACGCCATACCAGAGTTATTGGTTCCGCATCGTGGCTTTGGGCATCGACAAGGAAGGCCTGCCCAGCGACGTGGTGCTGGGCCGCCCAGCGTAAACCGCAACGCACAGCACACGCCAGCCCCGGCACCGAAGCAGCAATGCGGAGGAGCCGGGGCTGGTTGCGTTATGGGGGTGGCCGGGGCGCTAAGCCCAAACTTCCTGCAACGTCTGGCGCAACAACGCATCCAGCTTGGCCGTGTCGGCATCGGTTGCCGTGCGCGGTTCTGGTGGATGTGCGGCATAGTGCGCCAACCGCGCATCGATCCACTCATGTAAGGTGGCCACGCGCGGGCCTCGGCCCAGTTCACCACCGCTCATCTTGTCTCGCAGCAGTCGGTCCACTGCGGATCTCACAGGGCCATTCGGCAGCAGCCGTTCCAATAACAGGTGGAACTCCATCGGCGCCATGGTGCCGGTGGCCGTGATCCAATCGCAGGCCAGCAGGGGGCGTAGCACATAGAGATACTTCTTCAGTCGCACCTCTTCGCCTTGCAGGTATTGTGCGTGGTTGCGTTTGCCCATACTCAGGTAGTGGTGCATCACCGATACCGGACTGAAGAAGGCCTCACACAAGGTGCGCAGCTGGGTGGCGGTGGTGTATTGCTCGCGATAGTTCAGTGGGCTGCGCAACCATTCCAGCAAAGGCGGGTTGCTCTTGCGGAACAGACGCAGGGCCTTGCGCAGGTCCCACCCGGCCAGGTCGATGTCCATCGGCAGCATCTCCTCGATCACGTCACGCTTCTCATCAATGCTGAGGTACCACTCTGGGCGATGCACGTAGATGAAGCGCACGTCCCAATCGCTATCAGGACTGGCAAAGCCCCAGGCGCGACTTCCGCTCTCAACGGCCAGCAGCACCTTCACATCATACCGCTCCTCAGCACGGCTTAGGGCCGAATCGATGGCCGTGCGGATGGGGGATGGGATGGGGTGCTGGGAAGGCATGGGGCGAAGGTCGGGAGAGCTTGAGTGCTTAGACGAAGGTCACACGTGGCTCTCGCCATATGCGCGAGGAACCCTTGCGACCATGGGGGTAGCAAAGGTCCAGGGCTCAGTGCCGGCTCGTTTTCAGGACGATGGAAGCTGCGGTGCGATCGAGCTTCGCCATCCAGTCTTTTTGCTGGTCGTATGCCTGTGCCATAAGGACAACGGTGCTTTTACCGTCGGTGACTACGGCCTGGTAGTAGGCCCCTGGGGCATCGTCAAGGCTGATCGCAGATCTGTGTACCAGCGCATTGTATCCATTGATAGTTGTGTACATCACGGTTTCCTGATCGAAGGTGATCCCCTTCCTTTTCATGCGCCGAAGCATATCCTCAGCAAAGCCGCGAGCCTCGTCAGTGGTCATGCCCGGCATTGACATTGTGCTCATATAGGTGGCCTTTGTATCATCACTAACGGTGCCGTCCGGACTATATACGATGATGTTCGATACGCTTGTTGCGAACTTGAATCCGAGGATACCGGGATCGATCTCGTAGTTGGTGAATTCGAATGGGTCCAGCGGGAATGTTGGATCGTAGAAGACGGTGCGCATCATGGCATTCAGCTCCTTCTTACCGACGGCATCGGATGTTTCGCAGACACCTACCACCATGATGTAAGTAGAATCATTACCGAAGGCAAGCCCTAGTTTGGTCTCACCCGGTTTCTTCGAGGGGCCTTCGAAATAGAGGCCCTCCATGCCGTTCAACACTACGGTCAGATGCACACCCACCTTGGCACCTTGCGCTTCCATGTTCTCCCGGCTCAGCATGGAGCGTTTATCCATGAACGACGTGCCTTTCGATTCGATCACCATGAGGTACTGGCTGTCGCTTTTGGAAAGTCGAGGAATTCCGTCCATTTCTTGGTACCCGTGAGGAACTCGCAGAAAGACACGGGACCCCTTGATCCGCACAAGGTCACTGTGCTTCTCGGTGGTAAGCAGAGTAGGGAACTCGTCCTGTTGTGCCGAAGTGCACTGCACGGCTTGGATGCACAAGACGAGTATCAGAGCCAGGTGTTTCGGTCGCATTTTCTGGATGGAAAGGCCCCAAAGTAGACTGTACGATGTCGCCAAGACTTGCCAGTCCGCGATCAGGACCGTCAATACTGGTGGCCATGTGGAAGACTCTGTGGAAAACTGCTCACGCTAACACACCACCACGCGCGGAACTTTGCAGCGCAGGAATAGAACTGTTATGTCCATGAAGCAAATGCAGCACAAGGTGTCAGCCACGTACCTGCGCCAATGGGGTCATCTAGAAGGGACGCAGTCCATGATCACTACGATCGACCTGACCCAGCAGGCCCACATGCAGAAGATCGGACGCAGGTATGCAGACCCGAAGAGCATCGCTAGCCTGACCACAGAAATGAACGCCTTCGACATGACGGGCATGCCCTCTGACATGTTGAAGTTCCTTGAAGAAAAGTTCGGTGAAGTGGAAACACCGTACGATGCGAACTTGAAGCGTATCACTCAGGGTCAGTTCACCGCCGAAGACCACCAGTATCTGGCTGCGTTCATCGGTAGCCTACTCGTGCGATCGGAAAGGTTCCGTGCGATGATCGCGTTCATGTTGCAGGACCCCGACGTCACCGAATCACTTCGGGCAATTGGTAAGCACAGCGATCCTGCGCACGTTGAACCCTTGATTACGATCGTCAACGGACTGAACGGGAGGCACCGGATGAACCCTGTATTGGGTATGGCGTGGGAATATGTGCAGCACAAGTTGTTGGCCATGAAGTGTGTGTTCATCCGCGCTCATGCAGATCGCGGATGGCTGACCACGGACAATCCTGTTGTCCTGAAGCACAACATTA
>CADECG010000083.1 GCA_902825795.1 uncultured Bacteroidota bacterium
GCGGAAGTACGACGTGTTGAGGACGTTCTCCCCGCGCACGCTCCATTGGATGGTATAGCTGCTGGTGGCGTCCTTGTATGTGCGCACGTACTCGAGCATCGCTTCCAAGGCGTTCACCTTGTCGCTGCCTTCCGTGGCGTGGAACAGAAAGCTCTGGTTGTGCCGTTGGTTGAGCGTGATCAAGTGCAGCTTCGTTCCGCGTCCTTTCTCATCGAAGTTGAAAACGAGGCTGTCGACGCCCATACCGATGTACGCGCTGATCTCCTTTTGAAGCCGCGCGATCTCCAGGTTCTTGTCCTTGGTCATGCTCCTTGTATTTCGGATGGCGAAGGTGCGTCGAACCGGGCATGGGCGCTGTGTTCGCTCTTGTATTCCGGTACGATCCGCTTCATCAGCCGCACACACTGGTCGCCATCGCCATCGTTCGCTGCGCCGATCAATTCCGAAACGACCGGCTGTACTGCGGCCGGGTCAACTTCACGTGTTTTACCGATGAGGATGCGGGGATGGTGCGTTGGTAGCGTATTCTCCTGCGTTGCCAGCAGTTCTTCGAAGCGCTTCTCGCCAGGACGAAGCCCGGTGAATACCACTTCGATATCGCGCCCGGGTTCCTTGCCGCTCAAGCGGATCATTTTCTCCGCCAAGTCGAGGATGCGCACCGGTTGCCCCATGTCGAACACGTAGATCTCGCCGCCTTTGCCCATTGTCGCGGCCTCCAGCACCAAGCGGCAGGCTTCGGGAATGGTCATGAAGAAGCGTGTGACTTCGGGGTCGGTAACCGTTACCGGGCCGCCTTCGGCGATCTGCCTGCGGAACAACGGGATCACCGAGCCGTTGCTGCCCAATACATTCCCGAACCGCGTGGTGATGAAACTTGTTCTTCCGCTCGCATTGAGACCGCTTGCCGACCCGATCCCCTGCACCATCATTTCAGCAACACGCTTGCTTGCACCCATTACACTGGTCGGGTTCACCGCTTTGTCGGTGCTGATGAGCACGAACGTGGATACGTTGAATTGAACGGCCAACTCAGCCATATTCCGGGTGCCCAAAAGGTTCGTGCGAATGGCCTGCTCGGGCTGCGCTTCCATCAACGGCACATGCTTGTATGCTGCAGCATGGAAGATCACATCAGGCCGGGCCTCGGTCAGCAGGCGTTCCATGGCCTCGCGGTCGCGCACATCACCGATCACTGGAGCATAGGCTGAATGACCTTTGCCTTTCAGTTCCATCTCCAGATCGTACAGCGCGCTCTCGGCATTGTCCAAGAGCACCGTGCGGCTGGCACCTAGCGCGATCACTTGGCGTACGATCTCGCTGCCAATGCTTCCCGCAGCCCCGGTCACCAGCACACTTTTACCGGCAAAGCGGGCGCGCACTTCGGCATCGTCCAGCGCTATGGGCGCGCGGCCCAGCAGGTCTTCGATGCGTACCTCCCGGATCTGGCCCGAGCTGAGTTGCCCATTGATCCAACTGCTCACCGGGGGCACGCTCAGCACATGCGTCTTCGCCGCCATGCACATCTCCACAACGCGCCTGCGGTTCTCCGCATCGGGCTGTTGCACTGTTATGATCACTTGGTCGATCTCGCCATTGGCCAACAAGTCCGGTAGTGTTGCCGTGGACGCTATGGGCACACCTTCCAGCCGTTGTCCGGCCTTCTTCGCGTTGTCATCAACGAAGGCTTCAACCTTGTACTTGCGGCTGCCATCGCGCTCCAATGTGCGTTTGGTGATCAGCCCTGACTCACCCGCTCCGTAGAGCACCACCCGGACTTCATCCTTACCGCTGCCTTTGGCCCGGAGGTAGAGCAACTTCATTGCGATGCGGCTGGTGATGAGCAGCATGGTGGTGGCCATGAAGTCGATGATGATCACCGTGCGCGGCAGGAAGTACACGCCGTCCAAGGCGAAGAAGCGCACGGCACTGAGCAGGCCGAATACAGCCGAGCCGACCATTACCGTCAGGAAGATGCGTTTCGCATCCTCCGTGCTCGTGTGCTTCACCTGGCTCATGTGGATGCGTGCCACCCAGAGCGAGACAAGTCGCACCAAGACGAAAACGGGAAGCACCGGCCACAGCAGGGCGTACTCCCATGGCGGCACTTCGAAGTTGAAACGGAGCTGATAGGCAGCAAGCAGGGCCACGACGCACATGCACAGGTCGATCACCAGGATCGTCCAGCGGGGCAGGGTGCGGCTCATGCTCAGAGTGAACTTATGTTCCAGCGCCTTGGCGATGAACGCGCGAATGTATCGGGCATCGCCAGCGGCCCACTACGCGCTTTCTGATCGAAGAGCATCTTTGCGCGCTTTCCAAGTCCCTCACAAATGCCCCGGATCCTGTTCGTTGCAGCCCACCGCCCGGACCGATCTCCCAGCCAGCGTTATCGATTTGAGCAGTTCGTCCCGTACTGGCGGGCGAATGGTTGGGAAACCGAGTACGCATGGTTGATCGATGAGGAAGACGACCGGTACTTCTACAGCAAGGGCAAGCTCCTGCATAAGGGACTTTTCTTCCTGCGCAGCTGGCGGCGACGCGAAGCCCAAGTGAAGCGGGCCGGCGATTTCGACATCGTCTTCGTGCAACGCGAGGCCTTTATGACCGGCAGCACCCGTTTCGAGAAGGCGTTCAAGCGGAGCGGTGCCAAACTGGTTTTCGATTTCGATGATGCTATTTGGCGGATGGATGTAAGCGATGGCAATCGCTACCTGCGCTGGTTGAAGAAACCCGCCAAGACATCCGGACTGATCGCCATGGCCGATCATGTGATCGCCGGCAACGCCTACTTGGCGGCATACGCCACCAAATTCAATAGCCAAGTTTCCCTCTTCCCTACGGTGATCGATGCGGAACTCTACCAACCCAAGGCACGAGTGGACGATAGAACTGTGGTGATCGGCTGGACAGGAAGCAAAACGAGCGTTGCCCACATGCGTCAGGCCTTACCGGCGTTACGGGAGATACAGACGAAGTATGGCGATAGGGTGCGGTTCCGCATTATCAGCGACGGTGTCTTTGCCGATCCGGGAATGAAAGTCGAGAATGTGCTTTGGAAGAGCAGCACGGAGGTGGAGGACCTGAATGCCATCGACATCGGCATCATGCCGCTGCCGCATACTGAATGGAGCCGTGGGAAGTGCGGTTTCAAAGGATTGCAGTACATGGGGTTGGGCAAGGCCGTTGTGCTCGATAACATCGGGGTGAACAGTACCATCGTACAGGATGGTGTGAACGGGTTTCTGGCCAGCTCGAAGAACGAATGGGTGGAAAAGATCTCCCGGCTCATCGAGGATCCTGATCTTCGCCGCCGCTTGGGTGCAGAAGCCCGCCTTACCGTTGAACGCGACTACAGTGTTCAAGCATGGCGGAACAAGTACTTGGAGCTGTTCACGTCGCTTATCAACCCGAAACCCTGAGGCGAACGCTGAAGGCACTTACTTTCCGAACTCATCTTCGAGGCCAGGCCTCCTGATACCAACCAGAAAATGGATACCACGACTGAACTGAAGAGCACTGTGCTCCGCGAAGTGCACGAAAACCTTGGCGCCAAAATGGTGCCCTTCGCCGGTTATATGATGCCGGTGCAATACACGGGTGTGAACGACGAGCACCTGGCCGTGCGGAACAGCGTGGGTGTGTTCGATGTGAGCCACATGGGCGAGTTCATCGTGCGCGGGCCCGGCGCGCTGGATCTGATCCAGAAGGTGACCAGCAATGATGCGAGCAAGCTCACGTTGGGCAAGGTGCAGTACAGCTGCCTGCCCAACGGCAATGGTGGTATCGTCGATGACCTGTTGGTGTACCGTATGCAGCACGGCGATGATCATCACTATGTGCTCGTGGTCAATGCATCCAACATCCAGAAGGACTGGGACTGGATCAACAAGCACAATACGTTCGACGCCAAGTTGGAGAACATCAGTGATCACATGAGCCTGTTGGCCGTGCAAGGTCCAAAGGCCTTAGCAACTCTTCAGCCGTCGTTCTCCGTTGATCTATCGCTCATGGAGTACTACACCGCCCAGTATGCCGAAATGAAGGGCGTGGGCTTGGTGCTGATCAGCAGCACGGGCTATACCGGTGCGGGTGGGTTCGAGGTGTATGTGCCCAACCCCTTGGCGTTGAAAGCCTGGGAAGCGGTCTTCACCGCCGGTGCGGCTTACGGTATCAAACCTGCAGGCCTCGCTTCCCGCGACACGTTGCGGTTGGAAATGGGCTTCTGCCTCTATGGGAACGACATTGACGACACGACATCGCCCATTGAAGCCGGGCTCGGGTGGATCACGAAATTCACGAAGGAGTTCGTGGATGGCGAGCGCCTGAAGGCGCAGAAGGCGGCGGGTGTTACCCGCAAACTGGTGGGCTTTGAAATGGTGGATCGCGGTATACCGCGTCACGATCACCCGATCGTGGACACCGCGGGCGCAGTGATCGGCAAGGTGACCAGCGGCACGCAAAGTCCCTCGCTCCAAAAGGCCATCGGCATGGGTTACGTACCCACCGCCTTGTCAACGGAGGGAAGCGATATCTTCATCGACGTTCGGGGTAAGGCGTTGAAGGCCCGAGTGGTCAAGCTGCCTTTCTTGAAGCAAGGATGAAACCAGCAAGCCGCAATCCGGATTACAAATACCGCGTGGAAGTTTGCTTCCAGCCCGGACAGTATCCCTTGTATTCCCAGGACATGGGCATTGTTGTGGTGATCGATATCCTGCGCGCCACCAGTGCCATGGTTACGGCATTCGAGCACGGTGCCGAGAAGATCATCCCGGTGGGGACCATTGAGGAGGCACGTCAGTACATCGGTCGTAGCGGCTACATCGCCGCGGCCGAGCGCGATGGTGAAGTGGTGGAAGGATTCCCCTTCGGCAACTCGCCCATCGCCTTTGCACAAGCGGATATCGAAGGCAAGACGATCGTAATGACCACGACCAACGGTACGCGCGCCATCAATCTCGCGCAAGGTGCCAAGCAGTTGGTCATCGGGTCCTTCTTGAATATGACGGCGTTGAGCAACTGGCTGATCACGCAGAACGAGAACGTTCTGTTGCTGTGCAGCGGTTGGAAGGACAAATTCAATCTGGAGGATTCCGTATTCGCAGGGGCGGTGATGGACAAATTGCTCGAAAGCGGGAAGTTCGGTTTGGAGGAGGATTCGAGTATTGCCGCCAAGTACCTCTTCATGGCGGCGCGCGACAATTTCATGAGCATACTGAAGGCTGCCCCGCGCCGGAGACGCATTGAGAAGTTGAAGTTGAACGAGGATGTGAAGTACTGCCTGACCCCCGACCAGAGCAGCATCATCCCCATCCTCCGGGATGGTGTGCTGGTGCCCATGGAAGTTGAAGTTCCCAAAGCCTAGTGGGCAAGCCGATCCATAGGGTACTGATCATCGTTGCCATTGGGGTGATGGTTTGGCCGTTCCTTCCGAACGACGAGGCGCAAGCATGGGGCTTTTATGGCCACAAGCGGATCAACCGTATGGCTTGCTTCACGTTGCCCCCTGAACTGTTCCCGTTCTTCAAGAAGCACATCGATTTCGTCAGTGATCACGCAGTTGATCCCGATCGGCGTCGCTATGCTGTGGTCGGCGAGGCGCCCCGGCACTACATCGATATCGATCACTATGCCCACGATGGCGCGGATCCGTTCACTGTGGTGCCGCGCAAGTGGGCGGACGCCGTCGCCAAATTCTCGGAGGACACCCTGAACGCATACGGTATCGTGCCGTGGCATATCCGCCTCATGCACGCTCGACTTGTCGAAGCCTTCCAACGGGGTGATGTGGACCGCATCCTGAGCAACGCTGCCGATATGGGCCATTACATCGCCGACGCGCACGTGCCGTTGCACACCACTGAGAACTACAATGGCCAGTTGACCGGCCAGCATGGTATCCATGCTTTCTGGGAGAGCCGTATTCCTGAGCTGAGCGCCGAGAGCTACGATCACTTCACAGGTCGGGCGCGCTACATCGACGACCCGCTGACCGCAGCTTGGGAAGCGGTGATCGCCAGCCACGCAGCCGTTGATTCAGTGCTCGATATCGAGAAACGCCTTAGTCAGGAATGGCCGGATGACCGCCGCTACACGTTCGAGGACCGTGGACAAGGCGCGGCGCGCACCTATTCACGTGAGTTCACTGCGGCCTACGAAGCCGAGATGGGCGGTATGGTAGAACGGCGCATGAACCAAAGCATCATCATGGTCGGCAGCTTTTGGTACAGCGCCTGGATCGAAGCCGGACAGCCTGATATGAAGCTGCTCGAGACCAAGGAAGTGAGCGATAGTCTGAAGAGGGTCTTTGCCGCCGAGGACGAGCAGATCCGGATGGCGCGGCAGGCGTTCGGGCGCGATCACCCGGAGTAGTCAGGGACAGTATTCGTAGCAGCCGAGATCCTGTCCGATGGGAAATTCGCTGAAGCACGGCCTGGAGTCACCATCAAGATCAGTGAAGGTGACGGGGTCGGGACTCGGCAAGCCCTTGTTGCGAGCGAAGGAATTTTCCGTCAAATGGTAGTCGTCACCGCTTCCATTGACGAATGCCGGATCTTGGTTCACACTTATGCCGGTATTGAAGATGTTGGGATCACTGACATTCTGGTCCGTGCGAAAGAGCATCGAGATCCAACTCGAACTCGTTCGTGTTGCTGCCATGGATGATGCTGTTCCGGATCAGGCTGGTACTGATATCTCGCACCTGAAGCGTACCAGTAATGTCCTGGAAATAGTTGGTGACAATGAATGCCGGTGTGTTGCGGATCTCCCAATCCCAGAAGTTCCCCACGGTCACATGGTTCAGTTCATACTGCCCTCCTCCGGTAAGGGCCACGCTGTATTGGCCGGCATCGCCAACGAGCAGGTTATTGGCCGTGATGCGGTAGTTGCGGCTGAGGATCCCGGCAGCGGAGCAGTTCAGGATCTTCACGTTGTTCAGCACGAGTTTGTTGATCGTGGTGGGCTCGTTCATGGAAAGCGGCCATGTCTCGCACTGGATGCCAATTAGGCTATTGCGGATCACGACGTCCTGGAACTTGTTGTCTTCGTTGGCCTCAAAACCCTCGTTGATCCAGATCCGATCCCACTGCCCGGGCAGGTTGTCATACAGGCTTTCCAATCGGTCGCCTTCGAAGATGATGGGCTCGCTTGTGCTGCCCAAGGCCTCGATCCAGCCTCCACGGTATACCCATAGGCCACCGCCACCGTGGAAGTACACCTTCACACCGGGTTGGATCTCCAGCTTGTTGCACGAATCAACCACCGCATAGCCGTAGATCACATGCGGCTTATCGTTGGTCCAAACTTCAATCTCACCGCAGATCTGGTTGCCACCGCCATCGAAGCCTCCCACGATGTAGCTGAATGCAGGGAAGCCTTGGATGAATTGGTCAGGGTAGTGGAAATGGGCATCCTGCCCCCAAGCCAGCAACAGCACATCCTGCTCCGCACCGTTGGTATTGAATAGGATGTGATCCTCGATGATGAACGGATTGTTGGCATTGTTGGCATCCAACGTGGCTTCCACGAAGATGTAGATGCTGTCACCACCAAGGATCTCCACGTCGGTGAAGCTCAGGCCGGAAGCCCCGTCCACATTGATACGGAAGGGGGAGGGGCTGCCGCCTTGAAGCGTGATATCCACGCGCACCGCATTGTCGTTCGGGTTGCGTGCCGTGAATCGTTTCGTTACCGAACCGACGGTGGTGAAGATGGTGTCGTACAGGATGGTGTCTTGGCTGAACACCAGTTCAACACGGTCTTCGGTGAACTGGGCGTCCTTGCGACAGGCCGGCAGCGCCAGCAGGACCACGACGACAAGAAGGATGAGGAACCGGGCTGTTTTCAAGGCGGGCAAAGATGGCCGTTGCGCGGCTTAAGACGCAGCTTAAGCCCCGATCATTGCGTTTGGTGTTAAAGCTGACGAAACCCACCGTTGGTAGCGTGCTCAGATGGGGATCGCGTCGGCAACGCGACTTTCGCAAGCGGCGGGCGGGGTTGTCGCCGCACGTTCAACCGTGCGTCTTGCGCGTTCCGCTTATCCGGATACAATTGCCGCCCGTTCGCAGACATCCCCGACCAGATCGAGGTGGCGGCGACAACGAAAACAACGAAGACCATGAAGCCCGGTATCCACCCAGAGAATTTCCGCCTTGTAGTGTTCAAGGACATGAGCAACGACACCATGTTCCTCGCCAAAAGCTGCACTGCTACCAAGGACACCATCAAATTCACAGATGGCAACGAGTACCCGCTCGTGAAGATCGATATCAGCCACACCAGCCACCCATTCTACACCGGTAAGATGATGTTGGTGGACACGGCAGGCCGCGTCGACAAGTTCAAGAAGCGTTTTGCCAAGCACATCGCTACGAAGGACGAAGCCCCCAAGGAGGCCGCTGCCGAGTAAGGCACTTTCAAGAACCGAAAGCCCCGTTCACCATTGGTGGACGGGGCTTCTTATTTGTGGTGGACCGAAGAGTGGTAGGCGTTGGTCGTGATCACCACCGAACGCCTTGGCCGTCCTGCTACTCTACTTCTTGTACTTGTCCTCCTTGCCCTGGCCCTCGCGGATCATTTCCAAGGCTTGCGCTATACGGCGCTTCTTCGTTTCATCTTGCTTGGCATCCGTTACCCACTCGGCGTATTCCTTTTTGTGGGTGTAGGAAAATTTCTCCCAATGTTGCCATGCCTGCTCGTCACGTTGAAGAACGTCAAGTAGTTCTTCCGGCACGTCCAAGGCTTTCCGCGATGGTTTGGCATCGGTGAGTTTGGTGCCCTTCGCGTTGAGCGCAACCGCCTGCTTTACCAAGTCGATGAAAGCAGGTTCATTAACGGCATCGCCTTCGTACAATTTGTAAGCGCGCATACCCTTGTCGTCGCCCTTGTCCAAGGCTTCAAAGAGCTTCTTGGGATCTTTAATGAGCGCACCCTTGTGGAACCATATGGAAACATGCTCCTTGAACGCACACATGCCGATCATCAATCCGGCATGGTCGAAATGGGGCTTGTCCCATTTCCAACTCTCTTCCATCTGCTCATCGGTAGAGTGGATCAACTGCCGTAGGCGGACCAATAGGCGTCGCTTCCACTCGTCCTGTTCCGCGATGTACTGATTGATCTGCTCGGTTACGACCATGGGGTAGTGGAATGGTGAGGGGGCGAAACTATGCACGGTGTCCGGCGGATCCCGACCGAACTCAACCCGATATCAACCGGTCGAGCATGACGGGTCATCGGTTAGGCTCGCTCGATAATGGCCGCGTAGCCCTGTCCCACACCAATGCACATGGTACAAAGTGCATAGCGCTTACCCGTGGCTTTCAATTCCAATGCTGCGGTTTGAAGGAGACGTGCGCCGCTCATGCCCAGGGGGTGCCCGAGTGCGATGGCCCCACCGTTCGGGTTCAAGCGTGGGTCGTTGTCGGCAATGCCCAAGCTGCGGGTACAGCTCAACGCTTGGGCGGCAAAGGCTTCGTTGATCTCGATGATGTCCATATCACCCAAGCTGAGGCCAGCGCGCTTCAGCGCCAGCTTAACCGCATTCACTGGGCCGATGCCCATGATGCGGGGCTCTACCCCGACCACCGCGCTGTTGACGATCCGGGCCAAGGGCTTCAGACCGTGCTGCTTCATTCCGACTTCGCTGGCTACGAGCACTGCTGCGGCGCCGTCATTCAGGCCGCTACTGTTGCCCGCCGTTACGGTACCATTCTTCCGAAAGGCTGGTTTCAATCCAGCAAGTCCTTCCAGCGAGGTTTTGGCCTTTACGAACTCGTCGTTGCCGAAGAGAACCGGGTCGCCCTTGCGCTGGGGGATGGGAACTGCTATGATCTCCTGGGCCAAGCGGCCATTGGTTTGCGCGGCGGCAGCCTTCTTTTGGCTCCAAAGCGCAAAACGGTCTTGGTCTTCACGGCTGATGGCATTGGCCTCCATCAGGTTCTCGGCCGTTTCCCCCATTGCGTCAACGCCGTACTTCTCCTTCATCAATGGGTTGATGAAACGCCAGCCGAAGCTGCTGTCAAACAACTGGGCATCACGCCCATAAGCTGTGCTGGTTTTGCTCATCACCCAAGGTCCTCGGGTCATGTTCTCGACCCCACCAGCAAGAAAGATATCGCCATGCCCGGCGGTGATCGCTCTACCGGCGCTTACCACGGCTCCCATTCCACTTGCGCACAGCCGGTTAACGGTTTCGCCGGGAACGGTGACGGGGAGTCCGGCCAACAGGAGTGACATGCGCGCCACGTTGCGATTGTCCTCACCCGCTTGGTTGGCGCACCCGAGTATCACATCATCGATCGCAGCAGGGTCCAGAGTCCGGTTCCGCAACATCAACTCCCTCAGGACATGAGCAGCCAGGTCATCTGCTCGAACGGCGGACAAGGTGCCCGCAAAACTGCCGATCGGTGTACGGATAGCGTCTACGATGTATGCTGCGATCATTCTTCGGATGGGGTCAATTCGGGGAACCACGGTTTCCCAGTGCGGAATACGGTGCCACGGAAAAGGGCCACGGTCTTGTTGTTCTGATCTGCCACGCGCACATCATACCGACCAAAGCGCTTGCTGCGCTCCAACTCAGTGGCGGTGGCGGTCAGGTGGTCTCCTTCTTTTACCGGACGCGTATGCGAAATAGAGGTCTCAACGCTCACGGCCTGGATACCATGGCTGTTGGAGGCGAATGCAAGGCAGCTATCGGCCAAAGAATACGTGATGCCACCATGGGCTATGGCGAAGCCGTTCAGCATGTCCTTGGTAACCTGCATTCGGAGAATGCATCGGCCGATGCCCACTTCAACGCGGTCGATCCCAAGCCAAATGCTGAAAGGATCGTTGTCGTACATGCGCCCGACAACACGTTGGGCAAGGGTTCGGTCTTCCATCTGCTTCAGGCTTCCTCAAAGAGATCCTTCTCGATGACGCCTTCGTGCTGCAACAGCCACTTCTTGCGCCACAATTCACCGGCGTAGCCGGTTAGCAATCCGCTCTTGCCCAACACACGATGGCATGGTACAAGGATCAATAGCGGGTTATCCCCGCAGGCCGTGCCAGCCGAGCGAGCATTGCCGCCGACGTTCTCTGCCAACTCCTCATAGGTGAGGGCCTTGCCATAAGGGATACTCGAAAGCCGATGCCAAACCTTCTTCCTGTATTCGCTTCCAACCTGATAGAGCGGCAAGTCGAACTTTTTACGACGACCCTTGAAGTAGCCATCCAGTTGCAGCATCGCTTCCTTCAGGACTTTGGGTTGCTTGCCCCGTTTGCCTTGCCCTAAATGCGTGAAGGAAACGCGTACGACCCGCTCACCGTCGCTCTCGATATAAACCTTGCCAATGGGACTCTTCAGCACCCCGACATGCATAGGGCCGAAAAGTTCGAGGGGTTTTCCAGGGGAAGCCTTTTTCATGGCACCTTTCGACAAGCATCCAAAGAAAACAACATGGCGTGGTTCAGCGACGATTTCAACAGGTTCTTCAAGGACTTGGCGAAGAACAACAACAAAGAGTGGTTCGATGCAAACCGCAAACGCTATGAAACGGTCGTGAAAAAGCCGTTCGAGGACTTCACCGCCGAGGCTATCAAGCGCATCGCCAAGCATGACAAGACCATCAAGATCGAGCCGAAAGAGGCCATCTTCCGCATCAACAAGGACATCCGCTTCAGCAAGGACAAGACGCCGTACAAACTGGAGACATCCGCCATCATTTCGCCCGCGGGCCGCAAGGACCACGCGACACCGGGTATCTACTTCGCGCTGGGGCCCGAGGCGGTGAAATTCTACGGCGGTGCCTATCAACCGGAGAAAGACCAATTAGAGCGGATCCGCACGGCTATCATGCGCGACGGCAAGGGCTTCCGCAAGACCATTGAGAACAAGGCGTTCACGGCGCTCTTCGACGGCGTGAAGGGCGACGCCAACAAAGTGCTGCCACCAGACTTCAAGGCTGCTGCGGCCAAGGAGCCGTTGATCGCCAACAAACAGTTTTACGTGGGCGTGGAACTCCCTTCGAAGCTGGTGAGCGACCCTAAACTGATGGACGTGCTCATGGATCATTACTTGGCCATGTGCCCCTTCAACGCTTGGCTGGCCAGCGCCATGCGCACGTAGCCTCCGGACCATCCCAAAGCAAAAAAGCCCCGATAGTCGGGGCCTTCTTGCTTTCACCAAAGCGTGTTACATGGCGGCTTTGCCAACCAGTTCCACGTTCAGTTCGATGTTGTCGTTCAGTACTGCATCCTTGCTGCCGCTGCTCCAAGCCACGCCGTATTTCTGGCGATCGAAGGTGAGTTTGCCGCTCGCGCTTACGGTACCATCAGCATTGGGGGTTACAACGATATCGGTGATCGTTTCGCTATTCGTCTTACCGCGAACGGTAAGGTCAGCAGTTGCGGTGTTGCCGGTAACGGCTGTGATCTTCAGCGAAGCGGTAGGGAAGCTGTCAACCGCGAAAAAATCAGGACTCATCAGGTGGCCCATAAGATTGGCACGGGTTCCTTGCGCTGCGCCATCGGGAGCATAGTTGGTATCGGTCATTACGTAGCTCTTCATGTCGATCGTGAAGCTGCCACCAGTGAGCGTTGGTCCTTTGGTCATAATGGTGCCTTCGGTGAACTTCAGGTCGCCCGTGTGGCTCTTGATGCCGGCCATGGTACCGGTCCAGTTCACCTTGCTGGCGCCGCCATCAACGGTGTAAGTCATTTCCTTGCTAGCAGCAGCTTCGAGGCTGTCAGCTACAGCTTTATCGCGGGCAGCAGCTTGTTCCTCCGGGGTAGGGCCACAGGCGGCCATGAATAGGGCGGCCATGCTGGCGGCCGTTGCAACTTGAAGTTTCATGATGATTTTGGTCGTTCGTTTCGGGCGCAAAGAAAGCCAAGAATACTTCCATGGAGAATATTTCTCCAAAGCAAGAGCACTTTACGCCTTGTGGTGCTCAATAGAATGTCTTGCTTTCACGCACCGATCTCCGCAACAGCGGGCTGGGACGGTAGCGGTCCTCGCCGTATTCGGCTTGAAGCCGCTCTAGCGTTGATAGGCAATTGGCCAAGCCTTTTTCATCGGCCCACTTCAGCAAGCCTTTGGGGTAGTTGACGCCCTTGGTCATGGCCATATCGATGTCTTCTCGCGAGGCGATGCCCATGTGCAGGGCTTCGGCGGCTTCGTTGATGAGCATCACGAGCACGCGCCAGCAGATGTCTGCGTGCACCTGTGCGTTGCCCGAGGGCGTGGGTTGTATGGCGCCATCCGCATAGGCGTAGTAGCCGCGGCCGGTCTTGCGCCCGAGCCAACCGGCTTCCACTTGCCGCTGTTGCGTGAAGCTCGGCCTATAGCGCGGGTCGTAGAAGAAGCTCTCCCAAACGGTCTTCGTCACGGTGAAGTTGGTGTCATTGCCGATGAGGTCCATCAATTCGAAGGGGCCCATCTTGAAGCCACCAACGGTTTTCATGGCGTGATCGATCGTGGCCATATCAGCGATCCCTTCCTCAAAGATCCGGATCGCTTCGCCATAGAACGGCCGCGCGACGCGGTTCACGATGAAGCCGGGAGTGTCTTTGCAGATCACTGGGGTTTTGTTCCACAGAGCCATGAGCTGCGAGCTGCGAGCTGCGAGCTCTGTTCCGCTTGCCAGGCCCGGCACCACTTCAACCAAAGGCAATAGGGGAGCGGGGTTGAAGAAGTGAAGGCCGATCACCCGCTCCGGCTTTTTGCACGCTGCAGCTATCGCCGTAACCGACAACGATGACGTGTTGGTCGCAAGTACAGCGTCAGCAGCGATTAGGGCTTCCAGATCCGCGAAGAGCTTCTTCTTGATGCCGAGGTCTTCGATGATCGCTTCGATCACCAGACCGCAACCGGCCAATTGCTTCAAGTCGTGGGCTGGTGCGATACGGCCCAACAGTGCCTTGGCTGCATCAGCCGTCAGCTTGCCCTTCTCCACCAGCTTGTCCATGGTCTTGGCAAGGCCGGCTATGGCTTTGTCCACCGCTTCCTTTCGCGCATCGAAGAGCACAACGGCGTGACCTGCTTGTGCGGCCACTTGAGCGATGCCGCTACCCATTGTGCCAGCGCCGATAACGCCGATGATCGTTGACTTGTCCATGGGCCGAAGATCAGACGATCAGACAATTAGAAGATCAGATGATCCGGGGAGGCACATTTTCTGATCGTCTGATCTTCTGATCCCCTCATTCACCCGTGTACACCGGCTTTCGCTTTTCCAAGAAGGCGTTCACGCCTTCGGTGTAATCGTGGCTTGCACCGGCAATGGTCTGCAGTTCGTTCTCCACATCCAACTGCGCGTCGATGTTGTTCGTAGTGCTGCGGTTGAGGGCTTGCTTGGTGAGGGCGATCGCCTTGGTGGGCATGGTGGCCAGCTTCTTGGCAAGGACCATGGCCTCGTTCATCAGATCCGCATCGGGCACGGCTTTCCAGATCATGCCCATGGCTTCGGCTTCTTTGGCGCTCACCCTGGGCGCCAGTATCATCTGCCCGAATGCGCGCTGCATGCCGATAAGTCGCGGCAGGGTGGAGGTGCCACCGCTGTCGGGGATCAACCCGATGTTGATGAAGCTCTGGATGAAGTTGGCGCTCTCGGCAGCCAGCGTCAGGTCGCAGGCGCAGGCGATGTTGGCTCCGGCACCGGCGGCCACGCCGTTCACCGCAGCGATCACCGGCTTGGGTAGGTTGCGGATGCGCCGGACGATGGGGTTGTACTGCGTGGTGAGGATGTCCTCGATCTTGGTTCCCGGTGCAATGGCTTCAGCCAGATCCTGGCCTGCCGAGAATGCGCGGCCTTCACCGGTCAGCAGCACGGCGCGCACGCTCGTGTCATCCTTGGCCTTGTCCAACGCGTCGATCACTTCCAACGACATCTCCCGATCAAAGCTGTTGAGCTTGTCCGGCCGGTTGAGCGTGATGCTTGCGACGCCTTCGGCGACGGTGTAGTGGATCTTGGAGTAGGGCATGGGGCGAAGGTCGTATGCGGGGTTACTCTTCGAGCTTAAAGTGAACCAGCACCGGATGGGATCCCGTGACGCATTTGAACTTGTTGCTCTGCATTAAGGCGAGCTCAAACTTGCCGTCGATAGATTCAAGTGCTGCCTCACCGCATCCCATGCCAATGTCTTCCACGATTCTCTTGTCCAGTACTTGGCAAAGTGTGTCCAAGGTGACGTTCAGTACCACAGTGCCTTCAAGTCCAGCGTTCTCGGCCTCATTTGGATATTTCGCTGTCCACCAATACGGCCATTTCATCCAGGAGAATGAAGTGCTGTCATTATCCTGCCCTTTTGCACAAGGCCCTATGACAAGCAGAAGACCCAATCCGATCATCCGTTTCATGTTGATGAAACGCCTACCAGTATCTGATCCTTGCCAGAGCATGCCCATCACAAACACTTGAACTGATCAAAGGGCTCCAAACACGCGTTGCACTTCCACAGTGCCTTGCAGGCCGTACTGCCGAAGAGCGAGATCATGCCGGTGTCCTTGCTGCCGCAGTGCGGGCATTCCACAACGGGTAACTCGCCTTTCAAAGCGCGGATATCGGTGGTGTGCTCCGGTGGCGCAATGCCGTAGGCCTTCAGTTTGGCCTTGCCTTCTGTCGTGATCCAATCGGTTGTCCAGGCAGGGGAGAGGACCTGTTGCACGCACACATCAGCAATGCCCGCGTCGTGTAGTTCCTTTTCGATGTCTGCCTTCATCACATCCATGGCCGGGCAGCCGGTGTAGGTGGGAGTGATGGTCACCAGAACCTTGTCATCGTTGACTTCCACAGCGCGCACAACACCCAATTCCAACACGCTGATGGCAGGGACCTCGGGGTCCTTCACGTTCTGCAGTAGTTCCCGAACGCGCGCTTCGGTGATCGGGCCGGTGAGCATCACCATTTTGCGCCAGGGTAGGCGCGTTGCAGGTATTGCATTTCGGCCAAGATGAAGCCCATGTTCTCGCCGTGCTTGCCTTGGCGTCCCCCCGAAGCCATAAAGCCATCAACAGGGCGTTTCAATGTGGCTTCGGCCAGCACATTGTCGACGGTTGCATCGAACGAAGCTTTGATGGCGTTCAGGTCAGGAGCAATTCCTGCTTTCACCAAGCCTTGGTGCAGGTCGTCCTGCACGAAAAGTTCACCGGTGAAGGTCCACAACGCATCCAATGCCGCTTGCGCACGGCGATGACTTTCCTCGGTACCATCGCCAAAGCGTTTCAACCAATCGCTGCTGTGCCGGAGGTGGTACTGCGCTTCTTTCACCGCTTTGCCAGCGATGGCGGCCAATTGCGTATCGGAACTCTTGGTCAGCGCCTCGGCCAATGGCAGGTGGTAGGCATCAAAGAGAAAACTGCGCACGATGGTGAAGGCATAATCCCCGTTGGGCTGTTCCACCAATTTCGTGTTCACGAACTGCCGCTCGGCGCGCAGGAATGCGAGGTCGTCCTCCGTGCGTCCTTTGCCCTCGACTTGTCCGGCGTACGTGAGCAGGTTACGGGCCTCGCCGATGTGGTCAAGCGCGCGGTTGGTGAGGGCGATGTCTTCCTCCAGGACTGGTCCATGGCCGCACCATTCGCTGAGGCGATGGCTCAGGATCAGCAGGTCATCCGCCTGCCGCAAGCAGTACGTGAAAAGGGCTTCTTGTTGGCTCATTGGTGAACGGGAGTTAGCGAATGATGACCGGTGGAGGGCATGCTGCCATCACCAAGCCCCATTCACCATTCACTAGATGTATTTGGCCCCTTCAGGCATCGTGTAAAAGGTCGGGTGCCGGTAGGTCTTGTCGTCCGCAGGGTCGAAGAGCATGGCAGCATCATCGGGTTGGCTGGAGCTGATCGCACCGGCGGGTACAACCCAGATGCTTTGGCCCTCTTGTCGGCGCGTGTAAACATCCCTGGCGTTCTCGATCGCCATTTGCGGGTCGGCTGCATGCAGGCTGCCAACATGCTTGTGCTCTAGGCCACGTTTGCTCTGGATGAAAATCTCCCAGAGAGGCCAGTTGTTCGGGTTGTTGCTCATGGGTAGTTCAGGCGGCTTTCCGTTTCGACTTCTTCGCGGCATAGGCCAAGGCTGCATCCCGCACCCATGCGCCTTCGTCGTGGGCTTTGTTTCGGGCTACCAAGCGTTCCTTGTTGCAGGGGCCATTGCCCGCGACCACATTGTTGAACTCGCTCCAGTCGATCGCTCCCCAATCGTAGTGCTGCGTAGCCTCGTTCCATTTCAGGGCAGGGTCAGGAATGGAGAGTCCGATCACCTCGGCCTGCTGCACGGTACGGTCAATGAAGATCTGCCTGAGTTCATCGTTGCTCTGGCGCTTGATCTTCCACTTCATGCTCTCGGCACTGTGCGGGCTGTTCGCATCGGTCGGGCCGAACATCATTAGGCTGGGCCACCACCATCGGTTGAGGGCGTCCTGAGCCATCTCCTTTTGTTCCGGTGTGCCACTGGCCAACA
>CADECG010000084.1 GCA_902825795.1 uncultured Bacteroidota bacterium
TCCTATGACCACCATTGGAACTGGGGCTTCCTTTCAAGTGCCAAAGCAGCGCACCAGATCACCCGCTGCGCAGGAGCGATCCACGCGGCGACCGGTAAGCGTACGCTGTTGTTCCGCCCACCGTTCGGTGTTACCAGTCCTAACATTGCACGCGCAGTGCGGCACACTTTGGTACGCACCATCGGCTGGGACCTTCGGACATTTGACACTGCTCGAACACCGGAGCAAGTGATACGCCGCTTCGAGAAGCGAAGAACACCGGGCACGATCGCCGTTCTACACGACACGCAACCCGGAACGATCGAACTGGTGGAACGCATCATTGCCCATTGCCGCAGGAACGGCACTACTCTTGTCCGGTGCGACGCCGATCCGTAACCACCATGAACTTCAATTTCCTTTCCGCGTGCAGCGCCATGGTTTTGACGGCCGTCCTTGGCGCGGCAACTGTTCCGCAGGACACGCGCACGCCGATCAAAGCAGACCATGAACTTGTGGTGCGCATGAAAGCGGTGGCCAAGAGCGCGCGTACCATTCAATGCACGCTGACGCAAGAGAAGCATGTGCACTACCTCAAGGAACCACAGATCAGCCCTGGCACTTTCGCATATGAGCGTCCCGGCAAATTCCGGTGGGAACTGAATGGAGCGCAACCGACAACGATCCTCACCGTGGACGGCAACGTGCGTGTGAAAGAGAACGGCAAGGAAAAAGTACTGGGGGAAGTGGATCGGAAGATCTATGCCGGTGTGAACGACATGGTGATGAAGATCATGGACGGTGAGCATACGTTGGGCGATGGTGCGAAACCGAAGTACTTCATCGAGAATGATGATCTGCTCGTATTGATCATGCCCACCGCATCGCGCTTGGGAAAACGCTTCAAGCAGATGGAACTGCGCTTCGCCAAGGCGAACCTTCACCTGTACGAAATGACCACCATTGAAGCCGATGGCGACCGAACCGTGGTGAAATTCTCAGCACCCGTTCTGGACCAGCCCGTACCGCTGGAGGTCTTCACAAAACTCTGATGCTCCGATGAGCCAAGCATTGGTCCGAAGCATGTTCCATATTGGCGAACCTGTCCGCTCCGACGGAACAGGAACGTATTCGTGGCGCGTGGAACCGGTCGCGGAACACCCCATTCACGGCGGCCATTTCCCCGGGAGACCGATCACACCCGGAGCGGCATTGGTCCAGTTGATGCAGCACTTGGCTTCGCAGTCGCATGGTGCCATCCTCCGTCTGCGATCGGCGCGGAACATCAAATTCCTGACACCCGTGGATCCCCTCAAGTGCGCATACTTCACAGTGCGGATCGCGTTGACGTCAGCCGAGGACGGCACCATCGCCATGGATGCCGAAGCGAACACCGATGCGTACGATGGGAACCCAGTGGTGCTGTTGAAGCTGAAGGCTGTGCTGGAGCAATGACCATTTCAGGCAGCCTACAGGAGCGTATGGAGCGCACACACACGTGCGTGTTGCTGCCTACATACAACAATCACGCAACGCTGGCCGACGTCGTACAGCGCATCCGTTCCGTTGTAGGGCCGCACCTGCTTGTCATTGATGATGGTAGCACGGACGGATCACGGGAGTTCCTCGCATCGATCGCTGAGCTCGAGGTGTTGCGGAACGAACCGAACCACGGTAAGGGATACTCCCTTCGTCGAGGCTTCAGTCATTTGTTGGCGAAGGGCTACGCGCATGCGATCACTATTGACAGCGACGGCCAGCACGCGCCTGAAGACATCGAGCGGTTCGTGGACGTGCTGGAGCGGCAGCCTGGCAGCATGGTGATGGGTGACAGGAATATGTCGCAGGCTGGTATCCCCGGCCGCAGCTCATTCGGAAACAAGTTCAGCAGTTTCTGGTTCCGAGTGGAAACCGGGATCGCATTACCCGATACACAAACCGGATATCGTTGCTATCCCTTGGCGGAAGTCACTCGACTGCGCACGTTCACGCATCGGTTCGAATACGAGATCGAGAGCATCGTGCGATTGGCATGGCGTGATGTACCCTTCGCGACAGTGCCCGTAAGCGTGCGGTATGACTTCCCGGAACGGGTGAGCCACTTCCGGCCCGTGATCGACTTTGCCCGGATCAGTGTATTGAACACTGTGCTGGTGGTGATCGCCGCATTGTGGTTCTGGCCACGCAAGCTCTTCGTCAAGGGTGGTCTGCGAAAAGCTTTGTATGCCGAAACCGTTCGACCGGGCGAGAGCAACGCGCGGAAGGCGGCCTCGATCGGCTTCGGTTTCTTCATTGGCATTGCGCCGATCTGGGGCTTCCAACTTCTGTTGGGCATACCGCTATCGTTCCTGTTCCGGTTGAACAGGGTGCTCTTCCTCATTGCGGCCAACATCAGCATACCACCGTTGATCCCTGTCATCATCTACGCGAGCTACAAAGTCGGTGCGTTGTTCACGGACCCCTCCAAAGCGGTTCAGCTGGATCTCGCGGACATTTCCATGGAAGCGATACACGCCAATGCCGTGCAGTATTTCGTTGGTGCCATTGTACTGGCACTATCTGCAGGGGTTGTCGGCTTCCTTGTTTCCCTAATGCTCTTAGCCGCGGTGCGTCGCCACAGGGTGCGGAGTACCGGAGGGGCATAGAACGAAGACGCCCGATCGCTTTCAGCGATCGGGCGCACGAATGTGGAGCCGGAGGGATTCGAACCCTCGTCCAAACGACCGCAACGGATGTTTTCTACATGCTTAGCCTCTTCATTGGTTTTCGATCCACACCTGGGGAAGGGCACCCCAGCGCAGACTTAGGTCCTGTTGTCTCATCAGCGCTACGGACCACCGCGCTGACCAGTCATCCATGATGATACCCCGGATCCGGGAAGGAGGATGACGGGCCTCCCCGAGGGGCACTCGTCCACGTTACTGTGCTTCACGTGGATTAAGCCCAATAGCCTGAGGCTATTAAGCTGCGAGAGCGTATTCTACTTCGCCGGTTAGGGCGTGACGTTCGTTTTGAAGAGCCGTACATCGCCGCTCTGCATGCTTGCAACCACTACGAAGCCGCTGTCGAAACCAGGTCGGCCCCATATTTTGAAAGAACTGGGGCGAAGGTACTTCAAGAGACACCGCGCTACAGCACATTGGTACTTTCGCCGCCCTCCAAAAAGACTCGCCGACAATCGGGATGAAACACATGTACAAGAAGATCGGCATCATAAGGGAAGGCAAGCAACCGATCGACAGGCGCGTGCCCTTGCCCCCGCTGCTTTGCCGGGAAGTGCTGGACAAGTATCCGGATCTCGACCTGGTGGTCCAACACTCCCCAACACGCGCGTACATGGATGCGGAGTATGAATTGGAGGAAGTGCCATTGGTGGACGATCTGAATGACCGCGAGTTGATCATGGGGGTCAAGGAAGTGCCGATCGAGATGCTGCTGCCGGGCAAGAGCTATTTGTTCTTCAGCCATACGATCAAAAAGCAACCGCACAATCGCAAGATGCTCCGGGCGATCATGGACCGCGGCATTACACTGATCGATCACGAACTGCTCACGAACGAAAAAGGCGAGCGCGTATTGGCGTTCGGCCGATGGGCCGGTGTGGTGGGTTCCTACAATGCATTCCGCGCATGGCAGTTGCATCATGGCTCCCCTGATCTCGAACCAGCGAACGAATGCTACGATCGTTCCGAGATGGAGCGCCACTTGGCCATGATCCCTTTGCGAAGGGACTTGCGCATAGTGATCACCGGTGGCGGACGCGTTGGAAAAGGAGCGATGGAGGTCTTGGACCATCGCGGAGTGAAGCGTGTCGAACCGAATGCATTCTTACTTGAGGACTTCAATGCTCCGGTGTACTGTGTTGCTGGATCGGAGCACATGTATGCACGAGCGGATGGAAGGCCTTTCGACAAGTCAGCGTTCCACGCTGATCCCAGTGGGCATATCAGCAGGTTCGCTCAATACGCCCACCGCGCGCATATCTATTTGGCTTGCCATTTCTGGGATCCACGCGGTCCGAAACTGTTGAGCGCGGACGAATTGCGTGATCCCCGCATCTCCCTGCGTGTCATTGCCGATATCAGCTGCGATGTCGGCGGCCCGATCGATAGCACTTTGCGCAGCACCACCATTGCGCAACCCATGATGGGCTACGACAAGGTCACCGCTGGCGAATGCCCGGTCGGCTCAGCGGGCTCCATCACCGTAATGGCCGTTGACAATCTTCCTTGCGAACTTCCAAGGGATGCCAGCGAGGCGTTCGGCCGTGACCTCGTGGATCATGTGCTACCCAACTTTTTGGGCGAGGACCCCACTGACATGATCGACCGGGCGACGATCGTGAGGAAGGGTGCGCTCACGGATCACTTCCAGCACTTGGTCGAATACGCCAAAGGAGGCGATTGACCGAGCTGACTGAGGACTATTTTCGTTCCGCATCCAATACGCTACCCCTTGTTGCGCTAGGTTGCCTAAAGGGAAGTCCCGTTCGCGGGGCTTTCCTGTTCTTAGCTGCGCGCTATCGCGATCTCGATACAGAATCCAACGCTCGTATGGCCCAAGCGATCTGTGCGGCAGGAGATGGGCCGCAGGCTTTTGCGGGCCATGGACAGTAGTCCAAGACCGGCTCCCCCATTGCTTGATCGCGCGTTATTGCTGAGCAGTTTCAGGTAATGCTCCTTCACGTCCGCGTCGTCCATATCATTCAGGATGGACAACCGATCGGCAAGAACAACCGCAGTGGCGACCGGCATCGCATTCCCCACGGTTATGGAATAGCGGTCGTCGCGGCTGGTCAGCACGGCGAAAATGCTGTCCCGTTCTTGTTCGTCAACGTGACGAACAGCGTTCTCCAAACCTTCGATCAGCACACCTACAAGCCGTTTCCGGGTTGCCAGCGCATCGCCTTGTTCGAGTGAAAAGCGCTCGGCAATGGTCACCAGATCGGTCATGGTTTGCTGCTCCATCGGACCTTGGTGGGCAAACACGATCACACGGCCTTCGCCCAAGCAATGCCGATCCCGCGCTTGCACCGACCATCGTCGGCCGGCAGAGGTCTCGTGTTGGGGAAGTGCGTTTTCCATTGTGATCCGTTCGATGGGCCAGTGCGAACCATCGACCAGCCGGTCCATCTACCCGATATACGCGGAATAGGCACAAGTGGTTCGACAAGCACTTGGTAGCGGTTCCCAGATAGGCGCACCACGCAGGGAGGTGGCGGCTATATTTCGAGCTTCAAAGCCTTGTTCCACCCGGAAACCCCCTTCCATGCACCTGTCCGTACTTGCCCGGATCCCAATGGGCCGATCCCTAGCCGTTGTCATTACACTCTCGGGTGCTCTTTCTGTGGGTGCACAGCAGATCATCACCTTGGGCACAGGCACCCAGACCAACGACCCGAACCAGTACCCGGCTCCATACGGCAATGACCAGCCCGGAAGTCGGCACCAGATCGTAGTGCTCGCAAGCGAACTGAATGCCTTGGGAATGGGCCAGGGCGATATTGTGAGTTTGGCCTTCGACGTATCCGCTGTGAACGGCACTCCTCTGCAAGGGTTCACCGTGGGCGTTGGAACCACTTCTGAAGTGGAAGCACAGATCCCATGGATAGCTGGGACAAGCCCCGTGTACGGCCCCGTGGACTATACCGAGGTGAGCGGATGGAACACCCACGTTTTCGATACACCGTTCGCCTGGGACGGTACGAGCAATCTGGTCCTGCAAACGTGCTTCAGCAACGGTACAAGCAGCAACAATGCAAGCTTCTTCTTCACGCCTACGACATTCAATAGCGTCGTTTTTCGCGCCACTCCGAACGGCAATGTGTGCACGAGCAATATGGGAGGCTTGCTGCAACTTTCTCCGAACCGCCCGAACATGCAGTTCGGGTATGTGCCTCCGATCGCAATACCTGTTGCACAATTCGACGTGTCACCCGCGGTTTCGTGCGATGGCATCGTGATCTTCAGCGATGGCACGACCGGCATCCCTGATCAATGGCATTGGGATTTTGGCGATGGTGACACCAGCGTGGTCCAAGACCCCACACACGCTTACTTGGCGGATGGGACTTACACTGTGCAATTGATCGCCACGAACGTGCTTGGCACCGATACAACGACCGCAACGGTAACGATCAACATGAACGGCCCGCAACCGGCCAGCGCTTGCGGGGTGACCAGCCCTGGTACCGTTGCCGGATTCGGCATTTCCAACGTGAGCTTCGGCGATGTGAACGTGAACAGCGCGGACGCTGTGACCGAGGGCTACGCGGACAGGGCCTGCATCATGGATACCGTGTTGGCTGGAAGCAGCTTCGTGCTCGGGGTAACATGCGGAACCATCACCACCCACAACGTGAAAGCATGGATCGATTGGGATAACAGCGGGACATTCGATCCGTTGGAGGAAGTTGTTTCCGCAGTTTCCGTGAACGGCATCAGTGCCACGGTGAACGTTCCTGCCACACCAGTGCTGAACACACCGCTTCGCATGCGGGTTGTGGCTGATTATGACTTCAGCCCTTTGCCACAGGCATGTGCTGACCCGCAGTACGGCCAAGCCGAGGATTATGGGATCGTGGTACTGGAGAACCCTTTGCCACCTGAAGCGGCTTTCAGCGCGTCGCCACTTTTCAGCTGTGATGGGGTTGTACAATTCGCCGATGCGAGCTTGAACGCACCGACAGGTTGGACATGGGATTTCGGTGATGGCAACGGCAGCAATGATCAGAACCCCCTGCACACGTACTTGGCAAGCGGCACCTACACGGTAAGCCTCATCGCCATCAACCCGAACGGTACCGATACTGACACGCAAACAGCGCTCATCACCATTGACCTGAGCGGACAAACGGCTGCCCCGGTCTGCATTCCGCAGACCCAAAGCTGGTGCTGCGGATACGGGATCCTGGGAGTGGACTTCGCAGGTTTCAGCAACACAAGCATCGATGGTAGCGAAGGGTATCAGGATCGCACCTGTGGCAACCAAGCGAACGTGACCGAAGGCAACAGTTATCCCATCTCCATTGCCACCGGTGACCAGAACGATTGTGACACCTACGTGTGGTTGGATGTGAACGGCGATGGAGACTTCACAGCGAATGAATTGATCTTCTCCGCGCTCGGGACCACCAGTCCTGCGGGCAACGCCTACATCCCGGCGAGCACAGCCACAGGCGTTCCTGTGCGCATGCGTGTTAGCGTGGATGTTGTAGGCGAACTGGGCGGGCCCTGCGATGCACCATTGTTCGGCCAAACAGAGGATTACAGCGTGATCATTACCGCGATCACGGTGGCGCCCACGGCCGACTTCATCGCCGATCCGCTGGTCACCTGCACGGGCATCGTCACGTTCACCGACCAGAGCTTCAACCTGCCGTTGAACTGGGTCTGGGATTTCGGAGATGGCAACAACAGCACGGATCAGAACCCTGTGCATATCTACACGACCCCCGGCATCTACACGGTGAGCCTGACCACCGGAAACACCAACGGCAACGACACCGAAACACAGGTGGACCTTATTGAAGTGCTGCCGACCGCGGCGTGCGATACGAACATTGTTGATGGCCAGCAGGATCAAACAAACACCAACTGCACCGGGATCCTCACCGATGATGGAGGACCCGACGATGATTATTCGCCGGGCCAAAGTGGGTTCTATACCATCGCGCCCACGATCCCCGCACAGGTCACGCTCACGTTCCTTGAATTCGAATTCGAACCGAACGACTCGTTGGTGCTCTTCGACGGTCCTGACCAGTTCAGTCCGCTGATCGGCTCATACAACGGTAACGACGTGAACGACCTTCCCAACAACGGCGTGTTCACCAGCACCAATGGCGCGCTTACTGTATGGCAGAACGCGAGCAACGGGAACTTCGTGCTGGCAGGGTTCGTGGCCACTTGGACCTGCAGTCCGGATGGGATCACCGAAACGACCTTACAGGACTTCCGCATGTGGCCCTCACCTGCGGATGATCTGATCAATATCGATATGAGCGTGATCACGGACGCAACCGCCACGTTGACCGTGCAGAACGCCTTGGGCGCGATCGTACTGCAACGCCAATTGAGCCCCGGCACGCAACGAACGATGGTGGAGGCTACGCACTGGCCTGCCGGGCTTTACGCCGTTACCATCGGTAACAACGAAGGGCGCATCACCAAAAAACTGGTGGTACGATGAACCCACTTATGAAGCAACGAGCAGGAAGCATGAATCGCATTGCCCGATCACTTATCGTTTGCCTGCTGCTGGTTTCCGGCAGCGCCAACGCATCCCACCTCATTGGCGGAAACCTCGGTTACACCTACGTGGGCGAAACCGCACCGGGGAGCGGCATGTACCGCTACAACGTGTACATGCAATTCTTCATGAACTGTGGTCCATCGAGCAATTGGGAATCGATCTACGAACTCCTTGGACAGGATTATGGTACCCCGCTTCAAGTTGGAGCCTACATACAGGACAACAACAACCCGAACGCGGATAAGGCGTTGTACCAAGCGCTGAACATCTTCTTTCAGGACAGCTTACAGATCGAACCGGACCTGCCCGATGGTTGCACCGTTGGCGAAGGCCTTTGCACCGTGCAAGGGAACTTCCTTGGCACCGTGGACCTGCCACTGAATTTTTCTGGGTACCACCTGTATTTCCAATTGTGCTGCCGCAACAACGACATACTCAATCTGAACAATCCCGGCGGCACGGGCATCGGCTACTACGCCTTCATACCACCACCACTGGTAGTGAACAGCAGTCCTGTGTGGCTGGGCATTCCAACGCCCTTCCTCTGCATCAACGACACGAGCACTTTCGTGAACAGCGCCACGGATCCCGATGGCGACCAATTGATCTTCTCGTTCGAGATCCCTTACGCAAGCGTTGATTTTGCCGGCGGACTGGTGCCCCCACCTGCCCCGCTCCCCGAACCGATCCCTGAAGTTGCCTTCGGGGCCGGCTTCAGCGTGGCGCAGCCTTTTGGCGCAGGTGGTTATTCCTTCATCAATGGTGCTACAGGACTTACGAGCTACATGCCCGTTCTGCAGGGGAACCATGTTGTTTCCGTTGAAGTGAAAGAATATCGCAACGGTCTGTTGATCGGGCGCACGCGCCGCGACCTGCAATTACAAGCGATCGTTTGCCCGCCCAACACAACGCCTGATGTGGATGGCAACTGGGCGCTGAGCTACTCGGTGAACGAAGGCGATCAGTTGTGTTTCGATATGGACTTCGTCGATGCGGATGGTGATTCACTTTTCCTGAACGCTTCGGGTACCATTTTCGACCCGCTGCTGTTCAACCCACCGGCGACGATCAACGCGCCCGATAGTGCTTCCGCTGCGATCGATGCCAACTTCTGCTGGGACACTCAATGCGGCCAGGGCCAACAGCAACCCTACCTCTTCAGCGTTAGCGTAAGCGACAACGGCTGCCCACCGAAGAACATCGACGTGGTGATCCAAGTGACCGTGATCCCCTTCGCTGGGCCGGTGTCGATCACAGGTCCTGCAACGGTTTGCGCACAAGTGACCGGATCGGCATACACCACCACCAGCATCGTCAACGCGGTGTACACATGGAGCGTAACCGGTGGCACCATTGCCACACAGAACGGCAATGCGATCACGGTGGACTGGGGCGCTCCAGGGGCTGGAAGTGTCAGTGTGTTTGCAACGGACACACTGGGTTGTTCCTCGCCGCCGATCAGCATTCCGGTAACGATCAACTCCATTCCGGCAGCCGACGCGGGACCCGACCAATTGATCTGTGGCGGAGCGAGCGCGCTACTTGGTGGCGCGCCTACCGGTCCTCCAGGAAGCACATTCACATGGTCGCCACCCGCAACGCTCGATGATGCAACGATCAGCAACCCTTTAGCCACACCAGTGGGCAACACAACCTACATCGTCTCAGTCAGCAACGCGGGTTGTAGCGGCTCCGATACGGTTTTAGTAAGCATTTCGAACATCGCCATAAGTGCAGGACCGGACGCAACGATCTGCAGCGGCGATACGGCCCAGTTGCAGGCCAGCGGTGGAAACACCTACACATGGGTTCCCGCGGCATCCTTAAGCGATGCAGGCATTGCCGACCCGAACGCGTTCCCGACTTCCACAACGGTTTACACCGTGCAGATCACCGATAGTTTGGGGTGCATCAGCACCGACTCAGCACAGGTATCGGTCAATGCCCTACCGAACGTGGATGCTGGCGCTGACACCAGTATCTGCCTGAACCAAACCATTGTGATCGGCGGAGCGCCAACGGGACCTGTAGGCAGCACGTTCAACTGGAATCAAGCGGGCACCCTCAACAGCGATACGCTGGCGAACCCAACGGCATCGCCGTTGGTCACTACGATGTATGCAGTTGTGGTGACCGACACCAACGGTTGTGTCGCCTTGGATAACGTCACCATCACCGTCTTGAACCTGCCTCCGGTTGACGCCGGTCCGGATCTAAGCATCTGCCCCGGCGATTCAGTGCAGTTGAACGGCACCGCCGGGCCCGGTGCGGTATGGACGCCTTCGGCAGGATTAAGCGACCCGAACATCCTTGACCCAATGGCCTCGCCCGGTAGCACCACCACGTATGTGCTCGAGCGCTTTGCGGCTAATGGGTGCAGCAATTCCGATTCGACAACGGTGACTGTATTCCCCGCGGTTCAAGCGAATGCTGGCAACAACGTAAGTCTGTGCCTCGGGTCCACCGCACAGTTGAACGCCACAGGTGGAACGAACTTCGTGTGGACGCCGTCGGCCACGCTGAACGATCCGAACATCCAGAACCCGCTTGCTACGCCGGATACCACCACAACCTATATCGTGGTCGTCACTGATGCGAACAACTGTTCGGGAACGGACAGTGTGCAGGTTCAGATCACGGATCCGATCAGCGCGGGAGGCGATGGTTCCACCGTCCTCTGCTCCAACACAGACGCTTGGTTGTTCGACTACCTCGTTGGTCCATATGACCTCAACGGAGTGTGGCTCGATCCCGCATTCAACAACGACGATGCGGCATTCTCGCCCACCCTGGGGGATGACCCAGGTAACTGGTACTACGTGGTGCAAGTGGTCAACTCCGCCTGCCCGCCGGACACAGCCGTAGTGAACGTCGCCGTGAACCAATTGCCAGACGCTGGTTTCGGCGACAGCCTTGAAGTCTGCAGCAGCGATGCACCCTTCGAGCTTCCCCTGGGTCTGGGGATCGACACCACGGGCTCTTGGACGGGACCGTTCAACATTCCGAGCAATGGATTGTACATACCCGGAACAAGCGAGCCGGGCACGTATTTCTATGTGTTGGTCGGTGCTGCACCATGCCCGAGCGACACGGTTTTCGTCGTGGTTACGGAAGTGCTTGCGCTCGATCCCGGTGGCAGCAATGCGGTAACCGCATGCGGCAGCGGAGTTGTCTTCAACATGATCGACTCGCTCTTCGGCGGACCGGACCAGACCGGAACATGGACCGATCCGAACAACGTGCCACACAGCGGCGCATTCGATCCAGCCATTGATGCCGATGGCACCTACACGTACACCGTTGGAGGTGGCACTACCTGCGAGGCCAGTTCAACCTTGCAAGTGAACGTTCAGGAGCCACCCGCGAATGCCGGGACTGACGCGGCGATCTGCATTGGCGATACCGCTCAACTGAACGCTACGGGCGGAACCAATTATTCCTGGACCCCTGGCACGGACCTGAGTGACGCGAACATCGCGGACCCTCTCGCCTTCCCGACTTCCACCGAGACGTACTCGGTAACGGTTACCGATGGGCTCGGCTGCACAGCCACGGATGACGTTACGATCACGGTGAATGCCTTGCCGATCACCAACGCCGGCCCCGACGAAACCGCTTGCGCTGGAAGCCCGGTGAACATCGGTGGCTCGCCGACCGGTCCAGGTGGCAGCACCTACTTGTGGGCGCCAAGCGCCGGCCTGAGCAGCACGTCGGATGCGAACCCGGATGCGAACCCGCTCGACAGCACGACCTACGTGGTTGAAGTGACCGATGTGAACGGCTGCGTGAACACCGACACCGTGCTGGTGTTGGTGAACGAGCTGCCCACGGTGTTCGCGGGCAACGACACGAGTTTCTGCGTCGGCGGCTCGGTGCAATTGAATGCACAAGGCACGGGCACCTTCGTATGGGCACCGGCCGCAGGGTTGAACGATCCGAACATCCAGGATCCGATCGCCTCGCCAACGGCTAACGCAACATACACGGTCACCATTACCGACGGGAACAACTGCCAGAATTCGGACGACATCAACGTGTCGATAGATGCGTTGCCGACGGTGGATGCCGGTCCTGATCTGTGGGTTTGCCCCGGCTTCGGCGAAATGCTTTTGGGCAGCGGCAGTGGCACGTATTCATGGTCGCCGGGTGCTGATCTGGACGACCCCAATAGCGCCACACCGGTCGCAGACCCGGCAACCAGCACGGTGTACACACTCACCGTTACCAGTGGCAACAACTGCACGGCCAGCGACGCCATGACGCTCGTGGTGAACGATGATCCACCAGCTGATGCGGGTGCGGATCAGACGATCTGTCTCGGGCAGCAAGTGGTCCTTGGAGGGAATCCATCGGGACTCCCGGGTAGCACCTTCACATGGTTACCCGGTGCGACGTTGAACGATCCTACAAGTGCGAACCCGCTGGCGACACCGGACGCCACAACCACGTATACCCTGATCGTCACCAGCGATACCTGTACCAGCAGCGACCAAATGAACGTACTGATCCAAGGCGTTGCCGAAGCGGCCTTCAACGTCCGCTTTGAACCCGGTTGCGATGGACTGCGGGCCTACTTCAACGACCTGAGCACGGCTCCACTCAGCTGGTTATGGGATTTCGGGAACGGCGCATCGAGCACGGAGCAGAACCCGGTGTTCGATCTCACCTACGGCCAGGACTTCAACGTCACGCTGACCATCACCGACATCTTCGGATGCACCGACGCCGTGACACAGAACTACAACGTGAACAACTACGAGGAGTACGTGGAACTGAGCGTTCCCAACGTCTTCACGCCCAACAACGATGGCATGAACGACGTGTTCACTATCAACACCGAAGCTGTTCTCGGGCCTTGCACGAACATGATCGTCTACAACCGTTGGGGCCAAAAAGAGTTTGAGAGCTTCGGTGCCAACATCGTTTGGGATGGCCGCAACTTCGGTGGCATCGAGTGTATCACCGGCACTTACTTCTATGTGATCGAAGTGAAAGGCATGAGCTTCGAAGGGACCGTCCTGTTGAACCGATAACTCGAACGTCATGAAGATCCTTACCGTTCTCGTTGTAGCTGCTGCCGGATATGGCGTGTACGCCTATTCACCCTGGAGCGATTGCGTGAAGGGTACCGGCGAAACGGTGAAGAAGAGCCTCACGGTCGCACCCATCCACGGGATCGAGATCACAGGTTCGCTGGATGTTGAACTGACCCAAGCGCCAGTACAGAGCGTGGAGGTGGAGGGCCAAGCCAATGTGGCCGAGTTGGTGCAGACCACCGTTACCGACGGCATCTGGAAGATCAACACGAGCAAGTGCTACAGCACCGACAAGCCGTTCGTGGTGCGGATCGCATTACCGATGGTCGACCGTGTTGCGGTGATGGGGAGCGGCGACGTGACCTGCAAGAACAAATTCGGCGGCGATCGCCTGGACATCGAGGTGCAAGGCAGCGGTGATGTAGCCGTGAACTTCAATGGCAAAACCGTGGACGCGCAGGTACAAGGCAGCGGCGACATCAAACTCAATGGCGAATGCCAAGAGTTGGTCGCTGGCGTGCAGGGCAGTGGCGACGTGAAGGCCGTTGAGCTGAAAAGTCAACGCGCGCTGGCCACCGTTACAGGTAGCGGCGATATCAGCGTCAGCGTGAGCGAAAGCATCAACGCCAGCGTTACTGGCAGCGGCAGTGTGAAGTACAAGGGCAAGCCCACCGACGTGAAGCAGAACGTGACCGGAAGCGGTGACGTTGTGGAGATCAAGTGATGTACGCTTCGCGAACCGTCTTGCTAGGATGGACAGCTTTGCTCATCGTTGGCTGTACCTCCCCAGCACCAACGGACGGCTATCAACCAAACGCTGACAAGCCTGCACGCGATACGAGCCACTGGCATGGCCCTGATGCACTGGAACAAATCCACTTCCCGCAAGTGGCCGACAATATCCAGCACGACACCTTGGCGATCCAAACAACGTTCGATCTCGGTGACGGCACCTTCGTTATGGTCGCAGCGAATGCTGAAGAAACCTTCGAAGGACTTCGCCTGTACCGCTACGAACTATTGCCCGATAGCAACGCCAAGATCATCGCTGCGTCAGCTCCGGCCTACGATAGCTGGACCATGTTCCCGACCTTCTTCGGCAAACCCGGGGACAGTACTTCCTACGTCGTTCTGGCCAACTTCGGCGAGAAGCAGAGCTGGGGACAGAAGGTGATGCGGCTGGACAAGTCGGGCTTCAGCGACTTGGGTTTCCTTGAGGCTGCACGGCCCGTTCGCGTGGTTGAAACGGACACCGCTTACCTCAAGCGCGAGAGCATCGCCCCGTATGTCCGATGGACGCATGCGGACCTCAGCGCTTTCGAGTTTGCTGGCGATAGTGTCTACCTCTACGACGATGGCAAAGGAGGCCAGGACTATGTGATCGCCGCCGATCGCTTGAAGTGCCAGCAGAACGGCAACGCGATCCAACTGTGGATCGACGGTGCAGCTACCGCGAAGGCAGACAGTGCGGCTGCGGTGCAGTGACCTACTGTACGGTCGGGATCAATCCGCGCACGCCCATGTCCACCACCATGTCGTTGGCTGGTGCGCCGGGCTCGTAGACCCCATCGCCGTTGTCCAACCACTCGAAACTGTTGTTGGTGCTCAACGATACTTCGATCACCACATCCGCGGTCTCGCTTCCGGTGATCACCAAGGGTTGCGCGAACGCGCCCGTGACCAAGCAGGAATTCGAGGGGATCGGTGAAGAGGCGAACAACGGGTTCGGAACGGTGGTGACACCGGCCGACTGACCCGAGATGGGGGCCGTGGGTATGATCGGATCAATGACCTCGAACGCCCAGAAACCCTGCGCCCGGTCGTCGTTCACCGTCAACGACTGCTCGTTGATCATGAACGTCCCGATATAGGTGTTGAATCCGATGAAGGAGGCGACGGTGCCTTGCATATCGTACGTCCCGGTGCCGAACTGAAGGTCGGTATAGCGGAAGTCGATGTCATAGTTCTGGTATCCCAGTGAAACGCGGATCCACGGATAGGTCCCGGCCGACAACTGGGACAGCGGCACGCTCAAGAAGGTCTCACCTTGTCCGGCGAGCACGCTTTGTGAGAAGTTGATCGCGTTCGCACCACCGGCGGTGGTTTCCGGTGCGTGGTACACCACCTCACCTTGCCCGGGCAGCGTCCACGCGGTGGGCGCGAACTCCACGTAATGTGCGCTCATCTTGTTGAACCGCGGGTTCTGGGCCGCGCGGCCAGCGGGCAGGTTCGGCTCGGGCTGGCCGAGTTCGTCCAAGCGCACCTGTGTGCTATCGAACTTGAACTTCAGGATCAACCGCGGACCCGAAGGTGCCGGTTCGGGCGTTGGCTCCTCCTCCTTCTTACAGGAAGTGATCAACACGAGGACAGCCAGAGCAGCAAGGATGTGGGTACGCATGAGGGACGGTTGGGTGGGCGAAACTATGTCTGTGGAAGAACGGCGTACGGGTCGAAGAAATTTCCCGACATGTTATGCGCGCATAACAGATGCCATTAGCTTCGGTGCCGATGTCAACCATATGAAACCCGAAGAAACCATCGACTTCCCGATCCGTTGGGCTTGGCACCGCATTGCCCGTATGTACAACACCGAAGCGGCCAAGCACGGTGGAACGATGAGCATCGGTTACGTGCTCTTGAACATCGACCCTGAAGGGACGCCCAGCACCAAGCTCGGGCCCAAAATGGGCATGGAGAGCCGCAGCCTTGTGCGCACCTTGCAAGCCATGGAAGACGACGGGTTGATCCGCCGGGAAGCGGACCACAACGATAAACGAGTAGTACGGATCCTGCTCACTGCGAAAGGCAAGCAAAAGCGCGACCTGAGCAAAGGCTCCGTCATCCGGTTCAATCAAGCAGTACAACAGCGCTTGACCGAAAAGGAGTTGCGCGACTTCCGTGCGGCGATGAACACGATCAATGCGATTCTCGACGACAAACAACTTTTCGCCTGATGGCCAACAGACAGATCAAGAAAGTCGCCGTCCTCGGATCCGGCGTCATGGGCAGCCGCATCGCGTGCCACTTCGCCAACATCGGCGCGGAAGTGCTGCTACTCGATATCGTGCCGAAGGAAGGCACGGACAGGAACAAGATCGTCAACGACGCCTTGGCCGCCGCGCTGAAGAGCAGCCCCTCGCCCATCTACGACAAGCGCTTCGCGAAAAGGATCAGCACCGGCAACTTGGACGATGACCTTCCGAAGATCAAGGACTGCGACTGGGTGATCGAGGTCGTCGTCGAGCGGCTGGACATCAAACAGCAGGTCTACACCAACGTGGAGAAGCACCGCAAGCCGGGCACGTTGATCACCACGAACACCAGCGGCATCCCGATCCACGCTTTGCTTGAAGGCCGCAGCGAGGACTTCGCGAAGCACTTCTGCGGCACGCACTTCTTCAACCCGCCGCGCTACCTGCCGCTGCTGGAGATCATCCCCGGCACGAAGACGGATCCCGCGGTCCTCGGCTTCTTGGAAGAGTACGGCCAGCGCGTGCTGGGCAAGGTCACCGTGCAGTGCAAGGACACACCCGCCTTCATCGCGAACCGCATCGGCGTGTTCGGCATCATGGGCCTGTTCCACTTGGTGGACGAGATGGGCCTCACCGTCGAAGAGGTCGATCGCCTGACCGGTCCCGCGCTGGGCCGCCCGAAGAGCGCGACGTTCCGCACGGCGGATGTCGTGGGCCTCGACACACTCGTACACGTTGCGAAAGGTGTGCAGGAGAACTGTCCGAACGACGAGCAGAACGCCACGTTCGCGCTACCGAATTACTTGAAACAGATGGTCGAGAAGAACATGCTCGGCAGCAAGACCGGCAAGGGCTTCTTCTTCAAGGACCGCT
>CADECG010000085.1:0-4236 GCA_902825795.1 uncultured Bacteroidota bacterium
GTCCCCGCAAGCTGGCCTTGTTCGTTGACGATGTGCCGGCCTTCAGCGTAGACCTGGACCATGTTGACTTCAGCGTACAACGCTACTGCAATGCACATGCTGACTATGCCCTGCACAAGGAGCAGGACATGCACTACCACCGCCTGTACAAATTGGCGAACAACAAGCTGGACCTGTATGGCGACGAACCCTTGCAAGGCAGGGTAGCGACTACTCCAGGCAAGGACCAACGGATCAGCATGGTGGCCATCGATGCCAATGGCAACCGCTCGGAATTGAGCTTCATTCTTCACGGTGTGACGGCCAACGATGCAGCGGCATGGCCCCAGCCAGCACGCAGCGGCGAGCACATGGAACAAGGGAAGGAGAACCAGTACACCGCTGACGGCATTCGCCTCACGCTACCCGCCAACGCGCTGTATGAAAACCTCGACTTCCGTTATTCGACGAAACCGAGACCCGCTAACGCGTTTAGCAGGCTGCACCTTGTGCATGATAAACTGACGCCGATACATGTTGGCAGTACATTGAGCATTCGAGCGGACAGCCTGCCGGCGGCGCTCGAGACCAAAGCCCTGATATTGCGTTGGGAAGCGAACGGCAAGCATGCCGCATTGGGTGGCACTTGGGAGAACGGCTGGGTGCGGACCACCGTGAAGAGTTTCGGCAACTACTGTATCATGGTGGACACCATTGCGCCCAAGATCACGCCGATCGGCCTTAAGGCGAGCATGAAAGGAAGGGCCGGCTTTGCGCTGCGGGTTGCCGACAACTTGAGCGGTGTGGAAAAGTGGCATGCGACACTTGACGGCAAATGGATCCTGATGGACTATGACCCGAAGAACAAGAACCTCTCGCACGCTTTTGACAAGCACACCAATGCACCGGGCTCCCACACGTTTAAGATCGACGTGCAAGACGAACGCGGGAACGTGAGCAGTTATTCGTTCAGCTTCAACCGATGAAGTGGGCGCTGGTCCTTACGCTGTTCGCCACCGGTTGTACTGTGGCACCCCGCACGGCACCGCACGGCACGCGCACGGTCGGTCATGGCGGCATGGGGCCGGATCACGTCCTACCGATGAACACCGTGGGAGCGGTGCGGGCATGCCTCACTGGCGGGCGCAACGGGGTAGAGGTGGATGTGCAAATGACCAGTGACGGGATCCTGGTGTGCTACCATGCCCAAGACTTGAGCGAATTGACCAACTGCACCGGTTTGGTGAACGCCCGCACATGGGCGGAGATCCAAACGTGCGCCTATTCTGAAGATCCTGCTCGGTCGTTGATAGTGCCGCTGGACTCGGTGTTGTTCATGCACGGAAGATCCGGGCGCGAAGTGCTGATACTTGATTGCAAGCTGTTCGCACATGGCGATTGGCAGACGTATCTCGATCGCTTCGCCATGGCTTTGTCCTTCAACAAGACCCATTTCGGCAGCATACCCGAGTTGAACGTCGAATGCCAAGTCACGGAATTCCTCGATCGGGTCAAGCCATCGTCGTTGGACAAACGGATCTTCCTGTACGCCACGGAACCCGAAAGTGGATCGGCCACCGCAATGGATAAAGGTTACGATGGTATCACCATCAGCAACAACCTTATCACTGCAGCGCAGGTGGACCGGGCCCAGAACGCCGGGCTACAAGTGGCGCTCTTCGGCATCAATGCCGACGATGAGCATGCCGCATTCGCAAAGGGCGCCGACCTGTTGCAACTGGACGAACCCTGACTTCATCCGATAAAGCCTTCCACGGCAATGGCACCGGGCACGATCTCCGCTGGATCGGCTCCCATCCAATCACGGAGGATGGTGGCGTAAACGCTACGGAAGTCCACACTGAATTTCAGATCGCCGTTAGCATCCAGATCGCCAAGGGCTGGCATCGAATTGAAAAGGCCTGGTTTCTTCAACCCGCCGCCTATTAGGAACATGGGGCCAGCAGCGCCATGGTCCGTCCCGTTGCTGGCGTTCTGTTTCACGCGCCGACCGAACTCACTGAAGACCATCACCAGCGTACTGTCCAACTCGCCCGCAGCCTTCAGGTCATTGACGAACGCAAGCAGGTTGTCGCCTACGGTCCTCAACAGCCGTTCGTGTCGTTGAAGCTGGTTACTGTGGGTGTCGAAGCCGGAAAGACCCACGTAGTATGCTCGGGTGTCGAGGCCGCTTTTGATGAAGTTGGATACGGTGCGCAGCTGCTTTCCCAATTCATCCTTCCCATAGCCTGCGACCGGTTCCGGCAACTTCAACTTCTCCTTCACATAGGCCGCGCTTTGATACGTCTCAGCCATGGTCTTGTACAAGTACGCGGCAGTCTTGTGCTGGTGCTCCGCATGCGCCGCCAATTGGGCGAAGAACGGTTCGCGCGTGCTGCGATAGAAGTGGCCAACATCGCTCAAGGCTATGGCCTTCAGCCGTTCTCCTTTGTTGGCAAGTGTCAGTGTAGGACCAACTTCGAGCACATGGTGTGGGGCGGTGCATTCATTCTCCAAGTATCGCCCGAGCCAACCGGTTTCCAGATACTCGCTGCTGGCGCTGGCCGTGTGCCAGATATCCAAGGAACGGAAGTGGCTCCGATCAGGGTCGGGGTAGCCCACGCCTTGCACAATGCTCACAAGACCTTCGGCGTAAAGTGAGCGGAGACCCACAAGGCCGGTATTCAATCCAACATCGTCCGTCAACAGTAGCGCTCGGTCCTTCGGCAGTGCGAGCGACCTGCGGCTCGCCGTGTACACGTCATGGCGAAAGGGAACAACCGTGTTCAGTCCATCGTTGCCACCGCTCAGTTGCAGCACTACCAATCGACGCTGACCGCCGGGCAGCTTGGCGCCCGCCGCTTTCAGAAAAGACGGAAGCAACCATGCGGTACTCACCAAAGCGCTCTGTTGCAGAAAGCGACGGCGTGTTGTCATGGTCAGCAGAGTTGGTATTCGGGCGAAGAGAGCACTTGGAGGACACGATCGAAAACTGACGCCTGGCCTTCCGGCGATATGGACGTGCGCAGCACTTCCGATGGCGGAATAGGCAGCAGCAAGTCGCACAATGCCTCATTGCTCAGGTCCTTAGGCAGTCCAAACACGAATTGCTCTTTATCGCTTGCGGTGCGGAGAACGCGTCCCTTGCCATCACGCTGCGGTTGATCGCCCTGGGCATCCATCATCATAGCCGCATCAAGACCTTCGGGGTCGCTCCCATCCGGTTCCCAGTCGAGCGCGCCATTGTTCAGCAGCACGCTCGGCATGCGCAGTCGAAGTTGAAGGCTGTTGCTGTCGATCCAAGCATGACCCTCGGCCCAGCCCGCAACATTGGGCGGGAAGAAGAGCACCTGGCCTAGCGCCCTTTGCAAGGCTATACGCTGGTCGGGCAGTTCGTACACTACGTTGAAAAGGTGATCCAACCCCGCAAGCAGTTCCACCGGGTTCTTGATCCGCGCGCCCAGGTTCCGTTCCTGAGCGAAGTGCTCGCTTTTGAACAGGAACCGCATGAGTTCTTCAATATCATACCCGCTTGCGAAGAACCGTTCGGCCATGACGGCAACAAAGGCCTCGTCCACCTCGGGCTGCACGAACCAGCGATAGATCTTCCGGCTGATGAACGCTGCGGTTCGTTCATCCTCCAGCAGGAAGCCGAGGATATCATCGCCATCCCAACGACCAGTGCGGCCACGGAAGGTCTTCTCACCGAAGTCGTGCTGGTCTTCGTTGAAAACGAATTCACCCGTTTCGAGCCTGAAACCCCATCCGGTGAAGGCGCGCGCGCCCTCCTTGATGTCGAGTTCGGTGTAATTCCCCCTACCGAGCGTGAAGAGTTCCATTACCTCGCGAGCAAAATTCTCATTAGGGGCTCCCCTCCTGTTCTGCTGATTGTCCAGGAATTCGAGCATGGCAGGGCTGCGACTAACGGCACGCAACAATTCGCCGAAATTTCCCAAGGCATGCTGCCGCAGAACGTTGTTGAGTTGCTGAGCGCTCAACCCCCATTTGCTCCGACAAGCGAAGTGCCCATGCCAGAACAAGGTCATTTTCTCCCGGAGTATTCCGGCATTCCCGGAAAGGCGCTGCATCCACTCCACATTGAGATCGGCGGTGTTGTTACGCTGCTCACGCCTGAAGGCCCTCTGGTCCTTCTCGCTCATGGCCCTGTACTGCTTCAGCGTTGCAACGCTCTGAGCGGTTTGCAGCGGTTTCCATCTTTCACTTCCCGCGATCAGGTCGTCCACGATCCCGGCATAT
>CADECG010000085.1:4246-16914 GCA_902825795.1 uncultured Bacteroidota bacterium
TGCGATGGTGAAAGACCCATGGCCGCCCGCCCATAGAGCAGTTTGAGATGTTGCCGGTGATCCAATGCCTTTAGTTCTGTGGTCCTGTGACCAAAGATGGGGCCGGGGGTTGCATACCTGCGCGCATGGTCACGCCGTGCTGCCGATATCCGATGGAAACCTTGTTCAGATCAGGCATCCGATCGTTGTTTGCCGGAAGGCCGCCTGAACCATGGCATTCCCGATCGGAAGGTCTCGACTACCACACGCCGTGGATACAAGGTTCACTGGCACCGTCCTCCCATTCCCTGCCGGATCCTACATTCGCGGCCGCGTTCGCCGGATGGCGTTCGATAGACCAGCAGACCATGGCCGATACCAAGCACGAAAAGGACCTCGACATCAGTGAGGTGTATACCAAGAGCGAGCTCTTCATTGAGAAGAACAAGAAGCCATTGACCATTGCGGCGGTGGCATTGTTCGTTGGCGTTGCCGCCTTTGTCGGGTGGCGCCAGTTCATTGTGGGGCCCGCCACCAAGGATGCTGAAGAGAACGTTTGGAAAGCGCAGTACTACTTCGAGATCGACAGCCTCGATCTGGCGATCAACGGTGATGGCCAATGGCTGGGCTTTGAAGCCATTGCCGATGAATATGGCAATACACCTACCGGTGATCTTGCCCACAGCTACCTGGGTGCCATCTACATGAAGCAGGAACAATGGCAAATGGCCATTGATCATTACGAGGAAGCGGACTTGGGCGACGATGTGCTGCGGGTGATGGCCGTTGGCAACATTGGCGATTGTTATGTTGAGCTGAATGAAATGGACAAGGCCGTGGGCCAGTTCGAAAAGGCCGCGGACATGGTGAAGAGCGACTTTACCACCCCCATGTACCTGATGAAAGCCGGGATCCTGCACAAGCAAGCCGGCAACTGGAAAGCAGCGGCGAAGGCGTTCCGGCGAGTGGCCAACGATTTCCCACAACACACTGACGTGAATCAGGCCAAGAAGTACGCGGCGTTGGCGGAGGCCATGGCGGGTTGACCAAGCCTTGCCATGCGGCTACATTGGCCGACCCATTATGGCAACCTCAACCACCAACCTTAGTCACTACGATCCTGCCACTGTTCCGGATGCCAGCGCCATGCGCATTGGCATCGTGGTAAGCGAATGGAACAGTAGCATCACGGGCAAGTTGCTCGAGGGTGCGCGCGAAACACTACTGAAGTGCGGCGTGAAAGCGGAGAACATCACAGTGGAATATGCTCCAGGCAGTTTCGAACTGCCTACCGCTGCACAGTTCCTTCTCGATACGCTACGCATTGATGGGGTGATCTGTTTGGGCAGCGTGGTGCGAGGGGAAACCCCCCACTTCGATTTCATCTGTCAAAGCACCGCCAACGGCATAATGAATTGCGGCCTGCGCAATAGCAGGCCCGTGATCTTCGGCGTACTTACTGACGACACTATGGAGCAGGCCGAAGCACGAAGTGGTGGCAAGCATGGCAACAAGGGTGTCGACTCGGCCATTGCCTGTATCAAAATGGTGGCCTTGCGCAAGAAGATGCGCGAGAGCAGCCGTTAGCCCGTTCGGTTGACGGCGCGGTTGATAACAATTGGATCGCATGGCGCACTGCGCGCCCAATAGCCCCGTTACACTTGCACGGACCGGGACGATCAACCAACACCGTAGCATGACGATACTCGTCACCAACAGCATAGCAGTAGCGGTGCAAGCGCGCTACGAGCAACGCCACAGCAACCCGTCGGAAGGGAAGTTCTTCTTCAGCTACAGGATCACCATTTCCAACCAAGGCCAACGCACTGTGCGTCTGTTGCGCCGGCATTGGAACATCGTGGACAGTCTGGCACCAACACGCGAAGTGAAGGGTCCCGGCGTAGTGGGGGAAACCCCCGTGCTTGCGCCGGGTGAAGAATTCACCTACAGCAGCTTCTGCGACCTGCAGAGTGCGGTTGGTCGTATGGAGGGCAACTACACCATGCGGGATGAGGACGATCGGCACGAGTTCGACGTGGCCATTCCTCCATTCGACCTGCTGTATTCCTGGTTGGCGAATTGACCCGACCAGTTCGCGGTTAATTGATGTGAAAACCACTTCTCCGCCGATGGTGCGCGGTACATTCGCCACCGCTTCAACAATAATGGGATCTCAGACCACAGCCAGAACCGCACTTCGACACTGGTCATTGATCCAGCGTCTCGTTGCCGTTCTCTTGGCCGCACATCTTTTCATCGTTCCGCAGCTGACCAACGATCTTGGTGTGTTCGCGGCGCTAGAGGAGTGTGGTAACACCATGCCCCCCATATTGGAAGAAGAAGTGTTGAAACACGCTTGCGAAGTTCGCTTCGGAACACTTCCCGAAGATCTGTCCACCACCGTACAGGTATTCCTGCACTGGTACCAGGACAGTATGCTGGACCACCCCGCTTTGGAGGTGCCGCACCAGCCGCCAAAGGTTTGTTGAGGTTGCTCCCACCACGGTAACATCCGTGGTGGTTCGAGCGCATCCGTTCCTACGGGTGGTATGCACGCACGTGCATCCACCCGTTCCAACCTCAACCGTCATGTTGTCTTCCCATGAACCCGGAACAGAGACCCATTGTGTGCCGCGATCAGGCCTCAGTACCCAAAGCAATCGGTTCGTCCACCGCAATGAGCGGCGCGATCGGCGTTCGCGCAGGGCTCGTGGCGGCGTTGGATCACGCTGCGCACTTTTTACCCGTGCAAGGCCCGATCGGCGTGTTCATACACCACAATACGCTGCACGCGTTCCAGCATCTTTCGTTCGAAGAGGCCGTTGCGAAGGCGAGCGACCTGTTCGGCACCGAGCCATACATGACCATCGATGCCTACCAGCGAGACTTCCGACGCGGCCGCATCCTGGAGGAAGATGTGATCGCAACGTTGGCGCTCGAGGACAACGCCGAAGTGATCGCCCATCGCTTGGATCGCCGCGCATTGCGCAAAGCGATACTCATCCCCGGCTTGCGCAATGTGAATGGCCAGCGGGCTGAATGGCTGCTGAAGGACGGCGACTGGCTGAACTCGTTCCGTGCTGAATTGTCAGATGAAGTTCGGGCTGCCCTCGCTCATGACACCCCGAAAGCACTTTGGGAGATCTGCCTCTCCCGTGCACCGAAGTCGAGCCCGTGCGCCGCGAAGAAGTATGCCCGTCCGCACGCTGCGCTCTTGTCCACCAGACATGTTGATCTCGATGCGATCGTGCATCCGCCGCTCATCAACCTCGTGAGCACCTTCGTGGACCAAGGCGTTGCGCACTGGCAACTTCCACTGCGTGAAAAGGGCTTGCTCGAGGCGTTCCGCGCGCTGCACGGGTCCTCATTGGCGGATCCTGCTGGCCTTGGCGGATTGAAGAAGCGCATCGCAATGCAGCGCACGCTCGATGCGGAAACGATCATACTGCACACGCTGCGCGAACTCGGTGTGGAAGAGAACGGAACCGAACACTTCATCACAGCCGAACTACTTGCCTTGCCCGGCTGGGCTGGCATGGTGCGCAAGCTTGAGATCGAGCCGGTCCTCGCGGAACATCAGCGCGTACCCTGCACCTTGATGGACTTCCTCGCCGTGCGGCTCACGCTTCTGGTTGTGGCGTTGCGCAATGCGAATGGCGACACCACGAGTTGGCGCTCGCTAACGGCCGCCGGGGACCAAGTAGCACTTCGCAACGAGCTGCTGCTGTTCGATGCGACGCAACTGCTCGGCCTATCGAGCAAGACCTTGATCGCGCTCGATCAAAGCACCTTCGATCGGTTGTTCGCGGAGATCGCGGCCTTTACCGATCTCGAACGCCGCCGCATCTGGCACCTCGCGTACGAGCGCCGCCACGAGCGCATGAACCTGCTGCCCCTCGCGAAGCATCACAAGCTTCCGCCTGTTGCTCCGGTCCGCGATCGCTACCGCGCCGATGTCTTCTTCTGCATCGATGAACGCGAAGAGAGCGTGCGCCGCGCGCTGGAGGAGGTCGCACCGGACGTGCGCACATACGGTGCCGCAGGTTTCTTCGGTGTGGCCATGCACTTCAGCGGCAACGATGACAAGCACAGTGTTGACCTATGTCCGGTTGTGGTGAAACCCGCGCACTTCGTCAGCGAGCAAGCACATGCCGATCACATCCCTGTGAACAACAATCGCCAAGGCTTGCGGCGGTCTTGGGCAGCGTTCGCCTATAGCCACAATGCAGGATCACGGAATGTGATCCGTGGTTGGCTCGGCAGCGTCGTCACCGGTTTCACGGCCTTGGTGCCTTTGGTACTGCGCGCGATCAGTCCGCTCACCTGGTTCAAGTTGAACGAGCAACTGAGCGCTTCGCTCCTGCCCCATGCGAAGACCGAGCTCGATTTCCACCGCGTGGAACCCGATGCGAAAGCCGACAACGGATTGCTCGCTGGTTTCACCACCACCGAGATGGCCGACCGCGTGGGCGGCATGCTGAACACCGTGGGCCTGACGAAGAATCACGCGCGGCTGGTCGTTTTCCTCGGGCATGGTAGCACCAGTTTGAACAATCCGCACGAGAGCGCGCACGATTGCGGCGCCTGCGGTGGACGGCGTGGCGGTGCGAACGGAAGGCTCTTCGCCGCAATGGCCAATCGCCCCGATGTGCGCGCGATGCTCAGCGAGCGTGGTCTCAACATCGCCGACGATGTGTGGTTCGTTGGCGGCTATCACGATACCTGCAACGACGATGCGGACCTGTTGGACCTGGACCGCGTGCCAGCAACGCACGCCGAAGACCTGAAGCAACTGCGCAAGTCGTTGGACGAAGCGCGTGCATGGAGCGCACACGAACGTGCACGGCGCTTCGAAGCAGCAGGAAGCGACATAGACCATCACGAAGGACTGCGCCATGTGCGCGAACGAGCCTCGCACCTCGCAGAGCCGCGTCCGGAGTATGGCCATTGCACGAATGCCGTGTGCGTCGTGGGCCGACGTTCGACCACACGCGGCCTCTTCTTCGATCGCCGCGCCTTCCTCGTGAGCTACGATGCGCACAACGACCCGCAGAACAAAGCGCTCGCAGGAGTGCTTGGTGCAGTGATCCCGGTCTGCGGCGGCATTAGCCTTGAGTACTACTTCAGTTTCGTGGACAACGAGGGCTACGGTTGCGGCACCAAATTGCCGCACAACGTCACGGGCCTCATCGGCGTGATGAATGGCTACCAGGGCGACCTGCGCACAGGGTTGCCTTGGCAGATGGTGGAGATCCACGAACCGGTGCGTATCCTCTTCGTGGTGGAGACCACGCCCGAACGCTTGATGCCGAACATCGATGCGAACCCCGAACTGACCGAGTTCGTGAAGAAGCGCTGGATCCGACTGAGCACAATGGATCCCGATACTGGAGCCATCAAGGTGTATCGCGATGGCGTGTGGGAAGATCTCGAAGGCGATGAGGTACTGCTGCCACGCAGCACTTCTTCCGCGAAGTATTACAGCGGCACCATGGAGCACCTGCCCGTGGCGCGCATCGGACCAGAAATGCTCGCTGCCCAATGAACGAGCTCCTCACCCCTACCCTTTTGCTGATCGGCCTGCCCGCCGCGCTCATCGTGTGCTTCGGCCTCGCGTGGCTCGCGGGCTTCAAACCGAGTGAGCGCGTCCTGTCGCGTTCGACCATTGCCATGCATGTGCTGCTCACGGGTATCGTGGCATGGCTTGCCTACCAACTGGGTGGGTCCGGTCGCCCATCGGTCATCGTCGACCTGGGCACTTGGTTCGCCTTCGAGGAAGTGCAAATACACCTTTCCTTCCTCCTCGACCGCCTCTCGCTCACCATGGCGGCGCTCACGGTTGTGCTCGTTGGTGTTGCCGCGGTCTTCAGCATGCGCTACATGCACCGCGACCAAGGCTACGTGCGATTCTTTCTGCTCCTGCACATGTTCACCTTCGGTGCGCTCATCCTCTTCCTCGCCTCATCGCTCGATCTGCTATTCGGCGGATGGGAACTTGTGGGCTTGATGTCAGTGCTATGTGTCGGCTTCTTCCAGTACCGCAAAGAACCACTGCGCAATGCGCTGAAGGTCTTCGCGGCCTACCGGATCGCCGATCTGCAGATCGTGCTCGCCACAGTGTTCGCACACCTTTGGCTGGGCGGTGCGGGCTGGGAGAACATGCTCAGTGGAACAACGAACGGTCATGTCGAAGCGCCAACGGAGGCGTTCACTATCCTCACCGTGCTGCTCATCATCGGTGCCTGCGGCAAGAGCGCACAAGGTCCCTTCTTCGGCTGGCTGGCCCGAGCAATGGAAGGCCCTACACCGAGCAGCGCCATCTTCTACGGCGCCATCAGCGTGCATGCGGGCGCGTACCTTCTTCTCCGTGTGCAACCGATGATCGCTGCTTCGCAAACAGCCACGATCGTGCTGATCATCATAGGCGCGCTCACGGCGATCATCTCCACCATCGTGCAACGCACGCGCCCCGATGCAAAAACCTCGCTCGCGTATGCGGTGCAAACGCAACTCGGCCTGATCATGATCGAGATCGCGATGGGTTGGACGACGCTCGCATTGATCCATCTCGCGGGCCATGCGTTGTTGCGGACCATGCAGTTCCTGCGCGCGCCATCACTGTTGCATGATCACCACGCTATGCGAGCAGCCGCAGGTGGCCACCTGATCGCGGCCGATCCCGTGTTCAAGGTGCTACCGAATGGAATAAAGTGGTCCTTGTACCGCTTCGGCGTAGCGCAAGGGCACTATGATGCGGTGGTGGAACGCGTGGCCGTTCACCCGGTAAACTTCATCGCGCGCTCACTTCAATGGAAGGGGGCCCGAGGCATCGTCGTCCTGGCGTCTCTGCTGGTTGGCGGCTATTTGGTCGCGGGTTCGGGCGCAGCCGTGCCAAAGGGTACTTCCACATGGATCCTGAGCTTCATAAGCGTCACCGCGTGTTGCACAGCGCTCCTCGCCAGCGTGCGCCCATTCGTGGACCGCAAGCCGCGCCATGTGATGAACCTCGTGCTGGTCAGTGTCGCCTGCATGGCTATTGCTGGCCTGACTTCCGGCGAGCCCAAAGGCATGATCGGAGGCCTGCTGGTTGCGATCATGTTCGTTATCGCTGCCGCTGGCATACGCATCGTAATGCGCGGATTGGAAGCGCGTACCGATCTCGTCCTCGACCCGCATGACAACCTCGGCCTAGGACAGAAAGCACCACAGCTGTCCTTCTTCTTCCTTGTCTTCTGTCTTGCGCTCGTGGGCATTCCCGGAACGCTGGGTTTCGTTGCCGAAGACCTGCTCTTCCACGGCGCACTGCACATTCACCCGATCATCGGCATAGCCCTTCCCTTGGCCACCGCGCTCAATGCCATCCACTTGCTTCGCACCTGGCACCTCCTCTTCAACGGCCGTCTGGCCAAGGATGTGGCGAACATTCCCGACGCTCTCCCACGCGAGCGCTGGCCGCTATTGATATTCGCACTCTGGCTGATCACTCTCGGTGCTGTTCCGCAGATCGTGATCGCATGGAGCGCACCAGTTGGGCACTGGTTGTCATCGCATATATCGAACATTCCGCATTGACTTGAACGAACATGAACAAGCTTTTCTCTGAATGGAAAAAGGACCTCCCGGCGTCGCTGGTGGTCTTCCTGGTAGCTGTACCACTTTGCTTGGGCATATCACTTGCAAGCGGGGCGCCGCCCATCTCCGGATTGATCGCAGGTGTGGTGGGCGGGATCCTCGTAGGTGCCATGAGCGGGTCGCAGCTTGGGGTAAGTGGTCCCGCTGCCGGCTTGGCGTCCCTGGTCGCTGGCTATATCGCTGACATCGGCTCGTTCGAAATGCTGTTGACGGCGGTGGTGCTGGCCGGCGTGATACAGATCCTTCTGGGCATCATCAAGGCGGGTGTCGTCGCCTACTTCTTCCCCAGCAGCGTGATCAAAGGCATGCTCTGCGGCATCGGCATACTCATCATCCTTAAGCAGATACCGCATGCCGTGGGATACGACAAGGATCCAGAGGGCAGCGAGTCGTTTTTCCAGTTGGATAATGAGAATACGCTTTCAGAACTGGGCAAGTTGGCCGACTACTTCACACCCGGGGCATTCCTGATCACGGCGGTGTGCATGGCCATACTGTTGCTCTGGGAATCCAAGTGGGTGAAGGGTTCGAAGGTCCTAAGCATGTTTCCCGGTTCACTGCTGGCCGTGGTCGCTGGGATCGTGCTCGGCGGACTGCAAGGGGGCTTTGGCGAACATGGCCTCGATGCTGAGCACTACGTGGACCTGCCGGACCTGAGCGCAGGCATAGGCGCGTTGACATTTCCTGACATGTCCGGCTTTTTGAATGTCAATGTGTGGATAGCTGCTGCTGTCATTGCGCTCGTAGCAAGCATTGAAACGTTGTTGAGCGTTGAGGCCACTGATAAGCTTGACCCCGAAAAGCGGATCACCCCCACCAACAAGGAGCTACGCGCTCAAGGCATCGGTAACATGGTGAGCGGCCTGCTGGGGGGATTGCCGATCACGCAGGTGGTGGTGCGCAGCAGTGCCAACCAACAGAGCGGTGCAAGAACCAGGTTGAGTGCCATCCTTCACGGTTTCCTCATCCTTTTTGCCGTTCTGCTCATTCCAGGCGTGCTGGAAATGATCCCATTGGCCAGTCTCGCCGCCGTGCTTTTCATGGTGGGCTACAAACTCGCCAAGCCATCGCTTTTCAAAACCATGTGGCGAAAGGGCTGGGATCAGTTCTTGCCCTTCATCATCACGGTATGCGGAGTGGTGTACCCGAGCCTGCTCACTGGTGTAATGCTCGGTATGGCAGTGGGCATATTCATTGTGCTGCGCAACAGCTACCTCACACCATTCCATTTCGACGGTGATGTGACCGACCCCAACGAACCGATCCGGATCCAGCTGAGCGAAGAGGTCACCTTCTTCAACAAGGCCAGCATCCAGCGTACGCTCGCCGAACTTCCAGACGGCTCACGTGTGGTGATCGACGCCAGCCGAACGGTGAACTTGGACCCCGATGTAATGGAGATCATTGAAGACCAACAGGTGCGGAGCAAGGACCGGGGCGTTACCATCGAACTGGTCTGTACCACGGATAGATCGCCCAAGGGGACCAAGTTGCTCACCGCCGGTGTCATCCGCGCTGCAAGACGACTGGTCCGAAGGAACTGAAAACGCTTCTTCAAGATCGTCCGAGCAGGAATATTCCTTCACTGATCGGTCCAACCAAACACAGAGATCAACCACTGGAATACCAATGAGAACACAAACCAAACAGACCCAGGAACAACTGACACCCGCAAGGGCGCTCCAGATCCTCATCGACGGCAACAAACGCTTCGTGAACAACTTGAAGGCGAACCGTGACCTGCTCCAGCAGGTGAACGAAACCAGCGAAGGCCAGCACCCTTTCGCCATCATCCTTAGCTGTATTGACAGCCGCACGGGTGCCGAACTGATCTTCGACCAAGGGCTGGGTGATATTTTCAGTGTGCGGATCGCCGGTAACTGTGTGAACGAGGATATCCTTGGAAGCATGGAGTTCGCCTGCAAGTTTGCGGGTGCCAAGCTGGTTGTTGTGCTCGGACACACACGTTGCGGTGCGATCAAAGGAGCATGCGACGACGTGCGCGTGGGCAATCTCACAACATTGCTCAACAAGATCCGGCCGGCAGTGGACGATACGCATGTGCCCGGGGAGCGGAACAGTTCGAATTCCGGGTTCGTGGAAGCCGTAGCCCACCGCAACGTGCAATTGTCCGTTGAGCAGATCACCGAGCGCAGCCCATTGCTGAAGGAAATGCTCGCCACCGGTTCCATCGGGATCGTTGGTGGCATCTACGATGTGAGCACGGGATACGTTGAATTCGACCAGCAACTTTAGAACAGAACCACAAAGGCTCTTCTATCACTGAACCACGGAAAGCTAACTTCACGAACCGACTTGACGAACCCGAATGCTCAACATTAAAGCAGACCTGCACCGGATCCTCTTGGGACGCAACCAAGAATGGAGTGAACGCATGAAGAAGGAGAACCCGGAACTGTTCACCGAGTTGGCACAGCACCAAAAGCCATTCTTCCTTTGGATCGGTTGTGCCGACAGCCGTGTGCCACCCAACCAGATCACCGGCACCATGCCCGGCGACATCTTCATCCACCGCAACATCGCCAATATGGTGGTGCATACGGACATGAACATGTTGAGTGTCGTGGACTATGGGGTGAACGCGTTGGGTATCGATCACGTCATTGTATGCGGCCACTACGGATGCGGCGGCGTAAAGGCTGCCATGGGAGCGGAATTCGGTGGGCCTTCGGGAAGTTGGGTGAGGCATATCCGCGACGTTGGCCGGTTCCACCACGAGGAACTACGTTCCATAGCCGATGAAACCGAACGCTTCGACCGGCTGGTCGAATTGAATGTCGCCGAACAGGTCTACCACTTGAGCCGTACCGCTGTGCTCCGCGATGCATGGGCAAAGGGTCGCAAGATCCAGGTACATGGCTGGGTGTACAGCCTCAACGACGGTTTGATCAAGGACCTCGGTGTAACACGCGACAAGTACGAGAATGAAGTAGGCGCTGTCGACGTGGATTGAACGCGGATACCTTCGCCGACCTCTTCCAACAACGATGAGCAACGCCACTTTTTCCGTACCCGTCCCGAAGAACGAACCCGTGCTGAGCTACGCGCCGGGCACACCCGAGCGTACCTCGCTGCAAGCCGAATACGATCGCCGACTGAAGGCGACGATCGATGCGCCGATGTGGATCGGCGGAAAAGCCGTTGAAACGAAGGACCAGCGGAAGATGAGCCCACCGCACAAACACGCGCACAAGCTTGGCGTTGCGCACTTCGGCGATGCCAAACATGTGCGCGCTGCCATCGATGCCGCGCTCAAGGCGAAGAAGGATTGGGAGACCATGCCGTTCGAGGAGCGGGCTGCGATCATGTTGAAGGCGGCTGACTTGATCAGCGGCCCCTACCGGGCAGCCATCAACGCGTCGACGATGTTGGGCCAAGGCAAGAACTGCTACCAAGCCGAGATCGATGCGGCGTGTGAGTACGCTGACTTCCTCCGGTTCAACGTGAGCTATGCCCAGCAGATCTACCGCGATCAGCCGATCAGCTCGCCCGGCGTATGGAACCGCTTGGAGTACCGTGCTTTGGAAGGGTTCGTGTTCGCCCTGACGCCCTTCAACTTCACTGCGATCGCTGGAAATCTGCCGGCCAGCTGCGCGCTGATGGGCAACACCGTGGTGTGGAAGTGCGCCGACACCCAGTGCTACAGTGCACAGGTGCTGATGGAAGTGTTCAACGCTGCTGGACTTCCGCCAGGCGTTATCAATTTGATCCATGTGGACGGCCCAACGGCCGGTGAAGTGATCTTCAAGCACAAGGATTTTGCTGGGATCCATTTCACAGGCAGCACCAAGGTGTTCCGGCACATCTGGCAGACCATCGGAAACAACCTGCCGCTATACCGCAGTTACCCGCGGATCGTGGGGGAAACGGGAGGCAAGGATTTCATCATCGCGCATCCCAGCGCCGACCCGAAGGTGGTTGCGACCGCATTGAGCCGTGGCACCTTCGAATACCAAGGGCAGAAGTGCAGTGCTGCGAGCCGCGCATATATCCCGGAGAACATTTGGCCGCTGGTGAAGAAAGAACTCCTCGCCGACCTCGCCGACATGAAGATGGGCGACCCGCGGGACTTCAAGAACTTCATTGGTGCTGTTATCGACGAGAAGAGCTTCGACAAGATCGCTGCGTACATAGATGGCTTGAAGAAGGACAAGAAGAACGTGCAGATCATAGCCGGTGGGAAGTACGACAAGAAGATCGGCTACTTCGTTGAACCCACGGTGGCGGTGACGAAGGACCCGAAGAGCACCACCATGTGCGAAGAGATCTTCGGGCCTGTGCTGACGATCTACGTGTACAGCCCCAACCGCTGGATGGACACGTTGAAACTGGTAGACGCGACCAGCGAATACGCCTTGACCGGAGCCGTGATCAGCAACGACCGCGAGAGCATCGTACAGGCCACCAGCGTGCTGCGCCATAGCGCAGGCAATTTCTACATCAACGACAAATGCACCGGTGCGGTGGTGGGCCAACAGCCCTTCGGCGGCGCCCGTGGCAGTGGCACCAACGACAAAGCGGGCAGTTACCTGAACCTCATCCGATGGGTGAGCGCACGCACGATCAAGGAGACCTTCGTGCCGCCGACGGAGCATGGGTATCCGTTCATGGGGTAGCTCGAATTGGTGCTATGAAGATCGGTCTGCTCATCGCGAACTTGCTGGCCTTCACCCCGAGTGCGCGTGCGCAGTGGCAGACCATGGTCTCACGCGAAGACATCGACCTGAAGGTGGAGGTCGACAGCGTACTGTTCGAAGAGAGTGAAGGCAATTACCTTAAGGCGTTGAGCATAGATGTCTTCAGGGCCGATAGGTTCGTTCAGCGGATCATGCCACCAGCCGATTGCACGTGGAACCGGTTCTTTCCATGGCCAAAAGTGTTGATCATCGAGGACGTCAACTTCGATGGGCTCGAGGACATCAGGCTCCTGAGCTGGCACTCGATCGAACTCTATCCCACTTATTGGTATTGGATGTTCAGTGTTGACTCGAACACCTTCGAACGGGATACCACTATGGACGATATCGTCAATCCCA
>CADECG010000086.1 GCA_902825795.1 uncultured Bacteroidota bacterium
GAAGGGCGTAACAGAATGACCGTGGTAGTACGTCTCGATTGCACCACAAGCCTGAATTCTCTTGTTCGATCCAGGTACTTCCCTGAAGAGTAGTCGAGGTCCAGTGAAGAACCTTGGCTCTCTTGCAGCAGCGAGCCATGGTCCATATCTCAACCATTCGGTGCCTTCGGTTAGATAGTACCGACTCACGTTCATGCCATCTAGCCACTTCCCACAACTGTCATCGACCTTGCTAGAGAAGTGAAACCCTCTCTGCTCGATGAGTTCCTTCGAATGTCCGCGATAGCTGTCGTAAGCAGTCAGGCCTTGCACGAGTTCTCCGGTCGTGCCCAACGGAATCGACGAGTTACGCACCTTATCCACTGTGCGCTGTAGCGTTGGGGTGAGTTCGAAGTCCAGCTTCAATAGCGGTGCATCGTTCCATGTGGACACTTTGAAAGACCAGCCATCACGACCGCTGTGCTTCACCATGAACTCGCCATTGAACTTATGCTCGGCCGAAGGCATGTTTCTGAAGAGAGTCACGACGCTGTTGACCCTTACGTCCTGAAAGACGCCTTCCCCTTCGAAGCTCAGTTCCAACGGTTGGCTGTTATCGAGCAAGAAGCGGCGGATGTTCTCCGACTTTTCCAAGCGCAAGAAGAGTTCGGGAGTGATGAAGCTCAATAAGCCCCTTCTCTTCAAAACAGTGATGCCTCTTTCCAAGAAGTACAAGTAGCTCTCGAACTTGTACTGGTAGCTCACGTAGTGTGATGCAATGAACTCCTTCGTTTGATCATCGAACTCTGCGCCATACGGCGGATTCCCGATCACCACATCGAACCCACCTTTCGCGACCACTGAAGAAAACTCCTTCTTCCAATCAAAAGCCTTGGTGCCCGCCACGGCGGGATCGTCGATCAGGCTGTTGCCGCACTTGATGTTGCCGCTGAGGTCGTTCAGCTTGCGGCCCTTGGTGGCGGTGCGCAGCCACAGGCTCAGGCGCGCGATCTCCACGCTCTCCTCGTTGATGTCCACCCCGTAGATGTTGCGCTCCAGGATGTGGTCGCCGATGTCCTTGAACACGATGCTCTGGCCGAGCAGCTTCGCTTCCAATTCGTTCACGTACGCGTGCTCCGCTATGAGGAAGTCAAGCGCCTGGTTCAGGAAGGCGCCGCTGCCGCAGGCGGGATCGCAGATGGTGAGGCCCAGCAGCCAGTCGCGGTACACATCGAGCTTGGTGTCCAACGCTTCGATGGTCTTCTTCTGCCGGCCTTTGCGGCCACGCGCGTACTCCTCGTCGTTGATCGCCAGCTCGTCCTTCATCTCCGCGCACAGGCGGCCCACGGTGTTCTCCACGATGTACTTGGTGATGTACTTCGGGGTGTAGAACACACCGTCCTTCTTGCGCTTGGTCTTCTTGCTGTCCACCGCGCGGCCCTCCAGTTGCGCGGTGATGGCTTCGATCTCGTTGAGGCTGTGCTCGAAGATGTGGCCGAGGATGTTCACGTCCACCTCGCTGGCGAAGTCGTACTTCGATATCCGCATCAGGTGCGGGTGCAACACCTCATCGCTGATGCGCACGGCATCCAGCACCTCGTCCGGTTTGAAGAGGCCGCCGTTGTACGCGAATATGTCGTGGAGCTTGCCCTTGTGGCCGGTGTTCAGGTAGCCGAAGTACTTCTGGAAGCGCGCGTAGAGCGGCACGTAGGCGTCCATGTCGCGCAACTTCTCCCACTGGTCGGCGATCTCGCGTATGCTGTTGGGCGGCAGCAGGCCCTTGTCCTCGCTGAAGAGCACAAAGAGGAAACGGTCCAGCAGCTTCTGGGTCTTCTTGAAGAGCAGGAGTTGGTCGTGCTCCGGATGCTGCTTCACCAGGTCCTGCCAGAGCGCGTTCTTGAAGGCGGAATAATCGGAGTAGAGCTTCTTGGTGATGTTCTCCTCCTCCTGAACGCTCTCCGTCTTGACTTTCTTCGGGATCCCTGCAAAGAGGCTGTCGCGGTGCAGGCACAACCACAGCAAGCGGAACTGTTCCTCGTTCAGCGTGAACAGGTCGAACTCGATGTGATCCACCGCATTGTCGATGAAGAACCGCAGCTTCTCGAAGTTGCTGGTGACCACGTACACGCACTGGCTCTGGTTGGCCTTGTAGTTGAAGGCCTGTGTGTTGATGGTGGCCAGGTCCGTAGTGTCGGTGCCCTTCAATTCGATCACGGCGATCGCCTTGCCATCGGCGAGGATGGCGCCGTCAGCCTTCTTACTACCCTTTTCGTTTTTGAATTCGGTGGTGAGATCGAACTGCGGTTCGGGGTTCAGCGTGTAGCCAAGGATCTTCACAAAGAGCTCCCGCAGGAAGCCTTCTTGGAACTGTTCCTCCTTCGCATCGCGGATATTGGCTTGCCGCTCCACATTGTGGAAGTAAGAGGTGAACTCGGCGTAGGCCTTGGCAATGCGTGCGCTGTCCTGCTGCTTCAGGTACTTCTCGAGGACGGAACGCTGGTAGAGCGGCATGCGGTGAAACTAAACGGCGGCAGGGAACGGCTTGTACATTCACGCCGCTTCTTCACCCGGCCCCGCTGTGCGTAGGCGCGTGCTATTGGTAAGCCCGGAGGCTTATGATGGCGGGGCCGGTGGAGGAGACAACGATGGTAGTTGGCTCACCTTCCAACCCCCCTGTTCCCATCCTTGTCCCCGCGCCCCTTATAACCCCGCGTGCGCGGCTTCACCTTGGTCTTTTGCTGCACGCCCCGCGTCGCTTCGGTGGCCAACTCCTTTGGCGCATACACCACCGCTTCCACCCAAAGCATACCACCCTCTGTCCATTGCCGTGTGTTGGCATCGGGCACCTGCTGCCAACCGGTGCCTTTTACCGCATACCAATACACCTGCACGGTGCCGGTGTGCCATGTGCGGTGCGGTAGGGGCAGCCCAAAACGAACGTGCAGGCTGCGCTTGCCGCCCACGGTGCAGCGCTCGGCCTGTGCGGGCTTCCAACAGCGGTAGCTGCACAACGGGCGCGGATGGCGCACCACGTTGGCAATGCACTGTAGCCACCAGGCTTCGGGTGCGGGGGCATAGGGGTAGAGCAGTTCGAAGAGCTGGTGCAGCGCAAGCGGCGCAGGGGTGAGGCTGCCGGACGAGGGCTGCGCCAACCGGCGCTTTTCCTGTCCTGTGCGCAACCAACAACGCGCATGTGCCGAGGGTGTAACCATGCCCGGCAACTCCAACAACACACGCGCCACGCGTTGCATGCACCAAAGCAGCGGCGCCCGGTGCAGCGAAAAAATACCTGATCCCGGGTGTTGGGACCGATGGTTAGGTAACCCTTGTCCGCGCCTCTGTTCCCCTGCTTTCCGCAGCAGCACGGACGGCTATTGCGCACTGCCATGCTGTTCGGGCGGGTGTATTCCGCGGGGGAGCCGAGGGGAACGGTGCTCGCGCACATGGTATCGCCCCGGGATCAGGTGTCAATGGCATTGCGGCCGCAGTACACGTCGGTTTCACCGCTGTTAAGTGTATCGGTATGTATGTGATCGGCATTTATGCGGATGTGAACCGTACCGATGCGGAGATGAAATGGTGCAGTGCATCCATGGCCGGTGCTGCGGCGCATGCTTGCTGCACCTACACCCGTGCATGGGTACCGAGCGCATGCGCAACCGTTGGGCAGGCAGCGGCTTCACTGCGCGCCACCTGTGCTGAAGGCGCGCGAACGCATGCTCAATGCCCACAGATATATGCAAGGGTGCGGAATACATCCGCTCCGGGTTCGGGAACAGCGGCAAAAACCTGCGGAACATGCGCACAAATGCCATTTGCGGACCTCAGATGCAAAAACGCCGGCCGCCACTTTGAGCGTGCGCAAGGGTCTTCCGAAAATATTTCTTCTCCACGTCCGCACTGCGCTCCAGCGGTTATGAACAGCATGTGTGGCCAACACCGGGTGAACCCCCGGCGTTCAAAGGTCCGGCCAGCGCAGCCAACGCGCCGAGGCCAGAGTGAACCAGAAGTACTCGGAACCGGACGGAAAAACGATCCAACACAAAAAGCAAAATGGCAACTAGAAAGCTCATCAAAGCAGGTCTACGCGGTCTGAGCGCTTCACAAATGGTGGATAAGAGTGCCTTCGTGGAAGGGAAGATGACGGGCAACGTCAACTTCGTTACCCCCACTCCATCCATCGCCAGCATCACTGCTGCACGTACAGCCCTGGTGGCCGCCCTTGAGGCAGCCGTCAGCGGTGCGCACGAGCATATCGTGGTGAAGAACGAAGCGCAACAGACGTTGCACGACCTGTTGACATTGCTCGCCCGCTATATCAATAGCGCGAGCAATAACGATGCGGACGTAGCCGTGAGCAGTGGGTTCGAACTGGTGAAAGCCGCCGACCCCATTGATAAGCTGGATGCCCCTGAACTCGTGAGCGCTCGTGTGAGCACTTACATCGGTGGTGTCGATATGCGTTGGCGATCAGTGCGCGGTGCACGCATGTACAATGTGTACATCACCGCTGGCGATCCTACCCTGTCCACCGGCTGGACAGTGGCAGCGGTCATCAGCGGCACCAAGACAACGATCGTCGACCTGGAGTCGGGCAAATACTACTCTTTCCGGGTAACGGCCTTGGGCCGCATCGGGGAAGGCCCGGCCAGCGAGAACATCGGCAGTCGCGCAGCTTGATACGCAACGCAACCACGCCCCACGGGGCGAAGCGGAAACAGTAACCACTGTCCGCAACCACACTTCAACAGCACCTCCCGGGCAACCGGGGGGTGCTGCTGTGTTGAGTACACTAGAACATCACGAACAGATGGCTACCGACCGAAGTAGGTGCGGATGGGGTGATGCGCTGAAAAGGGGACGACCCGTTACATCGGGTCGCTCCACTTCGCCCTGACCTTGGTAGCAAGGTGCTCCCCACCATAGCGCCATACGATGAGCATGGCCATGGAAAAATTCGCAAGAACAAAGGCGATAACGAAAGTAGGGTCGCCGTCCCACCAGCCCGGCAAAACGGGTAGCATCATGAACGCCGAATTGCTCACGATCTGCATAACGAGCAGCACTACGCCGCTATGGGTCATGTTGTACGTCCAACCAAGCAGGATGGTGAGCGCGAACATGCTCAACATGAAGAAGTACCACGGAATACCATCGGGTACGCCTTCGCCCAAAACCAACATCGGTAAATACCATAAGCCCCAGCACACACCGATAATGGCACAACTTCGAACAGCGCTGTATTTCTCTTGCAACCGCGTTACAGAGAACTTCATCCAACTTGTTTCCTCCACTACGGCAATACCCACAATGAAAGGCATGTTCTTCACCAACGCGATGAAAGCCTCATGCGTACCACCCCAGAAGTTGTCAACGAAGAATCCGGGCCACGCCCGTATGCCCAGCAGGGCAATGGTCCCGATACCGATATAGGTAAAAAGGAACTTCCAGCCGAAGCCGAGCGCATACCACTGTGGTCCCACCCTCCAACGCAAGAAGCCACTGAAGAGCTTCTTCAACCCACCCTTGCCGTCAAGGTACCAGGTAATGACCATTGAAAAGAGCAGCGGGCCGAACACGCGCAACCGGAAAACGGAATGTGCTTCGGGAAAATCGTGCAAGTGACTCCCTGATGGCATCATGGCCCAAGCCACCAACACAATGGTGACTTGGAAACCCAACGTAAGCGCAACGAAAATGGTGACAGGCCAGCGTGCAACAAACTCTTTCATGTGCAACCCCATCAGCGGGCGGCCGAATGTAGAAGGATGATGTTATATGAAAAGGCCCTCGGGATCAATGGGCCACAACACGCTCCGAAACGCTACCGGTTGCCGTGCGAAAGGCAACGATATAGGTGCCCTTGCCCTGCGGCAATTGCACCTCTAAGCGGCTACGGCCGGTGAGCACCGGCATGGCTACCAACCTGCCACGTGCGTCAAACACTTCCACGGACAGGACCCGGTCGCTCAGGCCGTCGATGCGCAGGATACCATCGCTCACAGGATTCGGGAAAATGCGCACACCGAGTTCGCGAACATTGTCAATGCCCAACGAAGTATCCGTCAACGTATCGCTCTGAACGAGGATCGGTGACTTGTCCGCATTGTCGTACATCGTCCTGAAGGTGTCGATCTCGGCGCTGTTGTATGCGAACATCTCCTGCATCCAACGCGGAGGGGCCGTTTGGTACCAGAAGCGGGCATGAACATGCGTAGGACCCATGTATCCGTTCATGGGAACGTGGTAGTGCACGATATCGGTACCACTACCCTCCACTCCCACACCATCGTAATTGAAGTCGATGTCCGAGGCCGGCACGTTCACCACGAGCGTGGTATCGTAGCTGGGGTGCGAGGTGGAGAAGCCGAGCGGTGCAAGGCGATTGTCCTTCAGCAAGCTGGCCGCGCGTTCGAGCACGGTGGTCTTATCACCGTTCACGTCGGCCATGACCTGCTCGTAGATCTGGGCTTGGTCCTCGGCTGTGATCACGTTGTGGTGCGGTTCCCAATCGGCGTCGTGGCCGTTCACCTCGTAAGCACTGTTCCACGCGCCGCTGCTGAAGAGCGTATCGCCCTCATCGTTCAACACATCAAGTTGAACGAACGCACGACGGCTCGGATACCCACTGGGGAATTTGTGGCCTGCCAGATTGGTGAGGTTCACATCGATGAACGCTGTATCCGGGGTTCTGTCCTCCATGGACACATCCAGCATCAGGCTTTTCTGCTGTAGTTGGATGTTCGTGAGCAGGATCGTGCTGTCGAACTGGGCCGGCGACGCCGTTAGCCCCAGATCCACGATGTTGTCCTTCAGCAACTGGAGCATGAAGGTGTTCGCGCCGGCGAAGTGGTGCAGACCGTACGGCGAACGTCCGGTGAGGAACAAGTAATTGGCCGATATCACAATGGCATCGTCGATGCGCGGCACGTGGCAGCCTTGGCAAGTGATCCCGTTGTCAGGGTCGACAGCGGTATTGAAACTGCTATTGAGCCATTCGTGGTAGGTGGCCTGCTCCACGAAGTGACCTCCGGTGAGCACGCCTGACAAGTCCGCGGTTTCTGTGATGAGCGTGTGGCAACCCGCGCAAAGGCCTGCATCGTTTATGTGTGGGGCGTAGAGCGGCTCGTATCCAACAAAGCTGCTCATCGGACTTCCGAACAACCCATCGTCATACGGCCCGTACAGCGGACGCCCCAGCGTATCGAAGCGAAGGTTGCCACTGAACAGGAGACCAAGGCTATCGGCGCTTTGGATATGGCACGGTACACAACTGACGCCGTCCAGACCTACCGGGTCCTGCGTCAACTCAGCGATGGAATAGGGTCCGGCGCTGGTCAGCACTTTATCGTGATGCCCTCCAGGTGCGTGACACGAAGTGCACTTGTCCTCCAACCCTACTTGATGCGCCGGGTTAACCAGGATCTCATGACTCACTTTCGCGCGCCAGAACGGGTCACGCGCGCTGTTCGCCATCATGGTGCTGCGCCAGTCATCGCTCACGTTCACATCCACACCGTTGCTATCGATCATGGAGAAATTGTTCGCGTCCGGCCCATGGCATCCGTAGCAATGGCCGCTGGTCTTGAAGTAGGTGTTCTCGCCGATGGGCAGGCTGCCACCACCTTTCATGAAGAATGCGATCTCCTCTTTGCTGTGGAACGCCTGTGCGTTGTCCAACTCATCGTTCGTCCAAGCGACGAACAGGAACACCGTGCCCAAGAGGAACACCAGGATCGAAACTCGCACGAGATGGGAAACGGACTTCATGGGCGCACTTGTTCTCAATGACGCGCCAAAGTAGGAAGTCGCTTCCTCCTTGATATGAGCTGGATCAGCATCGCTGATCACTATACGCCTGCTCAGCTCCCCCGCTGACTGCCTTTGCGCATCGGGGTGGCCTTCGCCTTGGAACCCGCTCCGCCGGGTTTCGGGGCAGCGGCCTTCTTCACTCCGGCGCTTCCCACCTTGGGCTTCTTCTCTCCTTTGTCAGCCGACTTCACAGCGCCCTCTTCCTTCTCGTCCTTCTTCTCCTCCTTGGCGGTGAACACACCGGCCTTCAGCAGCTGGCCATACCACATGAAGAGTTTGCGAACGTCGCTGGCGTGAATGCGCTCGCGATCGTTGGTCGGCAACGCTTCAGTGAGCTTTGCCCAAAGTGCATCCTCGGGTCCTTTGGCATCCGCGCTTTCCTTTCCCTTCTCCAGATCATGGATCTTCTGCAGCACATCCTTCAGCGGCACATCGTCGCCGGTGGTGAACATGTGGATCTCTTCCAAGGAGCTCACGCGCACACTGGTGGGCACCGGTAGTCGTTTGCCGGGTTCGCTCAGCGATTCAACGATGAGGGCTTGACGGCCTTGGGCGACGATCTTGAAGAGGCCGCTTTTACCGGTAACGGAGATGATCTTGGTGAGGTCCATGAATGATGATAGGGGCGCAAAACTAACCGCAACCGTGAACCCCCGGCCCATTGATGGGTGAAAGCCCGTGGCGGGTTCAAGTCTTCTGCTTCTTCTTCCGCGCGGCGGGGAACAGGATATTGTTCAGGATAAGCCGGTAGCCGCTGCTGTTCGGGTGCAGGCTCAGGTCAGTTGGTGGGTCGCCCACCATGTGCTGGTAGTCCTCCGGGTCATGGCCTCCGTAAAAGGTCCACTGGCCGAGAGCGTATTCCCCGTGGATGTACTTCACGGTGCCTTGCGCCTTGTTCTCGCCCATCACCAGCACATCGCTCTTCACCAACTGCTTCCGGAATGCGGTGGTCTGCCCCATGAAGCCCTTCACCACCTGCTCGTGGCTCTGACAAAGCATGCTTGGCACCACGTCCCACTTGGCGCTGAAATCGAAGAGCGTGAAGAAGTCGCGCTCCTGCCCTATGCCGCCATGGATATCGGTCGCATCGATGTTGCTGAATTCGTACACAGCAGGGTTCATTTCCAACAAAAAGTCCTTGAAGGCGAGCGAACGGTCGAAGTCGACCTTCTGCTGCGCTGCTGGGTCGGCCGGGTCGCCATCGAACATCTCGGCACAGATATCGACGCCTTCGGCGGCCAAGGCAATGTCGTAGCTGTCCGTTCCACTGCACATGGTGAAGAGGTAACCACCGCCTGCCACGTAATCACGGATACGTGTGGCCACGGCCAGTTTCATCTCACTCACTTTGGCGAATCCTAGGCCCTGGGCCATCTCCTCGCTTTCTCGCTGCTGCTCTTGATACCACGGTGCCGTGCGGTAGTTGCGCCAGAACTTGCCGTATTGGCCTGTGAAGTCTTCGTGGTGGAGATGCAGCCAATCATAAAGCGGAAGCTTGCCTGCGATCACCTCGGCATCGTAGATCCGTTCGTAAGGGATCTCGGCGTAGGTCATCACCAACGCCACAGCATCGTCCCATGGCTGGAAACCGCTGGGAGCATACACGGCGATCTTGGGCGCCTTCTCCAATTTCACCACTTCCATGTTCACCTCGGGATCGGCGATCTCCGTGAGGATCGCGTTTGCTTGGCCATCGGCGATCACTTGGTAGGTGACCCCGCGGATGATGCATTCCTGCTCAATGGTCTGTACGTGCTCGATCATGAAACTACCGCCGCGGTAGTTCAGCAGCCATTCCACTTCCACGTTCCGTGTCAAGGTCCAATAGGCGATCCCATACGCCTTCAGGTGGTCCTTCTGGGTCTCATCCATAGGCAACAGCAACTTCGACGCGTGCATTACCGGGGTGGCCGCCAAAAGCAACAGGACGAATGGTGACCGCATCGGTAGGACGCGACCAAACGCGCTGAAAACGCACCTCGCAAGGCTCCGCGTCGCAAACGCTGACCGGCTGCTAGAACGGAGGTGGCTCGTTGTCGTCTTCTGGTTCATCGTTCATGCGGCTTGAGCGCGTGATGGTGGAAGGCCCACCCGATCCCATGCCACCGCCGCCACCGAAGTCCATGGGCGCGGTTTCAAGGTCAGCGAATTTAGCCAGCTCCGCAATGAAACGAAGAAGTACGTTGTCCAGTGCGCCGTTACGATGTTTTGCAATAATCACTTCGCCCACCCCAAGGGTGCTGCCATAGTGATCTTCGTAGATCTTGTAGTACTCCGGGCGATACAGGAAGCACACCAAGTCGGCGTCCTGCTCGATGGCGCCTGACTCCCGTAGATCGCTCAACTGAGGGCGTTTATCGCCACCACGGGTTTCCACCGCACGGCTCAATTGGCTGAGCGCGATGATGGGCACGTCCAATTCCTTGGCGATACTCTTGATCGAGCGGGAGATGCTGCTGATCTCCTGCTCTCGGTTACCACCCTTGCTATCCCCCCCGGCGGTCATCAGTTGCAGGTAGTCGATCACGATCAGTTCCACATTGTGCTGGCTCTTCAAGCGGCGGCATTTGGCGCGCAGTTCGAAGATGTTCAGAGCTGGTGTATCGTCGATGAAGATCGGCGCCATGTCGAGGCGCGCGATGTGATGGTGCAACACTTGGAACTCGCTTTCCGAGAGGTCGCCCTTCCGCAGCTTTTCGCTACTGATACCGGCTTCACTTGCGATCAAACGCGTAACGAGCTGGGTGCTGCTCATTTCAAGGCTGAACACTGCCACGGCTTTCTTGTGCTCAACAGCGATGTTGCGCGCCATGCTGAGCACGAAGGCGGTTTTACCCATACCGGGTCGGGCCGCAACGATCACCATGTCGCTCTTTTGCCAACCACCAGTGAGCTTGTCGAGTTTGGCGAACCCGGTAGGCACACCACTTACACCGCCGGAGTTGTTCTTGGCGTGTTCGATCTGTTCAATGGCGCCCCGCAGGAGGTCGCTCATCGGTTCGTAGTTGCGCTTGAGGTTTCCGCTGGTGATGGCGTACAGGTCCTGCTCGGCTTTGTCCAACAGGTCGAAAACGTCGCTGGTATCGTCGTATGCGTCGCGCGTGGTCTCAGCGCTGATACGAATGAGCTCGCGGAGAATATGCTTCTGACTGATGATGCGCGCGTGGTAGGCCACGTTGGCGCTGCTCGCCACCTTGTTGGTGAGCTGGCTGATATAGAACGCGCCGCCGACGATGTCCAGTTCGCCGCGCTTACGCAGTTCCTGAGTCACCGTAAGGATGTCGATCGGCTGGTCCTCGCGGAAGAGGTTCTGGATGCCTTCGAAGATGCGCTTGTGTGCCTCCACATAGAAGCTGTCCGGCTGCAGGATATCGATGGCTTCGTTCACCGCGTTGCGCTCCAGCATCATGGCGCCCAGAACAGCTTGCTCCAATTCGGGGGCTTGGGGAGGGAGCTTGCCGGCTTCGAGGGCCGTGTCGATCAGTGCGCTCGTGCCACGGCGCTTGCGATCAGTGCGGGTATTCGTGAATTCAGCCATGATATGTTGACGGTGGGCTGTGTGGGGATACAGCCACCGGAAGGGCGACGAATGTAGATGCGGTGCTTTTGCTTGAAAGGTAACGCTGGCGTCATCCTTCAACCATCTACGAACAAGAAGGATCGTGCATACTTTTTTTCACCGGTGCTCCTTCTAACGTGGACGTACCTTTCCGGCAATGCGCTATCAACAATCCTTGTTCGTTGCGGTTCTCGGAGGCTTGTTGCTCACCTCGTGCAAGAAGGACAAGGCAAGCGACCCTCCTCATATCTTCATTTCCGCACCGTTCAACGGTCAATCACTTGCAGTTCCTGACACGTTTGGCGTTGTTGCCACCATCACCGACGACAAAGGCCCGATCCAGGGGACGGTGGTGGTGACGAACAGCTTCGGTGTTCCCATTGGCCCAGTGTTCACTTTCAACAGTAATGGCACGTCCACCAACATCAACTTCAACTACCCGGTAGTTAGCGAACAGATCACGAGCGGGCCGCACTCGTTGCGCATTTCAGTTTCCGATGGCGACAACACCACGAACGCTTTCCGCACGATCAACATTGTAGGAACACCGCTGCGTTTCCGTGGGCTGTTCGCCGTAACCGCCAGCGGCGCAGTGCACAAGGTGGACAGTGCGTTCAATCTGACCACTCTAGGGGCCGATGGCCAAGATGTGAACGATGCAGCGATCAGCTCGCGCCAACAGTTGCTTTACATAGCAGGTGCTGAAACCGGCCCGCTTGCTGCGATGGATGTCAACACTGGAGCTACGCGGTGGCAAGTGCCCAACAACGGCAGCGGCGGTGAGCCGTACTTCAGCTACTGCTCCATGAACGACGATTTGAACCTCATGCTCATCGGTAAACGGAGCGGAACGCTCCACGTCCTGAACCCTGCCCTCGGCAGCAACATCACCACGCACAACATATCATCAGACAGACTACCGGTCTACGGGCTCGTCACAGAGAATAACGTGATCAGCATTGAACGCCAGACCATTTCCCCAACGACGCGGTTCGTTGCGCGCAACCTCTTCTCGGATAATGTACTGACGGAGACCATCATCGATCAGCAAACAGTGGCTCTTTTCCAGCGCGATGATGACCACGCGCTGGTCTTCGGGAACGAGAATGGAACGGGCGGGGTGGCGGATATGAACTTCTCAACGGGATTCGGCTTCGAACCGCACACCTTCAGCGAAGGCGAGATCGCCGATGTTGTTCAGGTGGATGAGAACACCTACATCCTCGCGCTGCCGAACGGTATTACCCGTTACACCTACAACCCGGACCAAGCGCTTCTGATTTCCGGCTTGATACCGCAGCAACTGGCTTATGACCCGGCGAATGGGATGCTCTTCGCTTCAACCGGAACAACCCTGCACGTGCTCGATGCCAATACTGGGTTCGAGACTATGACGGTCGTGCTTCCCTCGATCCCATTGAAGTTGCTCGTGCTCCTGAACCGCTGATCGGACAACGATCACTTCGCCTTCTCCACGACTCCCATGTCGCAGAATTTCTTCACACGACGCTCCACGAGTTTCTCGGGGTCGGTCTTCACCAACTTATTCAGGTGTTTGATCACTTCAGCCTTCACAATGGCCGTTGCACCGTCGATGTCTGCGTGAGCACCGCCAACGGGCTCCGGGATGATACCGTCGATCAGCTTGTTCTCCAGCATGTCCTCAGCGGTCAACTTCAACGCTTTGGCCGCTTGTTCCTTGAAATCCCAACTGCGCCAAAGAATGGAAGAACAACTTTCTGGGCTGATCACACTGTACCACGTGTTCTCGAGCATTAGCACCTTGTCGCCGATGCCGATGCCCAGCGCACCACCGCTGGCTCCTTCACCAATGATGATACAGATGATGGGCACCTTCAACTGCACCATTTCGAAGAGGTTCCGGGCAATGGCCTCGCCTTGGCCGCGCTCCTCCGCCTCGAGCCCCGGGAATGCACCTGGGGTATCTATGAACGTTACTACCGGTTTATTGAATTTCTCCGCGAGCTTCATCAATCGCAAGGCCTTCCGGTAGCCTTCGGGGTTGGCCATGCCGAAGTTGCGGTACTGCCGCATCTTGGTATTGATACCCTTCTGCTGGCCGATGAACATGACGGTGCGGCCTTCAACGAGCCCGAAACCGCCCACCATGGCTTTGTCATCCTTCACCGTGCGGTCACCGTGCAATTCGATGAACGTACCATCGGTGAGTTTGTCGATGTACTTGAGCGTGTATGGGCGATCGGGGTGACGGCTCACCTGTACGCGCTCCCATGGCGTGAGTTTGCTGTAAATGTCCTTACGCGTAGCCGACAACTTCTTCTCGAGGTCCTTCAATGTCGGGGCAACGTCCACTTGGCCCTCGGCCGCGACTTCCTTGAGCTTCTCGATCTGCTCAATGATGTTCTGGATCGGTTTCTCGAATTCGAGGAAGGTCTGCATGTGTTTGGGGTGGGTGCCCGCCGCTGTTCGCCGGGAGGGCGAATGTAGAAGAGGGCGAAAAAGGACAGCCATGGCCTCGGAAGCAATGAAGCATGAACTTCGCCGCCGATGATCGTCTTTCCGCACGCCAAGATCAATCTGGGGCTCAACGTATTGCGCAAACGCGACGATGGGTTCCATGATATCGAGAGTGTATTGGTGCCCATCCCGCTCACCGATGTGCTGGAAGCGATCTTGGATCCATCCGTACCGGATGGTGCGGTCGAATTCACGAGCACAGGCATTTCAATACCCGGTAACCCAAGCTCCAACCTCTGCATCCAAGCAGCCGCAGCACTGCGATCACTGCGTCCAATGCCCGGCATTCGGATGCATCTGCACAAAGTGATCCCTACCGGAGCGGGCTTGGGAGGGGGGAGTAGTGACGGTGCGCACGCGCTCATGTTGCTCAACAGGTTATTGAACTTGGAAGTCGACGGAACGGCGCTTCACAAACTCGCATCGACGCTCGGAAGCGATTGCCCGTTCTTCTTGTCAGACCGACCTCAATTGGCTGAGGGACGCGGTGAGCGGCTAACTCCTTTGGAAGTGGCCCTTGAGGGATTATGGTTGCTGTTGGTGAATCCCGGCATTCACGTTGGGACGAAAGAGGTTTACGGCCATACAAAGCCGAGCAACATCAGTGCGAACATCGCAGGTGCATTGCTGAATTCGCCTCCGGATCAGTGGCAGAACAGTGTGAAGAACTGCATGGAACAGTATGTCTTCGAAGCCTATCCTGCGGTGAAACAACTGCGCGATGCGCTGAAGCAGCAAGGCGCGGCCTATGCCGCCATGAGCGGCTCCGGGTCAAGTGTATTCGGGTTGTTCAAGGATGAACCTGTGGTGCCCACGGCATGGAACGAGTTGACCATGCGTGCGTGGAAGATGAAGCTCTGACCCGCAGATCAGCGCCCCAGCTCGCGGGCAAGGAACTCTTGAAGATCCGCTGCGTCCTTGGGCTTGGCCACAATACGCATCGACTTGTCGAGCACGATGAAAGCGGGCGTTGCCTTCACCTGAAAGGCTTTGGCTGCCGGCGAGCCCCAGCCCACTAGCTCGGCATAGCAGGGCCACGTGACCCCATGGTCCTTGATGCACTTATCGAACTCGGTACTGTCCGGATCAAGTGCGATGCCAATGGCGGCAAAGCCCTTGGCACCGAATTCCCTCAACGCGTTCCGCAAGCCGGGCATCTGTTCGTGACAATGGTCGCAAGTGCTGCTGTAAAACATCAACGCCAAATACTTCGACCGCGCTGCTACCGAGGCGATACTCACGCTGTCCTCCTGCGTAACCGGCAACCGAACATCAGCGGCTGTTGCTCCTACTGCGACTTTCCGCAGCCCCTCTACACGGTTCTTCAAGCGCGCCGACAGGTCCGGTTCAGGGTCGGCAGCCAACACGTACTGGTCGACAATCGCTTGCAAAACCATCTCCGGGCCGTATTGATCGAAGACGTCCATGAGGAAGCCCAGTGAATAGGAATAGCACTCACCGCACGACTTCGCGTGCAGCAAGATGCTGTCGGCCGCAGCAAGAAAACTGTCCTCGGAATACTCAGGCTGCATCTGTACAGTGGACATGATGGCCTTCGGATACACGGCGCTGCGCAGCAGGTCCGGGTCAGCAAAGTCGAACCGGGCAAGGATCTCGGCGGATGAATTGGCGTTCTCCACCACCCGCCCTGCAGCGACCGCCTTGGCGAAGTAGCCTTTCGGGTCGGCACCGGTGAGCCGGGCTAGGTGGTCTGCTTGCACGGCTTGGGCCCTCCGTTCTAAGCTATCCAGTTGCCGCAAACGGCCCAAGGCCATACCATCAAGGCCGGCACGCTCCTGCCGAATGGCGGATAGGATGGCCTGAGCTTCTCGGCTAAATAGCTTGTACTCCCAAAGCCGTTTGTTCTCATCACTTGTTACCACATGCATGTGTTCTTGCAGTGGTGTGCCGCTGAAGGCAAAGATCACTTTGGGCTCGCGCTTGTCCAGAATGAAGTCCACTCGGTCACTATCCGGGAGCATTACTTGGTAGAAGCCGGAACCTGGCCAGTGGCCGCTGAAGACACAACGGCCTTGGGCATCGGCCTCGGCCGAATCGATCGCATATCGTTCAGCGCCCCGCGCGGCCAAGATCTTGACCTCCAACCCCGTTTGGATAGGGAAGCCCAGCGTAACGGTGAGGTGCTGGCCGGAGGCCACGCTGATTGCTAGACCTAAGAGCAAGGTGAAGAGAAGGCGTGTGGGCATCGAGTGCGGAAAACTATGCAGGCGAGCGCTGGTCAATTGCGAATGCTATGCCGGCAGACTTGGGGAACCGCTTTGGGCTAGGTACAAAAAAAGAGCCCCATCCATTGCTGGACGGGGCTCAGATCGGCGACGACATACTCTCCCGGGCTTTGGGCCCAGTACCATCTGCGCTGGCAGGCTTAACTTCTCTGTTCGGAATGGGAAGAGGTGGACCCTGCCGCAATAGTCACCTAAAGCGGTCAATAAGAATTGACATGTGTCAGACCGGACCAAGACAGCCGATGATCGTTCCAAGAGTAAAGCTTGTAAGGGGTCGAAAACGTTCGGACAATTAGTATCACTCGGCTATGCCATTACTGGCTTTACACCTGTGACCTATCAACGTAGTAGTCTTCTACGGTCCTAATAAGGAAGTCTCATCTTGAGGTGGGCTTCGTGCTTAGATGCTTTCAGCGCTTATCCCATCCGAACATAGCTACCCAGCGGTGCTCCTGGCGGAACAACTGGCACACTAGCGGTTCGTCCGCTACGGTCCTCTCGTACTAATAGCAGCTCCTCTCAAACTTCCGACGCCCGCAACAGATAGGGACCGAACTGTCTCACGACGTTCTGAACCCAGTTCACGTGCCACTTTAATCGGCGAACAGCCGAACCCTTGGGACCTTCTCCAGCCCCAGGATGTGACGAACCGACATCGAGGTGCCAAACC
>CADECG010000087.1:0-9626 GCA_902825795.1 uncultured Bacteroidota bacterium
CCGCTCATCGCCACTCCGCCGGGCGGCACCTTCACCATCGATGGCGCACCGGGGACCTTGGTCGATCCTGCCGCCTTGGGCATTGGTGCGCACACCGCCACGTATGCCTACACCGCGCAGCTGGATACCGTTGCGTTCCGCGATCAGTGGTGCTGCGGCTGGGGTGCCTATCCGAACTTCATCTACGGACCCGTTCCACAACTCTCCGTCATCTGGCAATCGTTCACACCCGCGTTCACCGGTCGGTTGGACAGCATACGTGTTGCCCTCTTCCCGAACCTGCAAGCGCGCAACTATGCCGTGCGCCTGTACACCGGCGAAGGCACGGGCGGAACGCTCATCGGCAGCGATACCATCACCACCAACATGTACAACGGCGAACCCGACCTGCTGGGCAACATCCATCCTGAAGTGGTGAAGGATTCGCTGTACACCTTCCTCTTCGAACGCTTGCCCGATACCATTGCCGTGAACCAACCCATCCTGTACTCCTTCGACAATAACTACTACACGCGCGGCAACGCCGACGTGAACGGCGTGCTGGGTACCGACATCTGGTTCAAGGAATTCGTGTCGCGCACGTACTCCTGTCCCGACTCCATTGAGGTGCCCTTCGACGTGGAGGTATGCACCGGTGTTGCAACAGTCGATGACGGCGGCATCGTCGTCGGGCCGAACCCGTTCAGCGAGGTGATCTCCATCCGCTCCACCGAGGCGATCGGCTACGTGCTGTGCAACAGTTTGGGTGCCGAAGTGCTCAGCGGAAGCGTGCGCGCAGGCTCAACGGAAGTCGTGGATGCGAACGAACTCGCTCCCGGGTGGTACACGCTGCGGACCGTCAGCAGCAACGACGGTCAGGTTCACCCGATCGCGCTGATGAAAACGCGATAGATCAACGACGAAGAGCGCTGGGACTAGCTCCCGAACACGCGCTTCAACAGATCCGTGGTGCGGGCCAATGGATCCTTGCGGATGCGGGCCTCTTCCTCGGCGATAAGCACGAACAAGCCTTCGATGGCCTTCTTCGTCACGTACGCATCGAGGTCGGGGTCAACGGCTTTGGCGCCGGTGAGCATGCCTGCCTTATTGTAGCCGTTGGCCAACGGTGTCCAGTAGCTCGCAAGCGCAACCTTCTGTGTCGCCTTCGCCACGATGGGGCGGAAACGCTCGGTGAGGGTCGCCGTGGTCTTCTCGGTCAGGTAGTTGGTGGCTGCATTGTCGCCGCCTTTCAGTATGGCGAATCCGTCGCCCACGCTCATGCCGGTAACGGCATCCTTCAGCACGGCCAGCGCTTCTTTGGCTGCTTCCTCGGCAGCGCGGTTCATCGTCATTTCGAATTCCGCGACTTGTGCCGACATGCCGATGTTGTTCAGCGTGGTCTTCATCTTCTCGGCTTCGGCCGGGAAGGGAATGCGGATGCGGTCGTTCTTCCAGAAACCATCCAGCGCCGAACCCTTCAGCACCGATTGTTCAGCGCCCTTGCCCAAGGCTTCCTTCAGGCCCGCGATCACATCTTCATTGGTCAAACCGCTGCTGCCGCTGCCGCCGGTCACCTTGTCGGCCGCGTCTTTCAGCACTTTGGGGAATTGTGCGCTGCACGATGCTGAGAGAGCGAGCAGGGAGATGAGGAGGAGGTTCTTCATGATGGGTGGATGAAAGTAAGTGTGGGCAGATGCCAAGGATCATGCCGGAAGGCGAGCACATTAGCCTAAGCGTCACTCAGTAACTACAACAGCTATTATAAACGCGCACGCGCTGTACCAAACAGCGTGGTGGATGCTTCATTCGAAAACACTGTGATCGCATCCTTTCCAACATAGAACAAGGTCAGCGTCACATAGGAATCCTGTACTCCTTTCAAGGCAGTCAAGACATCAGAAATCCCATTCCAGTACTCGCTTCCTGGCTGCTTCGAAATTGCCAGTCGGATCGCAAGCGTATTTATCAAGCCCAGTCGATCCCATCGCTGACTGATCATCTCGGACATCCCCGTCGTAATGCCCGGCTCTTGCTTGTCAAGCAGCCTGACCAAAGCGATATGATTGTCTTGGGTCATCAGCTCGAGCGATCGGAGTTTACAACCCCAACAACACCTGCCCCGGCTCTTTGTTGCCGAAGACCATCTTGTTGGGGTCCTCGATCATCTGCTTCACGGCCATAAGGAAGCTCACACTCTCCTTGCCATCGATGATGCGGTGGTCATAGCTCAGCGCCACGTACATGATCGGGCGTATCTCCACTTTGCCGTGCACCGCGACGGGTCGTTCCACGATGTTGTGCATGCCGAGGATGGCACTCTGCGGCGGATTGAGGATCGGCGTGCTGAGCATGCTGCCGAACACACCCCCATTCGTGATGGTGAAGGTGCCGCCGGTCATCTCATCGATGCTCAACTTACCATCGCGTGCTTTCACCGCGAGTTCCTTGATCTTGCCTTCGATCTCGGCCAGCGTCATCTTCTCGGCGTTGCGCAACACAGGCACCATCAGCCCTTTCGGCGAGCTCACGGCAATGCCGATGTCGGCGTAGTCGTGCATCACGATCTCCTCGCCGTCGATCTGACCATTCACCTGTGGGAAAAGGCGGAGCGCTTCGGTCACCGCCTTGGTGAAGAAGCTCATGAAGCCGAGGCCCACGCCGTGTTGCTCCTTGAACTTCTCCTTGTACTTCTCACGCACCGCCATCACCGCGCTCATGTCCACCTCGTTGAAGGTGGTGAGCATGGCTGTCTGGTTCTTCACCGCGACAAGTCGCTCGGCCACCTTCTTGCGCAGCGTGGTCATTTTCACACGGCTCTGGTCGCGCTTGCCGCCCCAGCCATTGAGCGCGATCGCATCGGCATTCACGCCACCGGCCACGTAGGCCGCGACATCGCTCTTGGTGATGCGGCCGTTGGGCCCGCTGCCTTTCACCTTGTCCGCACTCACGCCTTTCTCGTCCAGCATCGCCTTGGCGACAGGCGTTGCATGCGCCGCTGAAACAGAGGCAGGGGCAGAAGCAGGGGCAACGCTCGGCGCGGCCTTTTTTGCCTCCTGCACCTGTTCCTGCGCCTTGGGCTTCGCCTCCGCCTTGAAGCTCGTGTCGATCTTCACGACGACATCACCGACGTTCACCGTCTGGTCCTCTTTGGCCAGTAGCTGCACCTTGCCCTCGACTTCGGCGCTCAGTTCCAATGTGGCCTTGTCGCTGTCGATCTCGGCGAGCACTTGGTCCTTGCTTACCACGTCGCCATCCTTCACAAGCCATTTCGCGATGCGCACTTCACTGATGCTCTCTCCGGGACTGGGAACCTTGATGTCTACTGTGGCCATTGGGGAGTGTTTGGATGAAGTCTCAAGTCTCAAGTCACAAGACACAAGTCTCAAGTGTCAAGGTTGGAGTGCTTCGTGGTTCTACTTGTGTCTTTGGACTTGAGCCTTGTGACTTGAGTCTTGTTCAGGCGTTGACTTTCTCGGACTTGCCCGACTTGCTGAACGCCTTCTCAATGATCGCGATCTGCTGGTTGGCGCTGCGCTTGCTGCTTCCGGTAGCAGGTGCTCCGCTGGCAGGACGTGCTATCACCTCCCATTTCACATCGGTGAAGTTCATGGACATGTAGCTCCATGCGCCCATGTTCAGCGGCTCCTCCTGCACCCAGATGTAACGCTCCGCTTTCGCGTACTTCTTGATCACTGCGCGCATCTGGTCAGCGGGCAAGGGATGCAACTGCTCGATGCGCACGAGCGCCGTGTCCGATATGCCGTTCTTCTCGCGGTGCTCGGCCAGATCGTAGTGGATCTTGCCTTGCGTGAAGATCACCGTCTTCACGCTCTTGGCGTCGACACCGGGATCGTCGATGAGCTCTTGGAAACCGCCTGTGGTCAGGTCGTCCAACTTGCTTACGCACTTCGCATGGCGCAGCAGGCTCTTCGGGCTGAACACCACCATCGGCTTGCGGAAGTTCCATGCGAGCTGTCGGCGCAATGCGTGGAAGAAGTTCGCGGGCGTGGTGCAGTTCACCACGATCATATTGCCGTCGGCACAGCTTTGGAGGAAGCGCTCCATGCGCGCGCTGCTGTGCTCGGCACCTTGACCTTCGTAGCCGTGCGGCAACAGCAGCACAATGCCGTTCTGGGTGTTCCACTTCTCCTCGGCGCAGCACAAGTACTGGTCGAGCACGATCTGCGCTCCGTTGACGAAATCGCCGAACTGCGCTTCCCAAATGGTGAGCGTGTTGGGATCCGTTAGCGCATAGCCGTACTCGAAGCCGAGCACTGCGTACTCGCTCAGCAGTGAATTGTAGATCTGCAACAACGCCTGCCCTTCCTGGATATGTTTCAAGTGGATGAACTCTTCCTCGCTGTCCTCCATACGCACCACGGCGTGGCGGTGGCTGAACGTGCCGCGTTCCACATCCTGCCCGGTGAACCGCACGGGATGCCCCTCAACGAGCAATGAGCCATAGGCAAGCAGTTCGCCCATGCTCCAGTCCAACGTTTCCTCGGCCATCATCCGCTTGCGGTCGCCGAGGATCTTTTCCAGTTTGCTGAAGAACTTCTTCCCTTCGGGGATCGCGCTCAACTTCTCCCCGATCAACTTCAACGTCTCCTTCTTCACGCCAGTGGTCGGCGACTTCGCGAAGTCTTTCTCATCCGCACGCTTGAAGCCTTTCCAACGCTCCTCCAAGAAGTTGGTGATCTTGCCCACACGCTGTTGCTTGGCTTCCGTGAGGCGCGCATCCAGCATCTCGGTGAATGAGCGCTCCATTTCTTCGGCCATCTCCCGCGCGCCTTCAACGCCGCTATCGATGAGCTTCTGCGTGTAGATCTCGCGCGGATCGGCATGCGCGGTGATAGCCTTGTACAGCAAGGGCTGCGTGAACTTCGGTTCGTCGCCTTCGTTGTGGCCGTGCTTGCGATAGCACAGAATGTCAACCCATACATCCTGCCCGAACTGCTGGCGATAGTCCATGGCCAGCTTCACGGTGTACGCCACCGCCTCAGCATCGTCGCCGTTCACGTGGAACACCGGACACAGCGTGGTCTTGGCGACATCGGTGCAATACGTGCTGGTGCGCGCATCGATGTAGTTGGTGGTGAAACCGACCTGGTTGTTCACCACGATGTGGATGGTGCCGCCCACTTCGTACGCCTTCAGTCCGGCCATCTGCACCACTTCGTACACGACGCCTTGACCGGCAACCGCTGCATCACCGTGGATGAGGATGGGCGCGGTGATGCCCTTCGCGAAATTGTCGTCGTGCTCGATGATGGCGCGCGAGATGCCTTGCATCACCGGACCCACCGTTTCCAAATGGCTCGGGTTGGGGGCCAGTGTCAGGCGCACCTCCTTGCCGGTGTTCGTCTTCACAAGGCTGCTATAGCCCATGTGGTACTTCACGTCACCTTCCACCAACGAATCATCGTAGTCCTTGCCGTCGAACTCGCTGAAGATCTGGTCGTAGCTCTTGCGCAGCGTGTTGGCCAACACGTTCAACCGGCCGCGGTGCGCCATGCCGATCACATACTCGGTGATGCCCAGTTCGGCGCCGTGCTCGATCACGGTGTCCAGTGCGGGGATCAGTGCTTCAGCGCCTTCAATGCTGAACCGCTTGGCACCGATGAACTTCTTGCCGAGGAACTTCTCGAAGACCACCGCTTCGTTCAACTTCTCCAGGATCTCCTTCTTCTGGTCGATGCTGAAGGACGGCTCGTTGCGTGTTCCTTCCATGCGGTCCAGCAACCAGCGTCGCTTTTCGGGGAACCGGATATACATGAACTCCACACCAATGCTGCGGCAGTAAGTCTGTTGAAGAAGGGCGATGATGTCGCGCAACTTGCTGGGACCGATACCCACTTCGTTGCCTGCGCTGAACAACGTATCCAGATCGGCCTCGGCCAGCCCGAAGTTCTCGATGTCGAGCGTCGGCTGGTACTTGCGCCGATCGCGCACCGGGTTGGTGTTGGTGAAGAGGTGGCCGCGCTGGCGGTAGGCGTTGATCAGGTCGATCACGCGGAACTCCTTCTCGAATCGGTCGTTGCCGGCGGGGGGCTGTGGGCGCTTCTCCACCGCGCTCGAAGTGACAGCCCCGGGTGCGTCCGCATCAATCGACTTGGCGAACTCGAAGCCTTCAAAGAACCGCGCCCAGCCGGTTTCCACGCTGGCGGGATCCTTCAGGTATTGTTGGTACAGGTCGTCGAGCCAAACGCTATCGACGTTGCTCAGGTAGGAGAACTTATCCATGCGAGGCGACGAAGGTAGAAGCGGGGTGTTTCAAGGCGGCGACGCCAAGGCTTGGCTTATACCGAGAAATGCACAATTGAATGTCGGCATGGATTCACCCCAGCCCGGCGAACCGCTTCCGCAGCAGCACCTTCTGCAAACAACGCAGCACCATGGACCCGGCCAGTTCGTGCAAGCCTCCACGTGTCATGGCATCCTCTACCATACGCTCGGTCAGGTCCACACGGTTGATGGCGCGGGAGAGCTGGATCGACCCCAAGCGTTGCCAGTCGTCCAACTGGCGTTTCACATCAGTACGCAGGCACTCAAACGCAGCGTCGCCCACCGGTGGAAGTCCGATCGTTTCCTCGCCCAGGTCCTTGCGCAATTGATGAACGGTCTCGAGCAACACCTCGGCTTCATCCAACCGCTTGCGCAGGCCTTCACCAGTTCTTGACACTTCCTCGTTCGCCATGTGGAAAAGTGGTACGAAGGTCGGTAGGCGGTGGCACTATGTTTGGCCGGTAGCATCAACACACCAGTCCACCGTAGATCATGCGCGCACTTCTTCTTCCATTCTCCATCCTCCTCGCCTTCACCGCCACCGCCCAGTACGGCAGCTTCGACAAGAGGGCCATCGCCACGGCAAAAGCCAGCAGCACCGTGTTGGTGCTCGACGCCGGCGACTCGCCATACAACCGCGCGATCATGGATGCCATGAAGGCGCATTGGAAATTCACCAGTGGCTACGATGTGATCAACGTGAACGACATGGCGCTGCAGCCCATGGACCCCACGAAGACCTACTTGATGAAGACGTGGAAAGTCGACCCTGCCAAGTTCGGTGCCTTCTTCCTGACGCTGGTGCAAGGCTGGAAACAGAAAAAAGGCGAAGCGCTCCAAACGCAGGAAAACGCCTTCACCACCATACCGGTAGCACAGGAGATCGCGTTCATCATGATCGATCCCAATGCCATGGCGGCCGACAATACCTCGCTCCTGTTGAACGTGTACGTGAAGAACATCCAGGATTACTTGGCGCAGATGGAGGCGGGCAAGTTCACCGACAAGAGCACGGCCGATCGGTTCTATGCATCGCGCAACCGCTTGGTGCGCGACAACCACGAACTGTGGCTGGCGCAAGAGCACATGGACAAGAGCATCCCGGATGCCGCCACCGTGAAGACGAGCTACGCGAAAGGCACCGCGCAGCTGATGGCCGAGAGCCAACTCATGACCGCCGTTGAAGCGCAGAACAAAGGCGTGTGCATCACCGACGTGGTGATGACCGGCGAGCACAAGACCCGCCATTGTTTCAAGCGCGTTTTCAACGCCGGCAGCGGCGAGCTGATGTACATCGCGGACGACGCCGCGATCTTCGGCAAGAAGGAAGGCTTCATTGCTGAGGATCTGTTGGCGATCGAGCGGTCGAGGTAGGTCATGGTTCGCACTGCCCACCTGTCGGTACTGATTGCTTCAGCGGCCATTGCATGCGGGCAGTCCCCGATCACCGTTGATGCGGGTAGCGCGCTTGCGTCAACGGACGAGCGCGCGCACGGCGATTGGGCAGAGTTCCCGGGTATCGGTCTGCGGCTCCTTGGCGGAGAAGGTGTCACTGAAATGGGCTTGTACGGCAACTACATGTGGTCGTACGACAGCGGTTCGCGCGAAGGATTGACGGCCTTCGGACCAGAACTCTCTTTGAGCGCATTGTTCACGGGTGATGCCACCTACCGCAAGGGGACCGTCGGCTTCAGGGCCATGCATTTGTTCGGGCGTGTGCTGGGACCTTGCGGCGCCATCTCGTTCGATAACGTCAGCTATCGGGCATCCTTGGACGATACAAGGGTGACGATGCACATCGGCCTTACGTTCATCGACCTGATCTCGGTCGAGTACGCGCATAGCACACCTTTGACCAGCACGCGCTTTCTACCTGTAGAGGATCTACTCATGGTGCGCATTGGCCTGAACGGAGCAGTGCTGGAGAACCTGCTCGATCACCTGAGCATCAGCTGATCGCAGGAAAGTCGGGCCGTCTGGAGCCGCGACACCGGTTCGATTAGCTTTCCGATAAATAACACATGGAAAAACGATCATCGACCCTGTTGGCCATCCTTTTGTGCGCGAATTGCGTCGCTTCCGACATCGACTTGGGTGGAGGTGGCAATGCCGGCATCGACAACGCAGTCGGTGTTTGCCAGAATGCGCCTCCCTTCCTGATGATCGACTCGCTGCTTGGCTCGCCACAACCGGGTGGTACATGGAATGATCCCGGTGGCTTCCCGCATTCACCGGCTTTCGTTCCGGGTGTTGATCCCGCTGGCACCTACTGTTATGTGGTTGGCAACGACACGGCGTGTTTGACTATCACGAGCGTAGTGCAGGCGGACGCCGGAACGAACGGCTATGCGGTCCTGTGCAGTACCGGCCCAGCCACCTCCTACTTCCCCTACCTCGGCGGCAATCCACAGACCGGTGGTTTTTGGTACCAGTGCGGCCCGAACACGATGTGCTATGTAGTGCCCGGCATTGCGCCATGCCCCAACGACACAGCTTCGGTTACCGTGATCGTGAACCAAGCGCCCGATGCGGGACTGAACACGGTGATCGAGATCTGCGCGAACGCCGGTCCCGTCGTCCTGTTCGATTCGATAGCGGGAACACCACAACCCGGTGGCACATGGACGTTCGGTGGAGGTCCGCAGAACGGGATCTTCGTTCCGGGTGTGAACACGCCCGGCATTTATTGCTACATGGTGGCGGGTCTTGCACCCTGCCCCAACGCTGTATCCTGTCAGACGGTCATCGTGGTGCCCTCAACGGATCCCGCTTGTCTCAACACCGGGATCGGAACCACGGTTGCTTCAAGCCCGAGCCTCTCACCCGAACCGAACTCAGGAGTGCTGCACCTTGTCGGCATGAGCGATGGCGAAGCATCTGCAGAGGTGTACGACCAGCTGGGCAGGATCCAATGGCAAGGCATTCTTGTTCCCATTGGTGGCAGATCAGAGCTTCAACTGTCGGGGCATATCCGTAACGGCCGCTATACGCTGATACTGCACCACGCGAACGGAGCCGATGTGCGACTGCCCTTCACGGTGGCGCGTTGATCAACGATCCAACGAAGTGTCAATGGCTGATGGCAGCGATCCGGTCCATTGTTCCTTGCAGCCATGTCCACCATCCTTATCACCGGCGGTAGCGGCCTGATCGGTTCCGCGCTGACAGCGGCGTTGCTCGAACAAGGCCACGCGGTGCGCCACCTGAGCCGCGCGCCGCGTGATCGCAATGGTGTACGGGCCTTTGCTTGGGATCCTCAACGCGGCACACTGGACAAGTCAGCGCTGGAGGGTGTGGATCACGTCGTTCACCTCGCTGGCGAGAACATCATTACCAAACGGTGGAGCCGAGAAAGGTTGAAG
>CADECG010000087.1:9636-13403 GCA_902825795.1 uncultured Bacteroidota bacterium
CTCTGCCAAGACAGCCGCAGGGAGTCGGCGCGCTTGGTGTTGAGCGCTGCGCGCGAAATGGGTTTGCATCCGAAGAGCTTCATCAGCGCGAGCGGCGTGGGGTACTACGGTGCTGTCACCACGGACAAGGTGTTCTCCGAAAGCGATCCGAACGCCCAAGATGTCATTGGCCGGTTGACACGCACTTGGGAGGACGCCGTGGACGAATGGACAGGCATCGCCCGCGTGGTGAAGCTGCGCACCCCGATGGTACTTGCGCGGGAAGGCGGAGGCTTACCACAGTTCATGCGATTGGCGAAATGGTGCATCCTTGCGCCGCTGGGGTCGGGAAAACAATGGATGCCCTGGGTACACATGGACGACCTCGTGCAACAGTACATCCATGCGATGGTGAATAGCACGATGAGCGGCGCGTACAACGCGTGCGCCGGTGAGCAACTTCATCAGCGCGATGCCATGCGTGCGGTAGCGAAGGAGGTGCACCGCCCATTGTTCCCGATCGCTGTGCCCGCCTTCGCGCTTCGCTCGGCCATGGGCGAACGGAGCGTTCTGCTCACCGAGGGAAGTCGAGCCAGCAACCAACGGTTGCTGGATGCGGGGTTCAAGTTCGAATACGATGGACTTGCGTCTGCTTTGACCGACCTCGTCCGGTCGTAATCAGCTCAATTGGCCCTGTCCAACAGCATCTCAGCCAGCAGGCGTAGCGGCGCTTTGAGGTCCTCGGCCACGTTGATCGCGGCCAACGCTTCTTGTGCGGCACGGTCATGCTTCAGCACTTCGGCCTCGGCTTCGGAACGCACACCGAGTTGCTCAATTGCATCGCGCATCCGCGACACGTCGCGCTGAGCGCTGGGCTTCGCCAGTTCTTCGTCCAGAACGGTTGATCGCTTCTGGACAGCGCACTCCGCCCCACGGATGAGCAGAAAGGTCTTCTTACCCGCACGCAGATCCCCGCCTTGTTGTTTGCCGGTGATGGCTGGATCACCGAACGCATCCAACAAGTCGTCGCGTAACTGGAATGCAAGGCCGAGGTGTTCGCCGAACTCGCCAACGAGCTTACGATCGGCCGGGTTGGCGCCAGCAACGATAGCGCCGGTTTGCAACGCGCACGAGAGCAACACAGCGGTCTTCAGCCGGATCATCTCCAGGTATTCCGCAACGCTCACATTCAAGCGCGTCTCGAATTCCATGTCGCGTTGCTGCCCCTCACACACGCCCAGCGCGTACCGGCTGAACAAGTCGAGGACCTCGCTCCGTTTCGCCATCAACTGATACGCCTTCACCAGCATGGCATCGCCGCTGAGGATACCGGTATTCACATTCCACTTGGCATGCACGGTCGGTTGCCCGCGCCGCAACGGCGCAGCGTCCATGATGTCATCGTGCATCAAGGTGAAATTGTGGAAGAGCTCGATACCCAGCGCTTCATCGAGTGCATCCGCAGCCTTGCCTCCGAAGAGTTCGCAGCCCATGAGCACCAGCGCGGGACGCACACGTTTCGCCGGCAAACGCATCAAGTATGCCATCGGCGGATACAGGCCGTCATTCGGCAATGCCGCGCACCATTCCGCGATACGGGCCTCGATCAATTGGCGATGATCGGTCATCACACGCTGCCTTCGGCCACCTTCAAGAGGTACTCGCCATACCCGCTCTTGCGCAACGGCTCGGCCAGCTTCCGTAGTTGGTCAGCGCTGATGAAGTTGCGGCGGAAGGCCACCTCTTCGATACAGCCGATGCGGCGGCCCTGGCGTTCCTCGATCACCTGCACGTACTGACCTGCCTGCATCAACGAGGTGAAGGTGCCGGTATCGAGCCAAGCCGTGCCTCGGTCCAACACGTTCACCTTCAACGTGCCACGTCGTAGGTATTCCTTGTTCACGTCGGTGATCTCGTACTCACCACGCACACCCGGCTTGAGGTCCCGCGCGATGTCGAGCACGCTGTTGTCGTAGAAATACAGCCCCGGCACGGCATAGTTGCTCTTCGGCTTGGTGGGCTTCTCCTCGATGCTCAACGCGTTGTAGTGCGCATCGAACTCCACCACGCCGTAACGCTCGGGATCGCTTACGCGGTAGGCGAACACGAGCCCACCGTTCACGGTGCTGTGCTCCATGAGCCGTGTCCCCAATCCGGAACCATGGAAAATGTTGTCGCCAAGGATCAATGCCACGCTATCGTTGCCGACGAAGTCACGACCGATGACGAACGCTTGTGCAAGCCCGTTGGGCACCGGTTGCTCGGCATAGGTGAACGAGCACCCGAGACTTCCACCATCGCCCAGCAACTTGCGGAAGTGCGGCAGGTCGTGCGGTGTGCTGATGATGAGCACCTCGCGAATACCCGCTGCCATGAGCGTGCTCAGCGGGTAATAGATCATCGGCTTGTCATACACCGGCATCAGTTGCTTGCTAACGGCAAGCGTCAATGGATGCAGACGTGTGCCGGAGCCTCCGGCGAGGATGATGCCCTTCATTTCAATTGTTCTTGCTCGTCGCTGTTCTCCAGTTTCAGTTCGCCAAGATCGACATCATCGTCCTCATCCAAGATCACCAGCAACGGTTCGCGGAAGGCTTGCGTGATGAGGTTGCTGTGGAAGCTGAGCAACAGCGCCGGCAATACGAGCAGGTTCGTGAACATGGCCACCAATAAGGTGATGCTCGTAAGCACCCCCAAGGCTTGAATGCCGCCGAACTCGCTGAAAGCGAAAATGGTGAAGCCGAAGAAGAGCACCGCGCTCGTATAGATGATGCCCACGCTCACCTCGCGCGTGGCCAGATCGACGGATCGCTTGATGTCGTTGTTGGTGAGCTTCAGCTCCAACCTGTAGCGCGCCAGGAAATGGATCGCATTGTCCACGGCAATGCCCAGCGCGATGCCGAAGACAAGGATGGTGCTCGGCTTGATCGGTATATGGAAGATCCCCATCAGCCCCGCAGTAACCACCAGCGGGATCAGGTTGGGGATGAGCGACACGACCAGTATGCGTAGTGAGCCGAACAAGAGCGCCATCAGCACAACGATCAGCGCGATCGCCCAACCCAAACTGGTGATCAAATTGTCCACGAGATAACTGTTGCCTTTCAGGAAGACCACGCTGTTGCCGGTGAAGCGCACGTCGTACTTCGTTGGATCGAAGATGCTGTCGACCTGAGGGCGCAGGCGTTCCATCAACGCGTCCATGCGCGTCGTGCCGATATCGGCCATCTGCACCGTGAGCCGCGTGACCTGTCGGGCCGTATCGAGAAAAGCTTTGCCCATGCTCTTCTTTTCCCCAGCGCCCTGCAGATATGGAAGGATGAAGCTCTTCTCCGGGCCGGTGAGCAAGGCGTATTTCTCCGGGTTACCGCCATAGAAGGCCTGCTTGGTGAACTTCACCGCATCCACAATACTGATGGGCCGACTGAACTCCGGATAGGTGGCCAGGGTGTCGCAGAAACGTTCGATGCGCTTGAGCGTCGCATCTTTCAGCGCGCCGCCGTTCTTCTTGGAATCGATGATCACTTCCAACGGGATCACCCCGTGGTAGTTCTTCTCGAACCAGCGCATGTGCACCAGCACTGGATTATGCTCGGGCAGATCGTCCACCACACGGCTTTCGTCCTTCAACCGCGTCATGCCCAAGAGCGCTATGCTGAACACAAGGACGGTGAGCGCATACACCAAGGCCCGCCGCCGATGACTGATACGCACAATACGATCCACCACGGTATCCATCCATTTGCGGTCCAAGTGACGCAAGTGCTTAGCGGTGGGCGGCGGCATGA
>CADECG010000087.1:13420-15585 GCA_902825795.1 uncultured Bacteroidota bacterium
CTCAATGCCCACAATACCATGATCCCTGCAGTAGCCACCAAGCCGAACTCGCGGAGCGAATCGCTGTACGTGAGCATGAACGTGGTGAAGCCCACGGCCGTGGTCGCGTTGGTCATGAACGCAGCTGCACCGACACGTGTGATCACGCGTTGCAACGCCTTCATCTTGTTACCATGTCGCACGAACTCGATCTGGTAACTGTTGATGAGGAACACACAATTGGGCACGCCCGTAACGATCACCAAAGGCGAGATCACCGACATGATCAGGGTGATGCGGTAATCGAGCAGGCCGAGGATGCCGAAACTCCACACCACGCTGATGGCCACCACCAGCACACAGATCCACATCACACGCCAACTCCGGAAGAAGATGAGCAGCAAAATGGCACAGACCAATAGGCTCAAGCCCATGAACAAGGGCATCTCACCCTTCACGAGCGACGTGAGCATGACGCGCACGTAGGGCAACCCGCTGTAATGCACCTCGCTTCCGCCGGCAGCGAACGCCTCGCCGCGCGCCACAATGCGCTCGATCATATCGCCGCGCTGTTCGCTGTTGAACATGGCCGCGTCGAGGAAGAGCATCATCAGGCTGGCCCCGGTGCTGTCGTTGAAGAGCAGTTTGTCGTAGAAGGGCAGCGATCGGATCCTTGCTTTCAAGGAGTCCATTTCTGCCTGTGTGGTCGGGGGCGACACAACAACAGGCCGGAGCTTGAAGGTGGTCAAGGAGTCATCGCGTACCAGATCGAACAAGTGGGCTTCGCTGAAGACCGAGTCCACACCCGGGATCTCCTTCAGGTCGTTGCCGAGTTGCCACCAGGCCTTGAACCGCTCCGGGGTGTACAGCTTCGGGTCGCCGGTGCCTAGCACCATGACGTTGCCATCCTCACTGAACTGCTCGGTGAATTCGTGGTACGCCAAGTACACGCTGTCCGTCTTGGGAAGCAGGCCGCCGTGGCGGTAGCTCATCTTCACCTTGGTGGCTTCGTAGCCCATCAGCACGGTCAGAAGCCCCGTGATCACCAGCACGGTGATGCGATTGCGAAGGATCTTACCAGCGAGCCAGGTCCACATTTTTCAGGGCATCGGCCGATCGGACAGATCCGGGTGGCCTTCGGCCAAAGGAAACGAAAAGGGGGTTGGCACTCAGATGCCGATGCCGATGGTCAGTTTCAAATAGAGGTTGTCGGCCGCATCCGGCAGCGCATAGTCACCGTAGCGGTAGTAGACACCCACGCCCAGTGCGCTGAGGTCGTTCTTGAACAATACCTCCACCCCACTTTCGAAAAAGCCCTTCTCCATGCCACGGAAGTCGTAGCCGAGATGGTTTTCCGGATGATCCAAAGTCCCAACACCAGCACTGCTCACGACGCTCGGTATCGGCTGCCATTGCTTGGTCTTCAGCAAGAGCTTGCCGAAGCTGTGGCGATAGTGCACTGCAACGAAACGATCGGCCAAGAACTCACCCGGCACCATGGTTTCGAAGGCGTACGGTGTATTCACCCAAAAGGCCTTGCCCCGCGTGCCCCGGATGTTGAAGAGGAACGAGTAGGGCGCATCCTCATCGGCCATTCCCGCCATGATGCGAACGCTTGGTGTGCCCACGCGCCGCGTACGGAAGGTCTTCTCGGTCATCGCACTTATGCGCCACCACTCCTGTTCGCCGGCCCACAAACCGTCGATCCCCGTTGCCGCGGAGACATGTATGATCGGCCATTTCGTACCGAGGTTGACTTGCCGATCGGGCAGTTGCGCCACTTGTTCACGGAAGGCGTAACGCAGATCCACGCTCACCTCCCCGCTACGGAAGTCACTGATGTATTGCTGCACATTCTCAGCACGCGGCAGCACGAACCGGTATCCGAGGTCGTTGATGCGCAGTTCGCTGGCGGTGCCCACCCAAGCTTTCAAAGCACTACCGATCCTGAAATGGACTTCACCGCCGATGCGCTCCACCCGATCCATGCGATCCATGTAGAGCAACCGGATATCATCATTCAGCAGTAGTGGGCGCGGTCCTCGATAGGCGACCCCTGCGCTTTCCACGAGATCATTGGCATAGTACCCGCGCAGCGCGAATGCGCGCGATGGCATCGGTTTGATCTGAAGATCACCACCGTACTTCCAGCCCCTATCGCCGAAACCGTAGCCGAACCATCCACC
>CADECG010000088.1 GCA_902825795.1 uncultured Bacteroidota bacterium
CTGATGTATGGCAAAAAGGTGACGTGGGGGGAATTGGGGAAGTGGTTGTTCTATAGGGGCTGACCATGGGCCATGCGCACGGCGATCTTTGATCTGGGAACGAACACTTTCAACCTGCTGGTGGTCGAACGGGGCGGGCCCAGCAAGAAGGGGTTCACTATCGTCCATTCTTCCGAAGCGCCGGTGTTCCTCGGACGGGGCGGCATCGAGCAAGGCATCATTGCGCCGGATGCGTTCTCCCGTGGTCTCGGTGCACTCCATACCCATGTGGGCACGGCCAAAGAACACGGCGCCCTTGATTTCGTTGGCTTCGGTACGAGCATGCTGCGGAACTCCGGCAACGCGTCCGACTTCCTCGAGGCCGCACGCGAGCAATGCGGCGTGGACATCAGGGTGATCAAAGGCGATGAGGAAGCGGAGTTGATCCTCGAAGGTGTACGGCTTGCAGTTCCATTCACAGCGAAACCAGCGCTCGTGATGGACATCGGTGGCGGCAGTATCGAGTTCATTTTGGCTACCAACAAGGCGTTGATGTGGAAGCGCAGTTTCGAACTGGGGGTTACGCGCTTGCAGGATCGTTTCAGCTTCGGTGATCCGATGACAACGCAGGAACAATTCCGACTAGCGGGACATCTCGACGCGCAACTGGAACCACTGTGGTCCATCATCGAACGCCACGAGCCGCATGAGCTCATTGGCAGCGCTGGATCTTTCGATACCATAGCCGCGATGATCGGCGCGTCAACGCAAAGCGGGCCTGATCCTGCCGCGACAAGTCATCCGTTCACCGCCTTGGCATTCGATGCGCTCAAGGACCGGTGCATGAACATGAACCGTGATGAACGCCTGCTGGTCCCTGGGCTTCCGGAGCACCGGGTAGACACCATTTCCATAGCCCTCATCGCTATTGAGCGGGTGCTTGTCGCTGGCGGTATCCGCAACCTGCGTTGGAGCAAGTACGCTCTGAAAGAAGGCGCGGCATTGCGGCTACTGCAGGGATAGACACCTCAAGGAACCTGTTGCTGACGCACTGCCGTGGGTACCGCACCGCCGATGCATTGAAGGATCGGGTCGCGATCGTTGGCCACGCCGGTGTATTTCACCAAGCCATCCATATTCACATCCTCGCCACGGTACTGCATGGTGATCAAGCCAGTTGGAATGGCACCACCGATAGCGGCCAATATGGGATCACGATCGTTGCCCGCCCCGGTGTACTTCACAACCCCATTGAAGTTCGCATCCCCGGTCCAAAGCACCATAATACCATTCACTTGATCGCGCGATCCTATGCCATATGTGCTGGTGCTCGACTGGGTGAAATCCACCACGGTCGTGGCCGTTGAAAGCGCAACGTACTGAGCCGTCATCACTCCCAAGTGATTGCGGTGCCGTACAACAACGTAGTAACTGCCAGCGGCTGCGTTCATGGTGACGGAGGAAATGCCATCGGTGTCCACCACGTCACCATCGCGTTGCACCAATGCTGCACGCGACGCCGCTACGGTCGCTGGCTGTAGCGCGTTGCGCAGTTCCACCCATACCCAATCGACGATCGCATTGTTGCCCGTGGCCGACAACACACCCGCCGTGGTCGTGGTGTTCCCGCCGCCGACAGAGGTTTGGCCCAACTGCGTGTACGGCTGGGTGGCGGGTACCAATCCCAGTACGGCCAAGTTGTTCTGCATCAGTCCGGTGAACTGATCATACGCACCACCAAGCATCACTTTGGGTGAAACCCTCACGCTCGTTTGGCAAGGACCCCACGAAACGAACGTATGCGCGTACGTGGAGGGCACGGTAGGCACAATGATCAGCTGGTAGCCTGTTCCTCCGTTGGACCAATTTGAAGGGCCATATTGTTGAGCACTATAGCATTGCACCGGAGCATTGATGTAGTGGTGGAAGCCGACCAGATCATCCAGCGTGTAGGGTGTTTGCCGCTGTACGCCATCGATCTCCACGAAGAGCCCGAACGGAACAGAGTTGAAAGTGAGCACCGTCTTTTCGGGCCATACTCGCACGGTGTCGTACGCCTGGAGTCCATCGGCATCGGTAACCGTTAGCCTGATCTCATAACCCGTGTCGCCGCTGAAATCGTGCCCATCGATGGGTACGGTGAACGCCCCGCTCGTATAGCCGCTGGACGGACCTGACTCCGGGTGCTCGTGTACATCGTGCAGAAAGGCCACCTCCCAGAGATAGTTGGTCGGTGAAAGCGTGCCGTTGGGGTCATTGGCTGTACCGCCGTACAAGATCACATCACCTGCTTGGAACATGGATCCATCCGGCGGAAAGGTGATGCTGCAGGAGGGCGCCTGGCCGACACTCACTGCCACCGCAGGACAGTCCACCGTATTCACTCCATCCGATACACGCAGCACCGGGGCATACATGCCACTGGAGAAAAACGTGTGCGGTGAAGAAGGCACAACGCGCCAACCAGTGCCCGCCCCTAGTCCGTGCACGGTCTGGGTACCATCATTCCACAACCACGTGCACGTGAGCGAGGCACCTTCTGGATCCAACACGCTGCCCACTGCGGTGCAGGGCAACGGTACCGGACCGGTTGTCGGAGACACGTTCACACCGCTGCACTGGGGCACTTGGTTCGAACCCGTATAGGCGATGCGTTTCACCACCCCGTTCAGGTCGCAGTAGTAAAGCGCACCATCGGGCCCCACTTCCATATCCGACACCAAGCCTGCGCCGGACATGAAAGCGTGGTCTCCGATCACCGTTGAACCATTGGTCGATAGTTCCGCCCGCCGGATCCATCCGTGCACGAAGTCGGCATAGAAGTATGACCCTTGATAAGCGGCAGGGTACATCGAGCCGCGGTATACCACACCCCCGATCACAGCACCGCCACCACCGCCCGGATGCGGATAGTCAAACAGCGGTGCGGACACGTTCGCTGGCGGAGCGATCGGCCAATTGCATTGCGAACCCTCGCAGTGCGGCCAACCCAAATTCCGGCCGGACGTTGCGATGTGCACTTCTTCACGCGCTGTGGCCGGATCGTTCGCGCCAACATCAGCCACGAACAGCTTGTTGTATTGCCCGTCCCATGAAAGTTTGAAGGGATTCCTGAGCCCTTCGCACCACACCGCGTCGTAGTTCGGGCCGTTGCCGTCCACGTATGGGTTATCCGTCGGTACGCTTCCGTCAAGGTTCAAGCGCAACACCTTACCGTGCGGTACAGTGATATCCTGAGGATGCGCAGCGTTGTTGTGTTCCCCGATAGCCAGATAGAGTTTGCCGTCAGGGCCAATATCCATTCCGCCACCGTAATGGCAACAACCGCTGTACGGCAACGGGTCCTCCCAAATGACCACTTCGCTGGCGATGGAAGAAAAGCTAGCTGCACCACCACCGTTCTGTACATGCGTGAAGCGCGAGACCCGGAAGGATGACGGCGACAACGTGCTGTAGTACACATAGAACCAGCCGTTCTGATCGAACTGCGGATGGAGTACTAGACTTTGCAGACCCCGCTCCTGACTATTCTCGATGTTCAGCAGTTGCATGTAGGCGCTCTGCTGGGAAAGGCCGGCGCCACTGGCCAAGGTGATCACCCCTGTTTTCTCCGCCACCAACAACCGACCGTCCGGAAGGAACTCCAAGGAGATGGGTTGGCCGAGCGGGCTTACGGCGTTCGACACGCTGAACGACGGTGGCAACTGAGCCATCAACGAAGTGCTTAGCAACAAGCCGCAAATGAGGAACCCTCCCCACGGCCGTGCAAGCATGGTGAGGTGCTTGTTGTGCATGGTACTACGAGGATCGACCAAGAAATCGAAAGGGCGGCGCAAATTAGCCTGTTCGCCAACCGAGTTCAAGGATCACCCGTACTTCAAGCCTAAGGCAATTGCTGCAAGCGCGTATTGGTGGGCGTGTTACGCCTATATCATGATGGATGATCTCCCGAGCATGATCTCTGCGCAACAGATGCGTTCGACTACTGAAGGTTCACCGTACGGTTCGGTCACGAGGATGTTCCCAAAAGCCTTTGCCATCTTCAGCCCCGAAAGGATTGACTTCCACCGCTTCATCGACCACACTCTTCAGCTACTTCACTGCACCCATGGCCAAGATCCTCATCATCGACGACGAAAAGGCGATCCGCAATGCCCTCAAGGACATTCTTGAACACGAGAAGCACTCCGTGGATGAAGCTGAGGACGGCCCTTCAGGCTTGGACAAGGCCAAAAAGGCGAACTACGATGTGATCCTGTGCGACATCAAAATGCCCAAGATGGACGGGCTTGAGGTGCTGGAAAAGCTGATGGTCCACAACGACGAGCTTCCGGTGGTAATGATCAGCGGCCACGGCACTATCGATACAGCCGTCGATGCGCTGAAAAAGGGCGCTTTCGACTACATCCAGAAACCGCCGGACATCAGCCGTATCCTGGTCACGGTGCGCAACGCACTGGACCGGAAGAACCTGGTGCAGGAAACGAAGACCTTACGTCAGAAGGTGCAGAAAGACAAGGGTGGCGCTAACCGCATGATAGGTGAGAGCAAGGCCTTGGGAGAGATCCGTGCAATGATCGAAAAGGTGGCGCCCAGCGATGCACGCGTGATGATCACCGGCGGCAACGGCGCGGGCAAGGAAGGTGTAGCGCGTATGATCCACGAGAAGAGCGGTAGGAAAGAAGGACCCTTCATTGAAGTGAACTGCGCGGCGATACCCGGTGAGTTGATCGAGAGCGAGCTTTTCGGGCATGAGAAAGGTAGTTTCACCAGTGCGATCGCCCAGCGAAAGGGCAAGTTCGAACTCGCTGATGGTGGAACGCTGTTCCTGGACGAGATCGGCGACATGAGCGCCAATGCCCAGGCCAAGGTGCTGCGCGCACTGCAAGAGAGCAGGATCACTCGTGTTGGTGGCGACAAGGACATAAAGGTGAATGTGCGCGTAGTGGCCGCCACCAACAAGGACTTGCGCAAGGAAATCGCCGCCGGAAATTTCCGCGAAGACCTCTATCACCGCCTGAGCGTAATACCGATACATGTTCCGGCACTGAAGGACCGACTGGAGGACATTCCCTTGCTCTCGGAGCACTTTGTTTCCATGGTATGCACCGAACAGGGCATCCCGGCCAAGAAGATCACCGACAAGGCGATCAAGGAACTGCAGAAGCTGCCTTGGACGGGAAATGTCAGGGAATTGCGCAACGTGATCGAGCGTTTGGTGATCCTAAGCGACAAGGAGATCACCGAGACCGATGTGAAGGCCTACGCGGTGCCGCGCGGCTGAACGGGGTGCGCGTACTTGCACACGGTCCCCTTCCCACATATCGGTCACCCCGACGCTTCCTACCATCCGTCGGTGCAGAACTCCTTTCTGTCGGATCGCGCAGACGAAGGAGGCAACCCTAACGTTGCACAGGCAACCCGGTTTTCCGCCACTCGTCTTCCCCATACCTGACTTGGAGAACGTGTGCGTTAAACCAACAAATACCACTACGCGATGGACACCGTTTGGAACTGGATCATGAGCATCCATGATGCCATCTATGCCGTGATGGGCAGTACCATGTACTACGCCATCATCTTTCTGGCCGTGATCGGTCTTATCGCCCAGTGGAAGCTCTATGAAAAGGCCGGCCAACCGGGTTTGGCAGCACTTGTCCCCGGCTGGAATTTCATTGTGTTCCTGAAGATCGTTGGCCGTCCGGCAAGTCACTTCTGGTTGTTCTTCATCCCCATCTACGGTCAATTCTACATGTTGCCGAAAGTGTGGATCGAAGTGGTGCAGAGCTTCGGCAAGCGCGATACCATCGACTACGTGCTGGTGATCCTGCTCAATGGCCTGTACATCCTGAACATGGGCCTCAATTACGATACCCGCTACCGTGGCCCGGTGTACAATCAAGCTGCGCTGCCGCCACCCCATAAGTTGGCGCCGCGCCCTCAGTTGGCGTGAAGCCGAAACCATAGGTAGAGCTTCACGCCTCCTCGAAGCCTTCTCCCGACATGTCGCGAGGGGGCTTCGTTGCGTTCGGCAGGATCAGTTCAGCAACGACCCGGCGGCGGCTATTGCGGCTTTCAGGCCACTTGGGTCCTTACCACCGGCAGTAGCGAAAAACGTTTGGCCACCACCGCCGCCCTTGATGTGCGGGCTCAATTGCTTGATGATGTCGGTCGCCTTAAGGCCTTTGCCCGCAACCAAGCCATCGCCGACCATGACGGCCAGCAAGGCCTTGCCGTCTTGCGCACTGCCCAGCACCATCAGCAGATCGGTATGCTGCTCGCGCATACGGAAGGCGAGATCCTTCATGCCCGCGGCATCCAGATCCACTTCCATGGCGATCAGTTTGGCGCCGTTCACCTCGCGAGCTTGTTGCATGATGCTGCCTTGCAATGCCGCGACTTTCTCCCTGCCAGCTTTCTCCAATTCCTTCTCCAAGGCAACATTACGATCGAGGAGCTGCTGAACAGCACCCACAAGATCCGCAGGATGCTTCAGCAACGTGTTCACCTCATCCAGCTTGCTCAATCGTTCGTTGATGTAGCGCTCGGCCTCCACGCTGGTGATGGCCTCCAAACGGCGCACCCCAGCGGCCAACGCTCCTTCGCTCACGATCCGGAATGCGCCGATCTCCCCGGTGCGCGGCACGTGCGTACCGCCACAGAGCTCCACGCTCGGACCGAACTTCACCACGCGCACTTCATCGCCATACTTCTCGCCGAACAGCGCCATGGCACCCATGGCCTTGGCTTCGGCAATGGGTACGCGCCGCTTGTCCTCAAAGGCCAAGTCCTCATGGATCATGGCATTCACTTCCCGTTCGATGGTGGCGATCTCTTCCGCCGTCACCTTGGCGAAGTGGCTGATGTCGAAACGCAGGCGATCCGGGGCTACTAGCGACCCCTTTTGCTCCACATGCGTGCCCAAGTACTTACGCAGTGCATGATGCAACAAGTGCGTGGAAGTGTGATTGCGTTGCGTGAGTTTGCGGCGTGATGCATCCACCTGCGCTATGAACGTTGCGCCGATATCCTTCGGCATCTGCTTGCAGAAGTGCACGATCAACTGGTTCTCGCGCTTCGTGTCGAGCACCTCCACTTTCTCGTCGCCAGCCATCAACCAGCCCTTGTCCCCGACTTGTCCGCCGCCCTCTGCATAGAACGGCGTGCGATCCAGGACGATCTGGAACTGATCGCCGCCCTTTCCGCTCATAGCACGATAGCGGAGGATGCGCGCTTCACAACTCAACTCATCGTAGCCAACGAATGTGGTTTCGCCCTTTGCCAATTCCACCCAATCGCCGGTGGTGACGGATGTTGCAGCGCGGGAGCGGTCCTTTTGCTTCTTTAGCTCCACCTCGAAGCCCTTCATGTCCACATCACGGCCTTGCTCACGGGCCATGAGCTGTGTCAGATCGATGGGAAAGCCGAACGTGTCCAGGAGTTCGAAAGCACGTTCGCCCGGAATGGTTCCTTCCGTTTCCTTCAGTGCCAATTCCAATCGGCGTGTGCCTTGCTCCAACGTGCGCAGAAACGCCTTCTCCTCCTCCATCACCACAGCTTCAATGGTGCCTTGCTGCTTGCGCAGTTCGGGGAACTGATCGCCCATCTGGTCGGCAAGCGTTTTCACCAACTTGTGGATGAAGGGCTCGTTGAGGTCGAGGAAACTGTATCCATAGCGCACCGCACGACGCAGGATGCGACGGATCACATAACCAGCACCGGTGTTGCTCGGCAACTGGCCATCGGCGATAGCAAAGCTGATCGCGCGCAAATGGTCCGCGATCACGCGCATGGCGATATCGCTCTTCTCGTAGTGCCCATACTGCTGCTTGCACAGCTTGGCTATCGTTTGGATCAACGGCTGGAAAACATCGGTGTCGTAGTTGCTGCGTTTGCCTTGCAACACCATGCACAAGCGCTCGAAGCCCATACCGGTGTCCACATGTTGCGCGGGCAAGGTGTGCAGCGAGCCATCACTCTTGCGCTCGAACTGCATGAAGACGTTGTTCCAGATCTCGATCACCTGCGGGTGGTCGTTGTTCACCAAGTCACAGCCAAGCTTCTGCTTCTTCTCTTCCGCAGTGCGCACATCCACATGGATCTCAGTGCACGGTCCGCATGGGCCAGCATCGCCCATCTCCCAGAAGTTGTCCTTCCGGCTGAACGGCAGTATGCGCTCCTCCGGCATGAACTGCTTCCACAGGTCGCGCGTCTCGGTGTCCGCAGGCAGCTTGTCCTTGTCGTCGCCACCGAAGTAGGTGACGTAGATATTCGACTTGTCGATGCCGTACACATCAGTGAGCAGTTCCCACGCCCAATTGATCGCATCCTTCTTGAAGTATTCGCCGAAGCTCCAGTTGCCCAGCATCTCGAACATCGTATGGTGGTACGTGTCGATGCCGACTTCCTCCAGATCGTTATGCTTGCCTGAAACACGCAGGCACTTCTGAGTGTCGGCAATGCGCTTATGCTGTATGGGACGATTGCCGAGGAACAGATCCTTGAACTGGTTCATGCCCGCGTTGGTGAACATGAGCGTGGGATCGTCCTTCACGACCATGGGCGCGCTCGGCACGATCTCGTGGCCGTGCTTCTTGAAGTGATCGAGGAACTTCTGGCGGATCTGTTGGGCGGTGAGCGTCACGGGGGCGTTTGAAAAGGTCCGCGAAAATAGGCCGGGGCCTATCTTCACGCCCCTTCATTCCAATGCCCGAGCACAAGTACCGCTTCAACCCGAAGACGCTGGCGTACGAGCGCATCAAGCTCACGCCATGGCAGCGTGTGAAGCGCGTGCTCTTCGTGCTGCTGCCGGGCTTGCTGGTGGGCGCCATTGCCTTCGCTACGCTCTATTCACTGGTCGATTCACCGAAGGAAGCCAGCCTGCGCCGCGAGAATGAGCAGCTACTGGCTCAATACGTGTTGCTCAACCGCCAGATGGAGGAGATCGAGGGTGTGCTGTATGACGTGCGCCGCCGCGATGACAACATCTATCGTGTGATCTTCGAGGCCGATCCGATCCCGGCGGAAGTCAGGCAAGCGGGTTCGGGCGGGATCGACCGGTACCAAGGGCTGAAGGGTTATGCCAGCAGCGATCGCGTGATCGAAACGCGACGTCGTTTGGACAAGATCGCCAAGCAGATGGTGGTGCAGAGCGTGAGCTTCGACGAAGTGGCCGCGCTCGCCGTGCGCAAACAGGAAATGCTTGCCAGCATCCCCGCTATCCAGCCGATCAGCAACGAGGACCTCACCATGATCAGCAGTGGGTTCGGGGAACGTGTTCACCCCATCCACAAGATCGTGAAGTTCCATGCCGGCATGGACTTCACTGCGCCTGTCGGGAAGGAGATCTACGCCACAGGCGATGGTGTGGTGGACTACGCCGACTACGGCACCAACGGCTACGGCATCCATGTGATCATCGACCACGGCTTCGATTACCAAACGCTTTTTGCCCACCTCAGTGCCCTGAAAGTGCGCAGGGGCCAACGTGTAAAACGCGGTGATGTGATCGGCGTGGTGGGCAACACGGGCTTAAGCGCCGGTCCGCACTTGCACTACGAAGTGCATAAGAACGGCGAACCCATCGACCCGGCGAACTACTTCTTCAACGACCTCACCGCCGAGGAGTACGCCCGCATGTTGGAGATATCGCGCAATGCGAGCCAGTCGTTGGATTGATGAACTGCACGATGAGGTTTGTCAGCCGCCGGATACTTTCGCGCACATGCCGCTGAAGCCGAAAACGATCGGGAAGTTCTATTGGACGATCGGCGAAGTATCGAGCGAATTGGGCGTTACCGCCACGCAGATCCGTTTCTGGGAACGCCAGTTCGGCAAGCCCAACCCGAAGCGCGATGCGAAGGGCGACCGCCTGTATACCGCAGAAGAGAAGGCCGTGGTCCGCGAGGTTCGAGATCTTCTAAAGACCAAGGGTCACACGATCGAGGGTGCGAAGACTGCGTTGCGCGGGAAGTCGCGTGTGCAGGAGGCCGCGCCCGATCTACGCGACAAGCTGCTCGATATCCGCAACCAACTCGTTGCACTGAAGAGTTTGCTGGAACGTACTCAGCAGTAAGCGGCCTTCAGCAGATAGTTGCCGACGTAGTCGGCCACGCCTTCTTCCAACGTATGGAACGGCTTGTCGTATCCGGCGGCGCGCAGCTTCTCCATCCGTGCTTCAGTGAAGTACTGGTACTTGTCGCGGATGTCGATCGGCGTGTCGATGAAGGTGATGTGTTCCTCCTTCCCCATCGCCTTGAAGGTTGCGCGTGTGAGGTCGAGAAAGGTGCGCGCTTTGCCGCTGCCCAGGTTGTAGATCGCGGGGTGCTTGCGCGTCTCCATCAGCCAGATGCACACGTTGCACAGGTCCTTCACGTACACGAAGTCGCGCAGTTGCTCGCCGTCCTTGTATTCCGGTTTGTGGCTCCGGAACAGCTTCACTTCGCCCTTCTCGCGCACTTGGTTGAAGGCGTGGTAGATCACGCTGGCCATGCGCGCTTTGTGGTACTCGTTCGGGCCATAGACGTTGAAGAACTTGAGTCCCGCCCAGAAGAAAGGCGTGCGTTCCTGTTTCAGCACCCACTGATCGAATTCGTTCTTGCTGGCACCGTACGGATTGAGCGGCTTCAACTTCGGGATCAATGCGTGGTCGTCGTCGTACCCGAATTCGCCTTCACCGTACGTGGCCGCACTGCTCGCGTACACCAAGGGTATCTGGTACTTGGTGCACCGCTCCCACACCGCCTTGCTGTAGTTCACGTTCAGTTCATCGAACACCGCCTTGTCGAACTCCGTGGTGTCGGTACGCGCACCCAAGTGGAAGATGAACTGCACCAGTTTCTGGTTCGTGTCCAGCCATTCCGGAAAGTCGCGGCGTTCCACCCGTGCCGTCAACTTCTTCCCCAGCAGGTTCGGGGCCTTGTCAATGCGCGAGAAATCATCCACCGCCACCAGATCCTGCCAGCCTTGTCGTTGCAATTCGCCCAGTAGGCAGCTACCGATGAAGCCCGCGGCGCCAGTAACGATGATCATGGCGCGAAAGTAGGGTCGACGATAGCGCCGCCCCTACCTTCGCCGACCTTCTTACCAAGGCCCGATGCCCACTGTTTTCATCACCCGTCGCGAGCGTTTCAGCGCTGCGCACAAACTGACCCGAGCGGACTGGACCGCGGCGAAGAACATGGCCGTGTTCGGCAAGTGCAGCAACCCCAACTGGCACGGCCACAACTACGAGCTGTGGGTGACAGTGAAGGGCGAACCCAGCGCTGAGACCGGATTCGTGGCCGACCTGTCATTGATCGGCGGCATCATCAAGGAACGCGTGATCGATCTGGTGGACCACAAGAACATCGATATGGATGTGCCGTTCATGAACGGCAAATTCAGCAGCACCGAGAACCTGGCCGTTGCGTTCTGGAACGAATTGGCGACGCCCATCAACGCACTGGGTTGTACGTTGCATTGCGTGAAGCTGCAAGAGACCGAGAACAACAGCGTGGAGTACTACGGACACTGAGATGGCGAAGCGCACCACCCCGACCAAACGTGGTTCCGCCAAGTTGAGCAACGACGCCAACGAGGGATACGAGCGCATCGACATGTACGATGCGAAGCGCATTGCGAGCATAGGTGGCCACTACGACGATATCCTGAAGCAGATCGGCGAAGACCCGAAGCGTGAAGGCTTGAAGCAAACGCCCGAGCGCGTGGCTAAAGCACTGCAGTACCTCACGCACGGCTACGACCTGGATCCAGCAGGCATACTGAAGGGTGCGATCTTCCACGAGAAGTATTCACAGATGGTGATCGTGAAGGACATCGAGGTGTACAGCCTTTGCGAACACCATATGCTCCCCTTCTTCGGCAAAGCGCACGTGGCCTATATCCCCAATGGGCGGATCGTGGGACTGAGCAAGATCCCCCGGGTGGTGGACGCCTTCGCGCGCCGGTTGCAGGTGCAGGAACGCCTCACCGACCAGATCCGCGATTGCATCCACGATGCGTTGAAGCCGCTCGGCGTGGCCGTGGTGATGGAATGCGATCACCTGTGCATGCGCATGCGCGGGGTGCAGAAACAGAACAGCGTTACCACCACCTCCGCATTCACGGGCGTTTTCCTGAATAGCGACCGCACGCGCAAAGAATTCATCGAACTCATCGGCAGTAAATTGCATTGATCATGACAGCGTACGTATTCCCCGGACAAGGCAGCCAGTTCCCCGGCATGGGCAAGGACCTGTACGATAGCGACGGCAACGCGCGCATCTGGTTCGAGCACGCCAACGACACGCTCGGCTTCAACATCACCGACATCATGTTCAAGGGGTCAGAAGAGGACCTGCGGCAGACGCGGGTGACGCAGCCAGCGATCTTCCTGCATAGCGTGATCAAGGCCAAGGTGATGGGCGATGCCTTCCAACCCGCCATGGTCGCCGGGCACTCACTGGGCGAGTTCAGCGCGCTCGTGGCCACGGGTGCCATGGAATTCACCGGCGGGTTGAAGCTGGTGGCCGCGCGCGCCAACGCCATGCAACGGGCCTGCGAAATGCAGGCGGGCACCATGGCTGCCATCATCGGTATGGAAGACGCCAAGGTGGAGGAGATCTGCGCCACCATCCCCGGTGTGGTACCAGCCAACTACAACTGCCCCGGCCAATTGGTGATCAGCGGCACGCTGGAAGCCGTGACCAAGGCCTGCGAAGTCATCAAGGCAGCCGGCGCCAAGCGCGCGCTGATCCTCCAAGTCGGCGGTGCCTTCCACAGCCCACTGATGGAACCCGCCCGCGCCGAGTTGGAAACAGCCATCGCCTACACGCCGATCGTAAACCCGCGTTGCCCGATCTACCAGAACGTGGATGCCTACCCGCGCAAGGATCCCGCCCGCATCAAGGCCAACCTGATCGCGCAGCTCACCGCGCCGGTGCGTTGGACACAGACCATGCAGAACATGCTCACCGATGGTGCCACCAAGGTGGTGGAAGTCGGACCCGGCACGGTCCTGCAAGGGCTCTTCAAGAAAGTGAGCAAGGAGGTGGAGGCGTTGGGGGCGTAGGCTTTTACAGTCTCACGAACTCTCCTTCATTAGATATCCTGAACGCTTCCTTCGGCCCATTGTCCCACTCGCGTTCAACCTGCATGTTTTCAAATGCTATCCCACTGCACCATTTCATCAAGCACTGGGACCACATCGCGTAAGTCAGCGTATCGATGACGCGGGAGTTGTGATCATAGGTGCGGATTTGAAATCGGTAGTCCCGATTGAGGCACGGTAAACTATCGATGAGCAGCAGTTCAGCGGTGAATCCAAGCGTGTCATACAATGTTCCGACATGACCATACTTGAACCGTCGACTCCAAGTCGTATCGAGTGTGGTATGATCAATCAACTCTACGGAGTCAAAAGCACCTGCAAACTCAGTTGGAAAGAGGTACCGTGAGAGCGATGCACTATCCAGCAAAGGAGGAACGTACCCCGACTCCATCAAGAATAGGATCGATTGGTGATTGCCAAAATCTCCGTCGCAGCAAATGAGGCGGTCTATCTCCTTCTCCTTGGGTGCGCAACCGACGATGAGTGCCAGTGTCACGGAGTACTTCGCAATCGTCTTTAGAGTGGTCTTGTACATATGCGAGTACCTCTTGCGGGTCCTCCAAAGGTCTTCACCCAAGACCGATCAATCGCAGGCTAGTTGAGAATGCGCTCACAACCCCGCGTTCACCAACTTCCCACTTCCGATCAACTTGTGCAGATAGGGCTCGTGCAGCGTGTTCTTGATCGCTTCCACGTGGCCCATACTGTGGCAGTCGCTGCCAAGCAATTCGTACCAGCCGAGGTCGATGAGCTTCTCAGCGGTCTTCTTCGCGCCGGGGCCATAGGCTCCCATGAGGGCGATGGTGTTCAGTTGCAGCAGCACACCACGGTCCTTCAGCTTCTCCATCGTGCTGAAGTCGGTGTGCCAGTATTGGTAGCGCTCGGGGTGCGCGAGCACTGGACGGTAGCCCTGCGTCTGCATCTCGAAGACCAAGCCCAACAGAACAACTGGTTCGCTGATGAAGGGCAACTCGAACAGCACATAGTTGTTTCCGAACGTGAGCACCTTCCGCTCCTTCACGCGGTTCTCGAGGTCGTGGTCCAAGTAGTACTCGGCAGCGGCGTCCACTTCCATATCGATGCCTTGGCGGCGGACTTCGGCGCGCACTTTCTCCAAGCCTCCGAGGATGATCTCCGGTGTGTTCTTGTAGCCATCGGCCATCACGTGCGGTGTCGTCACGACCTTGCGGTAGCCGAGTTCGCTCATCGCCTTGATCAGCTCGATGCTTGCCTCCAGCGTGGGTGCGCCATCATCGATGCCGGGGATGAAGTGACTATGCACATCGCACTTCAGCACGCTCAGGTCGGCCGGTCCCAAGTCGGGCTGGCGTTCACCGAAGAGTTTGCTGAAGAGGCCCATGTCAATGCAAAGGTGATAGGGTGAGAGGGTGAAAGGGTGCTAGCGCATGCAACCCTCTCACCCTCGCGCCCTCGCACTCTATCACGCGTTCCATCTTCATCCGGCGTAGTGCTCCTTGTAATACTGCTGATAAGCGCCGGAAGTCACGTGCTCCAACCACGCTTCGTTGGCGAGGTACCAGTCCACCGTGCGCTCCAGACCTTCCTCGAAGGTGATGCTCGGTTTCCAGCCCAATTCGCGCTCGATCTTGCTGGCATCGATCGCGTAGCGCAGGTCGTGTCCCGCGCGGTCGGTGACGTAGCTGATGAGCTTCGCGCTCTCCCCTTCCCCACGGCCGAGCTTCTTGTCCATGATGCGGCAGAGCAGGTTTACCAGGTCGATGTTCTTCCACTCGTTGTGGCCACCGATGTTGTACGTCTCGCCGTTCACCCCTTTATGGAAGACCGTGTCAATGGCGCTGGCGTGATCCTCCACCCACAACCAATCGCGCACGTTCTCGCCCTTGCCGTAAACCGGCAATGACTTTCGCAGACGGATGTTGTTGATCATGAGCGGGATCAACTTCTCGGGGAAGTGGTGACTGCCGTAGTTGTTGCTGCAGTTGCTCACCACGAAGGGCAGCTTGTAGGTGTTCCCATAGGCTCTTACGAAGTGATCGCTCGCTGCTTTGCTCGCACTGTAAGGGCTCTGTGGATCGTAAGCGCTCTCTTCGGTGAAGAAGCCGCCATCGTGGAGTGAGCCGTAGACCTCATCGGTGCTGACGTGATAGAAGCGCTTGCCCTCGAACGCACCTTTCCAAGCTTCACGCGCCGCGTTCAACAAGGTCACCGTGCCGAGCACGTTGGTTTCCACGAACGCCAACGGATCGCTGATGCTCCGGTCCACGTGACTTTCCGCGGCGAGGTGGA
>CADECG010000089.1 GCA_902825795.1 uncultured Bacteroidota bacterium
TGATCGCCGAAGGCATCCAAACCATCCTTAGACGAGAGAACTTTCCACAGCCCTACGAAGCGCTGAAGGCGTTGACCCGGGGGAAAGACCGCATCACCGAGCATGACATGAAAGTCTTCATCGACGGCTTGGACGTGAGTGCGGATCTGAAGGAGGAATTACATCGGCTATCGCCGCACAACTACACGGGCATTGACCTGCTTGGCCGTGTAGTCGCTTGAACTCAGGAAGTCTTTATTGAGCGGAAGTACACGATCAGGTCGCTCGTCGGGATCTCATCCATGTTCAGTGCGTGCATCATGGTCACGAGCTGCCCACGGTGATATGTACTGTGGTTGAAACAGTGCATCAGCATTTGCCACGCCGCGCTCTGCCGGTTGTTGCCGCGCAGATCCGGGTAGGCAATGTTCTTCTCCAAAGTCGCTTCGCTCATCTGCGCAACCTTATCGCGCAGCAACACATTGTGCTTCAGCAGGGATCCGGGATCAACGGATGCCTCGGCCGGCCAACTGTGCGCAACATTGTTCAATCTGCAAAGCCACACATGTTCGGCATCGCGGATGTGAAGCAGGGTCTTACGCAGTGTTGGGAAACTGCTCGGCAGTTCCTTGTCAAGCACTTGTGTAGGCTCTCGATCAAGTCGTTTAACGAAGAGGCTGTTCGCCCATAGATCATAGGCCGCGTAGTGATCGATGAGTGCATGGAGCTGCATGGTTGAATGCGTTGAGGTTCCGTTGGGCCTGCCAGCTATGGGCAGGCGTGTATAACTGTGTTGAAACGCAAGGTGCTTTGCCACTGGCGCCGTGTCAGGCATCCCTCTACGTTCGCGTTCACGAAGATGACGGAATGATCGCCACACTGTTCGGGAGGAAAAAGATCACGGAGGACAGGCTTTCGAACGCGTTCGTCAATTCCATCTTGGCCCTTACCGAGAACGGCTTCCCCAACGTGGCGGCCGAGCTTATCGAATCACCGGAATTCGCCACGGCCCCGTTCTTCGGGCCCGAGGATGAGGAGTTGTTCGCGCTGATCGTTCTGGCCGGGAACCTCATGGAAGCCCCGCGCTGGCTTGGCGCTGGACAGGACAAACGTTTTGTTTCGTTGAGCATAAGCAAGTTCAGTGAGGCCACGGGGCGCGATTGTTCGCGCACGGAGAACCAAGTGATGGAGATGCAAGGTGTGATGGGACGACTGAACCATCCGAGCAAGAACCCGGTCTATGCCATGAGCAAGGCCGTGTTCCACCACTATGGTTTGTTCCGGTTCCAGGACGATTACTTCCGTGAACTGAAGGCCCCGAATCCGATCGTGCTGCGCCGCATCGACAACTTGATGGCCTTCTTCCTGTGGAATTGGGAAGAATTCATGGGCGAGTACAAGGTCGTTTGACCAATGGCGGGCAACGCGCCTATCGCATCCCGATCTTCTCGACGCACATTTCCACGATGCGCTCGCCAATTGCAAGACATGCGGTAGCCGCTGGCGACGGCGCATTGAGCACATGAATGTGCGTCCCACGCGTTTCGATACGGAAGTCATCGACCATGTTCCCATCGGTACCGAGAAGCATGGCGCGCACACCTGCCCGGCCGGTCTCGATATCCTCCATCGTCAACGAAGGGATCAATCGGCGAAGCGTCTTCAGGAACAAGCGCTTGCTGAAGGCCCGACGGTATTCATCGATGCCATAGCTCATGTTGTTGAAGAAGAGCTTCCAAGTACCACTGTACGTGAGTGCATCAACCGTGTCACTCATGTTGAAATCGGTCTTGCCGTAGCCCTCTCGCTTGAAGGTGAATACAGCATTCGGTCCGCACTCGATGCTGCCATCGGTCATGCGGGTGAAATGCACACCAAGAAATGGGAACCGTGGGTCGGGCACAGGGTAGATCAGGTGCTTGACTTTGTGCTTCGCTGCTTCCGTCAGTTCGTAATAATCGCCTCGAAACCCCACGATACGCTCCTTCAAAGCAGCTCCGTCCCGTTTGGCAAGGCGATCAGCCTGTAAGCCGCCGCAGAACACAACAAAGCGACCGCGATACGTGGTCTTATTCGTTCGTACAAGTGTCGCTTCACCATCAGTCGTTGAGCCCGTGACTTCTTCGCCCAAGCGAACTTCACTTGCTGCGTTGCGGCCGCGTGCCACCTCCGTCATCGTGCGGGTAGCCCCACGGAAGTCAACGATACCGGTGCAACCCACACGGATGCCGGCAATGCCCGCACACTGTGGTTCGATCTCCTTGATCCTCTCCGGGCCGATCATTTCCACATCCTCGATCGCATTGGCGATGCCGGTGTTGTGGATCTTCTCCAGACGTGGTATTTCCTCCTTGTCCGTTGCCACGATGATCTTCCCACAGATGTCATGCGCCACCTTATGCTCTTTGCAAAAGGCCACCAGCTCGCGGCGGCCTTGCACACAGTTCTTCGCCTTCCAACTACCCGGCTTGTAATAGATGCCACTATGGATCACGCCGCTGTTGTGGCCGGTCTGGTGATCAGCGAGTTCCTTTTCCTTCTCCAGCAACAGGATGCGGAAGGATGGAAAGCGCGCTTGCAACTTGTACATGGTGGCCGCGCCCACGATACCACCGCCAACAATGATCACATCCCAAGTGGAAGTCTCAGCCATGGGCGGCGAAAGTAGGGTCGACGTTCATGCAGCCCCTACTGGGCGTGTACCACTTCGTCCTTCGGAACGCGCAACAAGAGGACCAACCCGATGATGAAGAAGCTCGCGATCGCGATCACGGTATTGCGCAGATCGCCGGTGAGTTGGAGCACCATACCATAAGCGAACGTGCCCAGCACGGTACCGAGATAAAAGCTGACATCGTAGAAGGAGAAGTAAGAAGCATGATCGCTGGTCTCCGGGAGGAACTTGGAATACGTACTACGGCTCAGTGCCTGACACCCGCCCATCACCAAACCAACACAAGAAGCCAAGATGTAGAATTCATGCGCCCAGTGAGTGAAGTATGCCGCAATGCAGATGCCTACCCACACCAGTACGCCGATCCCCAACGCACGTAGGTTGCCGAACTGCCTGCTGAGATGTGTGAAGATGAACGCTCCCACTGCAGCAACCAGTTGGATCAGAAGGATACTGATAATGAGGCTATCATCGCCGATGGCGATCGTATTACCTGCGGCATCCTTGTCCTTGATCTCCTTCGTTGCGAAAGAGACTGCCAAGTACATCACGGTCTGGATACCCATGTTGTACATAAAGAAGGCGGACAGGAACCGCTTCAAGCGGGTGGTGTTGCGCAATTGCACCCAGACTTTCCGCAGCTCGCGATAGCCGCTGGTGAGCGCATTGGCTGCGGCATTCTCGCGTGGCGCGATGTTGGGCAGCTTGCGGAAGGCGATCTGCGCCCATGCCGCCCACCAGATGCCCACCGTGAGGAACGAAACGCGCGCTGCTTCGCTATCATCCGCCAATCCGAAACTCTCAGGCATCTGCACCATAAGCAAGTTGACAACAAGCAGGATCACGCTGCCGATGTAACCCATGATGTAACCGCGGGCGCTCACTCGATCATGGTCCTTCGGCTCGGCGATCTCCGGAAGGAATGCATCATAGAAAATGAGGCTGCCGCTGAACCCTACACAGGCAAGCATAAAGAGACCAAGACCGACGATCAGGGTGTCGTACTCGAAAAAATACAAACCTGCGCAGCTTGTTGCACCTAGGTAGCAGAAGAACTTGAGGTAGTTCAGTTTGTTGCCACGATGATCGGCAATGCCCGAGAGGATCGGCGCAATGAGGGCAACGATCAGGAAGCCCGCCGAAAGCGCGTAGGATTGGAGCGAATCGGCCGGGATACCATACGCCTTGTCCACTTTATCGAACCCGTCCTTTACAGTAATGCCCGCATAGTAAAGCGGGAACACGGCGCTGGTGATGGTGAGCGAATAGGCCGAATTCGCCCAATCATAGAACGTCCATGCGCGTATGGTCTTCGGGTCGTTCTTCAGCATGGATCGGCTCGCGCGCCGGGCAAGGTAGCCGCCAAACAGAACGACCGGCGTTCCGGCCGGGCGTTCCAAAAAATGTGCTGCTGCTCACTGGACCAGATCCACCTCTACGCGACGGTTCTTGCTCAACGCTACATCATCGTCACCGGCATCCGCCGGTGTCTCATGTCCGACACCTACCGTGGTGATCCGCGCTGCTTCCACACCGGCTTCGACCAAAGCGGCCATCAGCGCGTCCGCACGCTCCTTGGCCAATTCCGTCAGGTCCGGCCGCATCCGGATACGGTCATGCTCAAGTGCATCCGTATGGCCGGTGAGTTTCACTTTCAATGCTGGATTGTCCTTGAGCACTTTGGCCAGATCGGAGACCAATTGCTCCATGGAACCATCTATGTTGCTGGTGAAGCGTTTGAAATAGACCGTGGCCGCGTCCACCGCCAGTTCGGGTTTCAGGTTGAGCGGCAAGGCCACCTTCTTGCTGTAGATGAATTCACTTTCGGCCTTATCCAACTGGGTGCAGCTGCACTCGCTCATCAACTTGATCGGGAACACGTTCACGTCATCGATGAAGTAGTACGCATCGAGTGTTTGCTGACGCGATTCCCCTTTCGGCCGCTTGGCCTTGCCGGTGGTCGTCTTCTCGTTCGAAGCAAAATTGCCAAGAATGATGTACTGCTCTTCGCCCTGGGCTTCGTACACGCCGCACACGCCTTTCCAGCTGAACTGGTCGCCATAGATCTCGGTGCGTAGGTTGGGGATCTGCGCGTTGTAGGTAAGGGACATGTTATCGTCCTTCTTCACGAGCATCTTGCTCACGAACACGCCCAACTCGTTGCTGCTGTACTTGCTGAGGTCGGATAGGCTGACGTAATAACGCACACAATACTTCTGACCCTTCTTCAGCTGCTTCTTCAGCTTTGCTTGCAAATACGTGCGGGGTTGTTTGTTCTGATAACTCCACCAACGCAGACCGGCGTAATTGGTGCCCTTCAACGCGCTTTGATCGCCGAATTGGCTACGTGGTGCGCTTATGGGCGAGTTGGCCACCTTCTCACTGAACAGGTCCGCATTGGCGGCTGTCGGACTCTTCCAACCCTTGGCCATTTCAATGCTACCGAGGCGCTTCAACTTGCCGTCCACTTCCTCGAAACTGCCGTTCGGAACGAGGTTCAAGGAATCGGGGTTGGTGGATTCCTGACCGCTGATGGCGGTAATTGTGAGCAGGCTTGCGGAAAGGATAAACGGGCGAACGGTCATGCTGGTTGGGTTGATGAGCTTCTGTCAGGTCGATGGCAGCAGGGAGAACAAGAGGTTGGCGCTGTTCCCAAAGCGGCCAAAATAACGATGTGGTTGTCGCGGAGGTTATCGGCAGTGCGTGAATGCCGTGCAATGTCGGCCCAAGGCAAGCACCGTGCCCAGCCGCATACTTGGTCCTCGCTCATTCCCTCGATCGTGCACAATCCTACATTCGCCATCACCATAAACAAGGTGACAATGAAGAAGATAATAGCTGCCAGCATGCTGGCCATGGCAGTTCCGGCGGTTTCGCAAGCTCAGGAAGGTTTCAAGTTCGGCATCAAGGCCGGGTTGAACATGTTCACCGTGATCAGCAGTGACGAAATGTATTACGAGGAGGCGAACGGGACCTTGGCGGACCAAGGCTTCAAACTTGGCCCCCATGCTGGCGTGGGCTTGCATCTTGGTTTCGGTCGTCACGGCAATTCCTCGCTACTGGTCGATGCCTTGTTCAGCATGAAAGGCCATACGAGCAAATACACCTACAACGACGTCGATGCGAACGGCGATAGTTACCAGGTGGATGCCAAGGAAGCAGTTACCCGCATGTGCTTTGATGTGCCCATCATGTTCCGGTTCCGTGCGAATTGGGGTATGTATTCGGAGATCGGCCTCTATACCTCCTTTGCATTGGCCACAACGATCAGGAACGATGACCCGTACATGGATGCGTTCTATCTGGAGGTGGAAGAAGAGAGCTACCGCCCGCTTGATCTTGGCATCTTGGCCGGTGCAGGCTGGATCAGCAATGGTGGTGTAGGCATTGGGCTGCGTGGCAGTGTCGGATTCCTTGATCAATACAAGAAATGGGACAACCCGAACGACCCGTTCGATCTTTCGGACGCGGGCATGACCTGGAACTTCGGCGTTCAGTTGTGCGGTATGTACTATTTCGGTTGGGACAACTGATCTGCTCCACGAAGCCAGCAACGAGCCCGCGGCAACACCGGGAGCTTGTTGTTTGAGGTTGTTGCAACAAGTACTGATCAGGAGGCTGGGCCGTTATGGCAGCAACGAAACGGGCCTCCCTTGTGTTCACCTTCAGGCGTATGCCTAACCACCATGGTTCTGCTCGCGACAGGAGTGGCCGCGCAATTCAACGCCGGGATACGTTTTGGGATCACCAACGATCGCGAGCACAGAAAGTTCCTGTATCCGGTTGAGGCGACTACAATGCTCTCCCTCTCCGAGGATGGTCGCTTATGGTTCGGTGTTGAAGGTGCCGGGTACCTTTCCAAAAGGGAAGAACGAACAACCACGTATGGCCCTTGGACACCGTTCTCGATGTTCAACAATGCAACAGTGACAACGATCAGAACCATTCGAAGAGGCGACCTAGCGTTCTTCTTCCAGTACCGGTTGAACCAACGCGATGGTCGTTATGGAAAGAACCGGTCCCTCTATTTCAGGCTCGGGCCAGCAAAGTCATGGTCGCAATGGACCCTTGACTACAACGGTGTTTCGACAACGAACGGGGCTGAATTCACCGGACAGATCGGCGGATCACAAACCAACTTCATCATGCGCCAAGTTGTCGGCTACGAGTGGAACCGACGCATCGGTGTCTGGTGCATCGAGGCCTTGGCCGAAGCCCACTTCGAACCGCAATCCGGCGGATACGGATTGCGCCTTGGCTATGCGTGGCGAACACTTTCATCCATACGCTGGCACGACGACCCTACCCCGCTTGTTGCGCCCGAATAATATTCAGCGCGCCGCCCGCTTTGAACCATTCGATCTGCTGCGCATTGTAGGTGTGGTTGCAAACGACCGTGTCACTACCGCCGCCCTTGTGCTTGAACACCAATGTGAGCGGCTTGCCCGGTGCGAATGATATGAGATCAGTGAAATCGATACGATCATCCTCTTGGATCTTGTCGTAATCGGCTTCGTTCGCGAATGTCAGGGCCAACATGCCCTGCTTCTTCAGGTTGGTCTCGTGGATGCGCGCGAAGCTCTTCACTAACACGGCGCTGACACCAAGGTGACGCGGTTGCATGGCGGCGTGCTCGCGGCTTGAGCCTTCGCCATAGTTCTGGTCACCAACAATGATGCTGGGCAACCCGGCTGCTTTGTAGCCACGTTGCGTGGTGGGCACGGGACCGTATTCGCCGGTGATCTGGCTCTTCACCTTGTCAGCCTCGCCATTGAAAGCATTGGTCGCGCCGATCAAGGTGTTGTTGCTGATGTTGTCCAAGTGGCCACGGTAGCGCAACCATGGTCCGGCCATGCTGATGTGATCGGTGGTGCATTTGCCCTTCGCCTTGATCAGCACCACGGCATCGGTGATGTTCTTTCCGTTCCACGCCGGGAACGGTTCCAGCAATTGCAGACGTTCGCTGTCCGGCTTCACCACAACGCTTACGGTGCTACCATCTGCGGCAGGTGCTTTGTAACCGGCGTCCTTCACATCGAAGCCCAAGGGAGGAAGCTCGATACCCTTCGGCTCATCGAACCGCACCTTCTTGCCTTCCTCGTTCACCAGTTCATCGGTAAGCGGATTAAAGGTGAGATCGCCGGCGATCGCGAGCGCGGTAACGATCTCGGGCGAGGCCACGAAGGCGTGCGTGTTCGCGTTGCCGTCGTTGCGCTTCGCGAAGTTCCTGTTGAAACTGGTGATGATGCTGTTCTTTCGGTTCGGGTCGTCGGTGTGGCGGGCCCACTGACCGATGCAGGGTCCGCAAGCATTCGCCAGCACCACGCCACCCATCGCGTCGAACGTTGCTAGGATGCCATCGCGTTCCGCCGTGTAACGCACTTGCTCACTTCCGGGTGTAATGGTGAATTCGCTCTTCGTCTTCAGCTTCTTATCCACCGCCTGCTTGGCGAGCGAAGCGCTGCGCGTGAGATCCTCATAACTGCTATTGGTGCAGGAGCCGATCAAACCCACTTCCAGTTTCGCGGGCCAATTGTTCTCTTTCACCGCTGCGGCGAATTTGCTGATGGGCCATGCCAGATCCGGAGTGAACGGTCCGTTCACGTGCGGCTCCAACGCGCTGAGATCGATCTCGATCACTTGATCGAAGTATTTCTCCGGTGAAGCATACACCTCGGGATCACCTTGCAAATGCTCCTTGATCACATCGGCCATCGCCGCGACTTCCGCGCGGCCGGTGCCCTTCAGGTAACGGCTCATGGAGTCGTCGTAGCTGAAGGTGCTGGTGGTAGCACCGATCTCGGCGCCCATGTTGGCGATGGTGCCTTTGCCCGTGCAGCTCAAGCTTTCAGCCCCTGGACCGAAGTACTCCACGATCGCTCCGGTACCACCCTTCACGGTGAGAATACCGGCGACCTTCAGGATCACATCTTTTGAAGAAGCCCAACCGCTAAGCTTACCCGTCAACTTCACACCGATGAGTTTCGGCCATTTCAATTCCCATGCAAGTCCGCTCATCACGTCGCAAGCATCAGCACCACCAACGCCGATCGCGATCATGCCCAAGCCCCCAGCTTTCACCGTATGGCTGTCGGTGCCGATCATCATAGCGCCAGGGAACGCGTACTGCTCCAATACTACTTGGTGAATTATCCCAGCACCCGGCTTCCAGAACCCGATGCCGTACTTGTTGCTGATGCTCTCCAGGAAGTTGAAGACCTCGTTGCTCTTCAGCAGCGCGTCCTGCAGATCCTGCTTCGCGCCAACGCGCGCTTGGATCAAGTGATCGCAGTGAACAGTGCTTGGCACTGCAACGGTCTTACGGCCGGTGGTGCTGAATTGGAGCAGAGCCATCTGTGCCGTGGCATCCTGCATGGCAACCCGGTCCGGTGCGAAATCGACATAATCCTTGCCGCGACCGAAGGCCTTCGTTGCATCACCCTCCCACAAGTGGGCGTAAAGGATCTTCTCAGTAAGCGTGAGCGGTTTGCCAACAGCTTTGCGCGCAGCGGCAACGCGTGAAGGGAAGCGGTTGTAGACCGCCTTGATCATGTCGAGGTCGAAGATCTGGGGCATGGAACGTCGTCGGGTTGTTATCGGGTGGCGAAGGTATTTGCCGGGGTGCAGGTAGCCCGGATGGTGGTTATGGGCTATTGACAACCCGACGCTCATCCATGGGGGCGACCGCTTGGTCGATCAGTGGCATCAAAAATGGTTGGGCGCAGATACCTTCGGCGTCGAACGAATGTCCCCCGTACTCCGCATTTCATCCATACAACGCAAGCGCCTGTTGCTGCCTGCGCTGTTGACGCTGGCTTCTCTGATCGGTGCGTGGTGGGCATTGCACCTCAGCGCCGCGAAGGCGGACCAACTGCTGAAGTATGCGCTGGTGCTGGATTTTGCGACCCTGCTCGCTCTTGGGATCCTGGTCAAACGCACCTTCGAACGGCGCGTCGACTAGACTTCCGTCGGATGGTCCTTGCGTCCAGCGTTCAATCCTCCTGTTCCGGGAATTTGTAGGGCGGCACCGCCGCAGCGCGCCGTTGTTCGGCCTTGTCCTCCGGGGTAAACTCCCGTCCGAACCACTGGGCGCGCCGTATATGGAACAACCCGCTGTAGAGGAAAGCGCCGATCAAGCAACCGGTTGCGATGGCTGTTAGCGTGAAGAGCAATTGCAGAATGTTGTTCGCAGTGCCGCCGCCGGTGGTGGCAATGCTGGTGACGCTTTCGAGCCCGAAGGCCCCCGGTGCGAGCAACCAGAATGCCGGTAGGAAGGTGACCAAGGCCGGTGGCCCATTGAAACGGTACTCGATGGTGAGCGCGGTAACGGTCATGAGCGCTGCCCCAAAAAAGGCTGTGGAAGCGCCATCGAGAAAGACGTCCGAGACGGTTTGGCCCAGATAGGCCATGACCATGGTACAGGTCATCCATATGAGGGAGCGCGGGCGGCTGCTCTTATACAGGTGCAGTCCAATGGCGAACAGCAGCACTCCAAGCCAAGGCAACCAAAGGGCCAGACGTCCGGGTGGATCGTAGTGCACTTCGGGAAGCGCACCTCCGAATACACGGAACCCACCGAGGATACCGAAGGCCAAAAGGATCAGCTGTGCAAAACCCGCCACCAAGCGCGTAGCACCACTGACCACATTGGCGAAGGCCAATTCCACGATCGCAACAGTGAGCATACTACCCGGCAGGAATACGATCAGAGGTGGGATCAGCAGGTCCATGGCCGGTTCGCGCAAGCCGAAGCGATAACTCATTGCCACCGCGGCCGAAAGCATGAACGCCGCGACCACGGGCATAACGGCGCTCCATGCCGGTTGTCGGCGGACCGTAACGAGCAGTAACGCGCAGATCAAACCGAGCACAGCCACTGCTCCCAACCCGGTCCACGTGGGGCGGATCATGAGCGCAACACCGATCGTGGTGATCAAGTACCCACATACGAAACCAATGTCGCGGTACCGGTGCTTCATCTTCCAGATAGCATCCAGGCGCCGTATGCCATCGTTCGGGCTCAGCGTTCCTGCGCGGGCTTCGCGGGCCACCATCAGAACACCTTCGATCTGGTCGAATCGCAATCCACCGGCACGGTAAGGGCCGAGCGCGAGTTTCACACTGTGTTCCTCGCCATCATCCAATTGCAGGAACATGACAGTGGGCAGCACCGATGCCGTGAGGTCGTACACCCCGTTGCGCTTTGCGATCTGGCCGAGGTCGCGCTCGATGAGCGCCACCGCGTTGCCTGCTGCGAGCTCCGCTTGCCCAAGCCGCGCCAGGAAGCGCAGCAAGGTCTTGCGATCAATTGCGGTCGTGCTCATGCCGTGATCACATGGGCTGGTGAAGCAAGCCATTGAGGTGCTAAACGCGCACCAAGCCCGGGCTCCGTTGGAACGATCAACTCGCCGTGCGGGCCGTAACGCAAACCACCCTCAACGGGATCGGCCGTGAACATGAGGGGTGTATCCGTATCGCAATACTTCACGGCCGTGCTCGTCAATGCCAGATGCGCCGAAGCGGTGAACCCCATACGCGATTCAAGGAACCCACCGATCTGCACTTCCATGCTGGCGGCCTCGGCCAAAGCGATTATCTGGCGCGCCTTGAACAAACCACCGCTCTTGCCCAACTTGATGTTGAAGCGCTGACACGCACCCATCGAGATCAACCGCTCGGCATCGTGGTGGTCGCAACAACTCTCATCGGCCATGATCGTGATCGGCGAAGCCTCCTTCACACGCCGCAACTCCATGAACTGCCAACGTGGGATCGGTTCCTCGCAATGCTGAATGTTGAAGTGGCCAAGGGCGTTCAACACCCGGATCGCGGTCTCCGGGTCCCAGCCTTGGTTGGCATCGATGCGCAGCGGGATCATCGGACCGATGGCATCTCGGATGGTCGCGACACGTTCAATGTCCAGATCACCATCACCACCGAGTTTCACCTTGATCACGGTGAAGTCATCGCGCACGATGTCGACCGCATCAGTGGCCATCTTGATCGGCGCACCAATGCTGACGGTGTAATCGGTGACCAGTACCGTGTTCTTCACGCCGCCCAAGTGATCCGCAAGTGCTGACCCCGCTTGCTGCGCCGCTATATCGTGCAGTGCTATGTCGAAGGCGCTCTTGATGCTGTTGTTCGCGAAAATGAGACGGTCCATCAGTGCGTGCGCGCCTTCGAGGTCCACCGCATCGTGGCCCAACAGTGCCTTGGCAAGATGATGGCCCACAGCCAGACAAGTCTCCGCAGTTTCTCCATTGATGGTCCAGAACGGGCTGCACTCACCGAAGCCGATGATCCCGTTGCGTGTGGTGATCACCACAACAACGTTATCGGCTTCGTTGTTCGGCCCGAGCGACGTAACGAACGGCACCTTCAGCGGAATGCGCAGACGGTGCAGCTCTATGCGTTCGATATGTTCCGGCGCGGCCATGTTGGAGGGCGAAGGTGCGCACAACTGCTTCTGCTACGGTTCGCAGACCGATCCAGTACGACGCGTATGTTCGGCCGCCCGCCGCAGCGGGATGAAACACACCCCTGCACGTGGGGCAAGAAAATCATGCACGCTGGAAGACGCTTCACCCTGCGCGAAGTCCTCGCATGGACACGCCGCGACATCTATTGGTTCCTGTTCCTGGCCATTGTACCCACGGTGCTGCACGAAGTAGTCGGCTGGAAGTGGCTCACCCTGCCATGGGTGCCGATCGCGCTGGTGGGTACAGCACTTGCGTTCGTTACCGGTTTCAGGAACAACGCCTCGTACGACAGGTTATGGGAAGCGCGCCAGATCTACGGGGCCATCGTGAACACGAGCCGGGCTTGGGGTATTATGGTCCTTGATTTCGTTACGACGAAACAGGCAGGCCGCTCTGTTACGAAGGAAGAGTTGCACGCTGTGCACACGCGGCTCATCCACCGCCACATCGGGTGGTTGCATGCGTTGCGCTTCCAATTGCGGCAGCCCAGGGCTTGGGAGCACATGATCAAGGTGTACAACCGGGAGTACCGCAAATGGTACACGGTGGATGAGTTGGAGAGCAAACTGGAGGACGCGTTGACGGGTGTGATGCCCACCGATGAAAAGAACCGCGTGCTGGCCAAGAGCAACGTGGCCACCCAGATCATAGTGGAGCAATCGCGCGACCTGCGCGAGCTTCTGGATCAAGGGCTGATCGAGGATTTCCGCCACATGGAGTTGGAGAAATTGCTGGTGGACCTTTACGCACAGCAGGGCAAATGCGAGCGCATCAAGAACTTCCCGTACCCGCGCCAATTCGGCACATTGAACCTGATGTTCACCAAGCTCTTCACGCTGCTTGTACCCTTCGGCATGCTGGGCGAATTCGCGAAGCTGGGCGATGGCTTCATCTGGCTCACCATCCCCTTCAGCGCACTGGTGGCATGGGTGTTCAACATGATGGAGAAGATCGGCGAGAGCACCGAGAACCCGTTCGAAGGCAGCGCGAACGACGTGCCCATCACCGCGATGACGCGCACCATCGAGATCGACCTGCGTGAGATGCTCGGCGAAGCGGATATCCCCGCTCCGCTGACCCCGCAAGGTCATATCCTGATGTAGAAAATAGGAAGGGGCCTCGCGGCCCCTTCCTATTCCTTTCGACCCTATCCTTACAGGAAGGCTGGGAGGATGTTCACTCTTCCACCACCTCGAAGGGGATGGTGCGCACCACCTCGCGGTGGAAAGCAACCTCGGCTTCGTACTTGCCGAGGGTTTTGATCATGTCGCCTTTCAGCTTGATGCTCTTGCGATCCACCTCGAAGCCGAGCGCACGGATAGCGTCAGCGATCTGGATGGTGTTCACACTGCCGAAGATCTTTCCACCCTCACCGGCTTTGGCGCCGATCTTCAGGGTCTTGGCGGCGAGGCCATCGGCCATCTTCTCCGCTTCGCCTTTGATCTTGGCCTCCTTGTGCGAGCGCTGCTTCAGCGTTTCGTTCAGTTGCTTACGGTTGCTCTCGGTGGCGCTGATGGCCAAACCACGTGGCAGCAGGAAATTGCGGGCATAACCCTCGCGCACCTTCACCACATCGTTGGCGTAGCCCAGATGCTCCACGTCTTTCTTCAGGATGATTTCCATGGTCGTTGTGGGTTACTGGGTTACTTCATCATATCGGCCACGTACGGCATCAGGCCAAGGTGGCGGGCACGCTTAACGGCCTGGCCCACTTTGCGCTGGTACTTGAGGCTGGTGCCGGTGATGCGGCGGGGCAGCACTTTGCCCTGCTCGTTCACGAAGCGCAGCAAAAAGTCCGCGTCCTTGTAATCGATGTACTTGATGCCGAGCTTCTTGAAGCGGCAGTACTTCGCCTTCTTCGTCTCGATCGCGATCGGCGTCAGATAACGGATCTCACTGTTGTCTGCCATGGCTTACGCGTTGGTCTCGGTTTCTTTTTTCTTGCGCGGCGCACGTGCAGGCTTCTCGCCGGCATCGCCGGCAGGCTGTTCGCCCTTGGCTTTGTTGCGACGGCGCTCAGCGAACGCCACGTGGTGCTGGTCCATCTTCACGGTAAGGAAGCGGATCACGCGCTCATCGCGGCGGTATTCGGTCTCCAGCTTCTCGATGAACATCGAGGGGCCTTCGAACTCGAACATGTGGTAGAAGCCCGAGGACTTCTTCTGGATGGGATACGCGAGTTTGCGCATCCCCCAGCTCTCTTCGTGGTGGACCTTACCACTGCCTTTTTTCACAAGGTCTTTGAATTTCTTGACCGCCTCCTTTGTCTGGTCCTCAGACAAAACGGGAGTTAAAATGAAGACGGTTTCGTACCTGTTTGTCATGTGACGTTTTGGTAGAATGGGGCGCGAATGTAGCCGTATAAACGATCCAACCAAGGCCCGATGGGCTTGTGCCGGACGGGTCGCAACCCGTCCAGCAGGCCCGGGGTCAGCTTCCCTGCAAGTGGTCCGGGGAGCCAAATGACGGGCTTTGGGCCTTGTTGAGATCTCCGGATCGGGCGCCTTGGGCACATTGGTACTTTCGTCGCCCGTCCATGGAAAAGTTCATCGTCAGCGCCCGCAAGTACCGCCCGGCCACCTTCGATACGGTGGTGGGCCAGGAAGCCGTAACGGGCACCCTGATGAATGCCATCCGCAACAAACACGTTGCACAGGCTTTCCTCTTTACCGGACCTCGAGGGGTTGGTAAAACCACCTGCGCCCGGATCCTTGCCCGCACCCTCAACTGCGAGAACCTGAACGAGGATCTGACGACCTGCGGCGAATGCGCGCCGTGCCGGACGTTCGATGAAGGCCATTCGCTGAGCATCTTCGAACTGGATGCTGCCAGCAACAACAGTGTCGACGATATCCGGAACCTCATCCTGCAGGTTTCGATCGCGCCGCAAGTGGGCACCAAGAAGGTGTACATCATCGATGAGGTACACATGCTCAGCAGCGCGGCCTTCAATGCGTTCCTGAAAACCTTGGAGGAGCCGCCGACCTACGCGATCTTCATTCTCGCCACCACCGAGAAGCACAAGATCCTGCCGACCATCCTTAGCCGGTGCCAAGTGTTCGACTTCCGCCGCAT
>CADECG010000090.1 GCA_902825795.1 uncultured Bacteroidota bacterium
GTTTCTCGCATGTGGAAATTGGAACCGTAACGCCGGTGGCGCAGACCGGCAACGATCGTCCGCGATTGTTCCGCCTGAAGCCCGATCACGCGCTGATCAACCGTATGGGCTTCAATAATCACGGCGTGCAAGCGGCTGTGGAACGCCTGCGGTACCGCCCGAAGCATGTTATTGTCGGTGGCAACATCGGCAAGAACAAGACCACCCCCAATGAGGACGCGGTCGATGATTATGTGAAGTGTTTCGATGTGCTCTATCCCGTGGTGGACTACTTCACCGTGAACGTGAGTTCGCCGAACACGCCCGGGTTGCGCGCGCTGCAGGACAAGGGGCCATTGCTTGAGTTACTCCATGCCTTGAACGCACGCAACGCTGCATGGTCTATGAAAAGGCCGTTGCTGTTGAAGATCGCCCCGGACCTGACGAACGACCAGTTGGACGATGTGGTGGCTGTTGTGAAGGAGAGCGGTATTCAAGGCGTAGTGGCCACGAACACCACCATTTCACGGGCCGATCTGGAGACGAGCTCGGCGGAGGTGGCCGCCATGGGCGCCGGTGGCTTGAGCGGCGCGCCGGTGCGCCAACGCAGTACAGAGGTTGTTAGGTACCTGCGCGATCGATTGCCGCGACCTTGGGTCATCATCGGTGTCGGTGGCATCGATAGTGCTGAAGCGGCAATGGAAAAGTTGGAGGCCGGTGCCGACCTCTTGCAGGTGTACACTGGTTTGGTGTACGAAGGACCAGCGCTGCTGAAGCACATCAATGAAGCATACGCGGAATGGAAGCGCCCCAAGTGAAGATCATCGAATGTCCGCGCGATGCCATGCAAGGATTGCATGTATTCATCCCAACGGATGTGAAGGTTCGTTACTTGAACGAATTGTTCAAAGTGGGTTTTGACACCATTGATATTGGCAGTTTCGTCAGCGCCAAAGCGATCCCTCAGTTGGCCGATACGGCTGAAGTGCTATCGCGGATCGACACCAGCGGTTCAAGGAGTAAGCTGCTCGTGATCGTGGCCAACGAACGTGGAGCGGAGGACGCATGCAGGCAAGCGGGCGTAACGTATCTGGGCTATCCGTTCAGTATCAGCGAAACGTTCCAGCAGCGCAATACGAACACCAGCATCGAAGGCAGTTGGGCGCGCACGCAACGGATCGCGGAGTTGGCGAACACTGCCGGGAAGGAGTTGGTCGTCTACATCAGCATGGCCTTCGGCAATCCTTATGGCGACCCATGGAACGCCGGCATCGCATTGCGTTGGACCGAGCGGCTGGTGAACGAATTGGGTGTGCGGATCATCTCGCTTGCCGATACCGTTGGTGTTGCGAAGCCCGAGGATATTACCGCCATGTTCAACGCACTCATCCCCGCAATGCGCGATGTTGAGTTCGGTGCACATCTGCATGCCCGCCTTGACAACTGGAAGGTGAAGACCGACGCTGCATGGATGGCGGGTTGCCGCCGTTTCGACGGCGCCCTGAAGGGCTACGGTGGCTGCCCGATGGCCGAGGATGACCTGGTCGGCAACCTCTCTACCGAATTGTTCGTGGCGGACCTGGAAAGTCGCGGGACCGTGACCGGTCTCGACCACGTGCAACTGGAACGCTGCCTGCAACAGGCGCTGACGGTGTTTCCGCAGTGATCCGCTCACAGGGTGCGATCAGTGCGCACCTTAGCGCAATGAGAACCGCGCTTCTTCCCATAGGCTTGTTCGTATTGCTGCTGGCTTCTTGCAACGTCACCAAGCAGCTCGACAAGGCGAGCACAAAGGCCTACGATTCCAATGCGTTGGAGCCAAAGATCTTCACCGATCCTGCTGGCCCGCATTTCACCTGGGTGAGCCGTTCGCCTGGCCAAGGAACCAAGCCGAAGCTCTTGTTGGTTCATGGTATCATGAGTAGCAGCGCCATGTGGTCCGGGAACCTTGCCACGCTTGGAAAGCACTTTGATCTCGTGGTTCCCGATCTGATCGGACATGGCCGCAGTACCGGACAATGGACCGGAAACAGTGTTGACGCGCAGGTCGCGCACCTAGCCTTGATCTTGGATAGTCTGGATGTCAGCGAGCCTATCTACGTGGTAGGCAACTCCTACGGAGGAGCCATCGCCGCCAACTTCGCCGAGGCGCATCCGGATCGCGTGCGCACATTGGTGATCTACGACGGACCAGCGAGCGACTATACAAGTGCCATTGCCGACAGCGTGGCCCGTTCAGTTGGGGCGAAGGACATCACCGACCTGTTCACACCTGAGAATGCTGACGAGCAGCATCGGCTCATGTCGATGGCGATGTTCGAGACACCTAAGGTGCCGCGCTTTGCGTTGAAACAGATGAACGAGCACTTCGCTGCACAACGAGAAGGGTACTTGGCCTTGTTGCAGGATCTGCTGAAACGCGAGGATCAATACGCAAGCAAACGATATATGTGGTCCATGCCGGTGTACGTGATCTGGGGCGAAGGAGACAAGCTTATACCGCCTTCCACCGGCAGGGGGATCGCCTATCGGAACGAGCTACCTGCCGATCACCTGATCATGATCGCCAAAGCAGGGCATGTGGCCAACGTGGAACAGAAAGACGTTTTCGAAGGGCACTTGGTGAGGATACTGACCGATGGTCCATGCCCTGATCCTGCGCTGAAACGCGATGGTCCGTGCACCTTGGAGTTCGACCCGTACTGCGGCTGCGATCGCAAAACCTACCCGAACCGCTGCTCGGCTTGGCGCGCGGGTGTGCGACTCGTCTCAAGGGGTGAGTGCAAGTGACCAAACTTCAGTATGGGTGAATGCGCTGCGGGGTGTGCGTAAGAATGTGCGGAACTGTTGATCAGGCTGCTTGCCCGCGGTTGTATCGCGATCTTACTTTTCCAGCAAAGCCACCCACACATGCTTCGTACTTCTACTGTTGTATTGTCGCTGCTCTTTGTGCCCATACTCGCCTCGGCCCAGATATCGGTCGGCCAGAACGATATGCCACATGCGAACGATGAACTGATCCGAACGCGCGCGTTCACCAATCCGTTCATCGACTACGCCACCACCGGCGCGGCGCACATTTGGGACTTCTCGAACCTCACGGTGAACACGGGCGATACGGCCGAGTACCTCACGGTCGCATCCACTAACTTCATCTACGCCATCACCTACGCGGACATCTTCTTCAATGACAACCGTGCGAATCATGCAAAGCGCGGAGCTGACATCACCTTCAACCAGATCCTGCCCATTGAAGATCCGTACACGTTCTACTACCGCAATTCATCTTCCTACAGGAAAGTTGGATACGGGGTTGAGCTTTCGGGCATACCGGTGCCGATCATTTTCGAAGACCACGACGAGATCTATGAACTGCCCGTGCAATTCGGGGATGCCACTTCTGACTTCGCCTCCTACAACATCGATCTACCGGGTATCGGCTACTATGGCTACCGGCAGATCCGTGACAATGACGTTGATGGCTGGGGCGCCATCACCACCCCGGCAGGTTCGTTCGATGTGCTGCGCGTGAAGACCACCCTTGCGATCAGCGACACCATCGGTATTGATTCGCTCGGTTTTGGTTTCGCGATCGATCGGCCGATCATCCGCGAATACAAGTGGCTGACCCAAGGATTGCGTGTGCCGGTCCTACAGATCAACACCACCGAGATCTTCGGTTTCGAAGTGGTGAATGCGATCTACTACTACGATGTGCCACGCAGCATTGAAGTGGTGCAACCGCTGGCCACGACGATCTGTCCGGGTGCAACAGTGAGCGTGCCGTACGAGGCGACTGGGGTTTACAATGCCGGAGGTTTCTTGATCGCAGCGAACCACTTCACTGCACAACTATCGGATGCGAACGGTGATTTCACTACGCCCGTTGACATTGGCGATACCATCTCCACGACAAGTGGCTCGATCACGGCCACTATCCCCGCGAACACACCGCTCGGTAGCGGTTATCGTATCCGGGTAATCTCAACGAGCCCCGACTTCATCGGCACTGACAATGGATTTGATATCACGATCGGAGGAATTACGACGGCGGCCATCAGTGCTGGAGGTTCCACATTGATCTGCACCGGCGACACTGTGCTGCTCACCGCTGTTGGTGGTCCTGGATACCAATGGCAGTTGGACGGCAATGATCTCGTTGGGGAGACGAACGCGGGTCTCGCGGCGATCACAGCCGGATCATACACTGTTGTTGTCGACAATGCCTGTGGAACGGCGACTTCCAACGCCATCGTGGTGGAAGTGAACGCACCGCCGGTACATGTGCTCGATACGCTGGCCTACACCATTTGTGCAGGTGCATCGGCGCAGTTCTCCGCGCATGATGCGTCCGGGCAATCGTCGCTCACGTATCAGTGGTACTTGAACAATGCACCTGTGCCGGGCGCCATGGATACGTTGATGGACGCCTCGCTTGCCGGAGCGTACACCTTCGAAGTAACGAACACCATCACGGGCTGCACCTTCACCACGGACGCTATCATGCTGACAGTGGAAACGGTTGATGTCCCATTGTTGACCGTGATAGGCGATACCACCTTCTGTGCGGGTGGCAGCGTGCTCCTCGAAGCCAGCATACTGCCCGGTGCTACCTATCAGTGGTTCGTTGATCTAGGCGCGATCCCCGGGGCCAACGGCACGTCGCTCTTGGTGGATACCGCAGGCAGCTATACAGTGGTGGCCTATAACGGAAACAATTGTGCCTCGGAAGCCTCGGTGGCGATAGGGGTTGTTGTGGACAGCGTGCCAGCTACGCCTGTGATCAACGCTGGTGGACCGGTCACGTTCTGCGATGGCGGTTCAGTGGTGCTTTCGATCGATACGGTGGCGGGTGCCACTTACCAATGGTCGGTGGACGGCAATGCGATCAACGGTGCCACCGCACCAAGTATCACTATCGATTCAACCGGCACGTACTCGGTGGTGGTGACGAACGCGAACGGTTGTGCAGGTGATGCGTCAGCCGCAGTGGATGTCACAGAGAATGCGCTCCCAGCGGTACCTGTGATCACCTCATCGGCTGATTCGTTGCTCTCCACCGGAAGCGGAACCTTCCAATGGTATCTGGACGGCGTTCCGGTGGGCGGTGCAACGGATGCGTTCCACGTTGCGCTTGCGAACGGTACCTACACGGTTGCTGTGACCGATGCCAACGGCTGCACGAGCCTTTCCGCGGACTTCCTCTGGTTGAGTACGGGCGTTGTAGCGCATGGAGCCATGGACTTCTCGTTGTATCCGAACCCGACCACGGGTTTGGTAACGCTCGCGATGGGCGCATACAGCACGTCTGCTGCAACCTATGAAGTGGTTGACGTGAACGGAAAAGTGCTTCAGCGCGGTGCTATCAATGGCACGGTGACGACCATCGACCTTCACGGGGATGCCGGGGTGTATACGATGCGGGTCAACGTTGGTGGTGCTATGGTGATGCGCCGCGTAGTGGTGCAGTAGACAATTGCTTTTTCGGATGACGTTGATGAACGAGGGCCGTATGGCCCTCGTTCATTTCTTCACCAACAAGAGCGAGAGGATCTTTGGGGGCTTGGACCGGTCATCGGTGTCGAAGTGTTCGCTGAGCTGAAGGAGTTCGAGGCCATTGGAACGGGCCGCTTGGAGAAAGTCGGACACATGATGGTCGAAGCAGGTCACCACCTCCACACCCTGCTCCGTGCTGTAGTGGGCTTTTGTGCCAGCATACTGCTTGAAGGGATGCAGCTCGCCGATGTACACGTACCCACCCGATGCGAGACTTGTCGCGGCTTCCTTCAATACAGGGACAAGGTGTTCGATGTGTTCCAGCACCAGGCTGAAGGTCACGAGGTCGAACAGCCCCGTCTTGAAGTCCCAAGGCTGAAGAATATCGGCTTGGACGAACTGCACGGTATCCGGTGTGATCTTCTCCCGGGCCTTTGCCAGCATTCCTTCCGACAGGTCGACCGCTGTGACGCGTTGAGCCCGGGTCATCAACCACTGGGTGTTCTTGCCAGTGCCACAGCCTATCTCCAAGCAACGTGTGAAGGGCACTTCGCCAAGCATGGTACGCAACGCAACAGCTTCCAAGTCGCGTGTGCGATTGTCGCTCGTGTCATACTGCTGTGACCACAGGTCGTACGCTTCTCTTACTTGCATGGCCCGAAACTATCCGTTGCTGCGCCGGATCGGCCATCTTGCGGCGCATCCGCCAGACATTCATGATGAACCTTCTTCGCGCTGCGACGGTCGTTGCCATCGCTCTTTCGGTCAATGAAAAGCTCGCAGCCCAATGCTGCGACCACATTCTCCAGATGAACGATAGTTATGGCGACGGCTGGAATGGCGGCCAGCTGACAGTGTTCGTCAACGGAGTGGCCAACGGTCCATTCGCGGCCTCGGGTTTTGGGAGTGATGCAACCTTCACGGTATGCACTGGGGATATGCTGGAACTGGTCTACGCGCCGCAGGATTGGGAGAATGAGAACACCTATGTGCTGTATGATCAGTGGGGCAATGTGGTCTTTGCCGATGGGCCCGACCCTGCCACGGGTTCTGTCTTCAACGGCATTGGGGATTGCACCCAGATCCCCGCAGCAGGCGCTGTGCCCTGCGCGGCGCTGCCCATCGATACAGCGGACTGTGTGATCGCTGACAACAGCGCAGCGCCCGGCACGGGCATCAACCCCGGCTGCGCCGACTACCAAGGCGGCGATGTGTGGTACAGCATGCCCGTGCCACCGTCCGGGAACGTGGTGGTGTCGACCTTCAACATCGGTGGGTTGAACGATACCGGCGTTGGGCTCTGGACCGGTCCGGACTGTTTCAACCTCACTCTTGCAGGCTGCGATGATGATAGCGGACCGGACTACTTCTCGCAGGCCATGGCCAATGAACTGCCGGTGGGGGATACGCTATGGATCCAGGCCTACGGCTATGGGGGCGCCACTGGTGCTTTCGAACTCTGCGTCACCGATCCCGGCACAGTGGTACTGGATAGCTCGGAACTGCCGATCGTATTGATCCACACCCTAGGTCAGGAGATCGTGAATGAGCCGAAGATCAATGCGCTGATGGAGATCAAGTACAATGGCCCGGGCACCATCACTTACATGACCGACCCGTCGAACGTGTACAACGGTCACATCGGTATCGAGATCCGCGGGGCTTCTTCCAGCGGCTATCCGCAGCGGCCATACGGTCTTGAAACACGCGACTCACTTGGAGCGAACCTCGACGTGGCCTTGTTGGGCATGCCAGCCGAGAACGATTGGGTGCTGCTCTCGAACTACAATGACCGCTCTCTGGTGAAGAACCAGTTGGCCTTCGCGATCTCGGAAGGGATGGGCCAATATGCTTCGCGCACACATCTGTGCGAGGTACTAGTGGACAGCATGTACAGGGGCATCTACTTATTCGGTGAACGGATCAAACGCGACAACGGGCGCGTGGACATCGCTAACCTCACCGGCACGGACAATAGCGGCGATGAACTCACGGGAGGGTACATACTGACACAGAATTACTGGGATAACAACAACAGTTTCGAGTCGAACTATTCGCCCATCGACCATCCGACCTTCGATATCCACTTCGTGTACCACCAGCCCGATCCGGATACCATTACACAGCCTCAGCGCAACTACATCGCCGACTATGTTGACAGTCTGGAAACAGCGCTCTATGGCGCCGACTTCGCCGATGCCAACATTGGCTACCGTAAGTACATGGACGTAAAGTCCTTCATCGACTATTTCTTGGTGAATGAAGTATCCCGGAACAACGATGGCTTCAAGAAGAGCGTGTTCTTCCACAAGGACAAGTACAGCAACGGAGGCAAGTTGAAGGCGGGGCCCGTATGGGACTTCGACTGGGCGTGGAAGAACATCTGGAGCTGCTTCATTTTCGAAGCCACGGATGGATCGGGCTGGGCGCACCATATCAACGATTGCCCTACCGACAATTACTCCTGCGGGTGGTACGTGCGCCTATTGCAGGACAGCACCTTCAACAATGAACTGCGGTGCGCATATGATGAGTACCGCACCACGGTGCTGGACACGACGTTCATTTTCAACTTCATCGATAGCATCGGCGACCGCGTGCAGAACGCGCAGGCCCGACACTTCCAGAAGTGGCCGATCCTTGGCATCGGTGGGCCCGCACCCGATGTCGGGCCGCTCGCGACCACTTATTCGGGCGAACTTGATTCCCTGAAGGCGTGGATCTCGCTGCGCTTGGCTTGGTTGGATGCGAACATCCCCGGGTTTTGCAGTCCGGATGGGGTAGCGGAGAATGGAGATGTAGCACCGCTGACGTGTTTCCCGAATCCGAGCACCGGCTTGTTCCACTTCCAAGGAGTGCTGACAGGCGATGGCCCCTTTGAACTTGCCATCCACGATGTGGCTTGGCGCGAAGTGGACCGCATTGTTGTGATGCCGGGGGAAGTCGCCGTGGATCATTCAATTGAACGCAGTGGCACTTACTTCTTCACGGTGCGCGATGGCAGGCGCTTGGTGCAGACCGGGAAGCTGGTCGTACTGTAGAACCGAGGGCACGGCGATCAGGTTGGTATTGGCTGTTCCTGACAATACCGAAATTCGACGATCTCCAATGTGCTTTACATGAAGACTGGTTGGTCACTCGTTGCCGCATTCCTCGCATCACAGCTCTGCGGGGCCCAAGGCTTTCCGTGGGAACGCCCGCTGAAGATGACATGGAGCGGCGATGGTATCACCTTCAATGTGCCGACCATCTTTCAGGATTCCGCTGGTGTGCCATCGGTAGTGCGTTGGCGAGGCGACACGCTGATCGCGGCTTTTCAATGGTTCCGTCAGCCCGATCCTTCGCCCACGTGGGACCGGGTGGCCGTGAAGTTCTCTTATGACAATGGGCAGAACTGGACGGTGCCCGCACCGATCGTCGTCAACGGACTTCCGCCGAACTACCAACGGCCCTTCGATCCCACATTGGTGCAACTCGGTGGCGACAGCCTGCGCATCTACTTCTCCAGCAGCGCTGGCATACCTCCGCTGCTGGACTCTACTGTGAACACGTACTCGGCCGTGAGCACGGATGGTATCAACTACCAATACGAGCCCGGCGCTCGTGTTGATGTCGCAGACAACCGCGTGATCGATCCAGCCGTGATAGAGTTCGGCCCAGGGTGGCACTATCTCTCTCCAGCAGGGGCTCCGCAGGATGGCGCCTACCACTATGTCACCCCCGATGGACTCGACTTTTTCCCCGTTTCCATGATCCCGAGCGACGTGCTACACAACTGGACGGGCAACTACATGGTGAACGGCTTCACCGAGTTGCGGTTCTATGGCACTGGGCCGAACGGCATTTGGTACAATGCTTCACCGAACGGCGGCGTTTGGACCGGCTATGTGAACACCAATATTCTCGGCGGCGATCCGAGCGTGGTGAAAGTGGCGACCAACAGCTTCTTGATGGTATATGTTGGACAGCCATACAACGTAGGTATTGGTGTGCGTCCGCCCGCGACTTCCGGCGTGTCGATCGTTCCGATGCCTGTGCAAGACGTGCTGCGTGTTGTCGGCGGTGAGGACCTGAAGTGTTATCGGATCCTAGGCGCGGCTGGTGCGCTGTTCCGGGAAGGACGGCCGAACAACGGTACGATCTCGGTCGAGGGCATTCCTGCCGGTGCGTATTTGATCGAGCTGACCACTGGCGACGGCATGCCCCGGATGCTGCGGTTCGTGAAAGAGTAGGCCGCGGCGAGTGGCCGCACCTACTTTCGATGTCCCCACCTGCACCTCATGTCCCCACTTATCGAGCTTGGTCCGGCCACCATGGAGCGCATGCGCCCCGATCTGGTGATCGTGCGTTTCAAACCGGGCACGGTCGCAGACCCGGCGAGTTTCCAACTGAGCATGGACGCACGGAAGAAGCACTGCTCCGATACACCCCATGCGGTGATCCTCGTCGCCCCGGATGACGTCGACTTCAGCCCGAGCGTATTGGGCAAGAACCATTACAAGGACCAAGGCACCGAGGTTTTCACGCTGGCGCTGGCCATCGTTAGCCGCAACCCCACCTTCACCAACATCCTCGAACTGTATTATGCGCTGCACCCGGCACCGTTCCCTGTAAAATTCTTCACGCAGGAAACGGAGGCGCAGGTTTGGGTGGAGGCGGTGCTGGGGCAGAGGAAGACCTGAGCGGGACCGGTCACTCTGTAGTGCGCTCCTGCTTCACGACGCGCATGCGCAGCAGAATGTCCGTGTACGCGCTGCCTGTTATGGTGGACTCACGCATGGGTGTGGGTTGGGTCCATTGCAGATCCTTGGCCGTTGGGCTGGCGAACAGGGGTAGTGGGTCCAGCGTTACGGAAATGGTGTCCTCGGCTTGGAAGGAGAACATGCGGAAGTCGCTGCGGCTGTTGAGATCGACTTTGGCAGGCACCACGATGAAGCCGTTCTCCGTGCGGATATGCGCTGTGTCGATCTCCGCGTACTGGTTGTCCTTGGGGCCGGCGTACAAACTCGTGCGCAGGTACTGCTGGTCGAACGTTCCGCTGGGAACACGTGCCACAGGAACGAGCACTTCCACTTCCAACGCCAATGGATGACCATCGATCAACGGAGGTCGCGGCAGCCCCAACATGCTCAGTCCCGAAATGCCGAACAGCACCGCGTGGCTCATGAGCAACGACACGCCGCTGGCTTTCCAGAAGTGGATCCACTCCGTGGCGTGGACCAGTTTGGTACCGAGCAGCCCGAAGAGGAAGCCGCCGATCAACCCGGCAGGAACGAACAGGAAAAAGATGGCCATGCCGCGGCCGCCTTCCCTGTCGCTCACTCCGTGCAGCTTCGTCATTTTATCGGCCACAGGTGCTGTTACCACCGCAGTGATCACACCGGTGAGCGGCGCAACAAGGATGGCGATCTTCCAACTCATGATCTCGGGGTTCTACGGCGAAGGTCGCGATCAGTCAACCACCTTGATGTTGCTGCCGATATGCGCATGGCCGTAAGCGATGAACTTGGCCAGCACGGCCTCTTTCTCTTCTTCGGTCAGCGGCACACTGCGGCGCTCGGCTGGATACCACCAATGCGTGAGCGATGACCTGTAATAGTGGTTGCCGCGGCTCCAGGTCCAAATGATATCCGTGCGGCGCTCGGTCTCGTGGTAGATCAGCATCTCGCCACGGTAATCCATTTCAACCTTGCCCGGCGCGTGTACTACTGGTGCTACCGGCGGAGGTGGGGAATAGTTGCGCGCGTTACGGATGGCATCCATATCGGGCGGCGGAGGAGGAGGGTGCGCGGCGGTGAGGATGAAGAAGAAACGGTCAGCATCGGTGATCTCGGTATGGTGCGTGGATGTGTTGCGCGCGTGCGCCGAAAGCCCATCGTTCGCATTCGGGATACGTGTGCGCAGGTCGTGCGCCAGTTTGATCATGTCACCCGCAGGGGGTGCAGGATGCCCGGCACCAGCGTCCACGATGGTGTTGCCTGCCGCGAGTTCAGCTTCCACCAACGCCTTTAGCGCGGGTGGGAACCGGACTAGAATACGACCGTGTTCGGCGGTGACGGCATTGGAGATGGGCGGATTCATACCCCACCAGGATACACCTTTCTGACTGCTTCGTGGCGGCTGTTCACCTGCAGTTTGTCATACACATTGCGGATGTGGACTTTGACGGTGCCCGTGCTGCAGCCCATACGTTCAGCGATCTCCTTGTACATGAGCCCTTGTGCCAAGCCATCTATGAGTTCTTTTTCGCGCGGCGTCAGGTCGTGGTCGGCTATGCGTGCACGCGTTTGCGATTGGAAGGAGTCCACAACGAGCCGGGCGATCGCCGGGCTCATGGGCGCGCCGCCTTCAACTAATTGACGCACGGCTTCCACCAGTTGCTTTGCGCCGGTATTCTTCAGTAGGTAGCCACTGGCACCCGCGCACAGTGCTTGGAAGATGTAGGCCGGGTTCTCGAACACTGTTGTGATCATGAACAGCGTATGCGAGCGCTTAGGTTTCGCTTCTGCCACACACTCGATGCCATTTTTCCCGGGCATGCCGATGTCCATTAGCACCACATCAGCTTCAACGGTAGGCCATTCCTTCAGGAAGTCCTCGCCGTTCGCGTAACACTTCACCACGGCAAGGTCCGGTTCGCGTTGCAAGATCAAGCGCGTCAGGTCGCGGATCTCGGTATCATCCTCCACGATGATGATATGCAAGCGCTGTTGGTCGGCCACGCCGCAAGTTAGGAGCCTCAGAGGGTTCCGTCCGCGCTGAGCCGGGTTCCGTCACCAGGCGCGCTTTGCACTGACAAATTCCCCGCGTGTCTGGCGATGCGGTCGCGCATATTGCGCAATCCGTTGCCACTGCCCAGCACGGTACCATTGCTGAATCCGGAGCCATCGTCCGCGATACCGAGTTCGAACCGAACTGCATTCAGCTTCAGGTGCACCGAAACGTGCTTGGCATTCGCATACTTGAGTATGTTGTTGAAGGCTTCGTTGATGACCAAGTGCAGGTCGCGCCGCAGGTCGGGTTCCATCAGTTGGTCCGGGTTGCCACAAGACAGGTCGAGGCTGAAGTCGATGCCGTTGTCGCCCAAAAGGCGGCGGCTCAGTTCGCGCACGTGGTCCAACATGCCTTGGTGAGTGTCTCGCCCTGGATCCACCGCCCAGACTATGTCGCTCATGGATTGGCCAACGTGCCGCGCGTGATCGCCGATGCGTTCCAGTGAGTGCCGTGTGAGTTCGAACTGCGAATGGTCGTACTGCGCGGCAACATCACTGAGCAGGCGGATCTTCGTAAGCGTTGCACCGATCTCGTCGTGGATGTCCCGCGCGATGCGGGTGCGCACCAGTTCGGCTTCGCGCTGCTTCTCGCTCTGCACCAGTTGAACCTGCGTCCGCTGGATCGCCTCGTTCGCACGGCTCTTCGCGCGGTAGGACCGGTACCACACGAGGGCGAGCAGCAATGCGAGCAGCCCCACTGCGAGCGCCGCCCATTTCTGCGCGCGCTGTTTGTCCGCTTCGGCCTGCGCCACGGCCATGTTCTTCGCGTGCTCGAATTCGCCACGGGCACGTTCCGTGGCCCGCACTTTTTCCAGATCGAGATCATCGTCGTGTGCCCGTACCGATGCGTCATCGTCCGCGAACGCTGCGTTCATGCGGCCCGCTCGTGCATGGGCGAGGGCGCGCACCTTTAACAGGTGATGCGCCGCGTTGTGATCCTCCATTGCACTGGCCATGGCGATGGCGCTGTCCAAGAGCAGCGTTGCTCGCGCGTGCTCGCCTTGCCGAAGGAGCATGCGCGCCTCACCGGTCGCCCAGCGGTTGTAGGCCATGGGGTCGGTGAGCGTATGCAGCAAGCCCCGTGTAACCAGTTGTACGGAATCCGCTTCGTGCCAGCGCCCGGCTAGATGGTAAGCGTCGCCGATATTACTTAAGGTGGTTGCCAGGTGATGATCGTTGCCTTGCACCTTGTATAGCTCGATGGATCGTGCATACCAGTGGATGGCGCTGTCCGTGTGCCCTAGGTCGGCATGTATCGTTCCTAATTCGTGGTAGGCATTGGCGATGTCCGGGCCGTACGGGAGTGTGCTCAGGACTTGTACCGCCCGGTGTACCACGGCAAGCGCGCCTTCCGGGTCGTCGATCCCGCGCAACGCGAAACCTTGGTAACTCAATGCCGCGCCCATGTCCTTGGTGATCCCTGCTCGCTGGGAGTAGTGGTACATTTCCTGGAAGGCCACGATGGCTGAATCGAAGCGCGATGCTGAGTACCAGCCCATGCCGCGCATACGCGTGAGTTGGGTGAGCCAGAACAGGTCGCGTTGGGTGAGCGCGCTGCGTCGCTGAAGGCGGTCGATCGCCTGCGCGGCATACATCCGTGTGCTGTCCAGCTCTCCTTCGTAGTAGAGGTTCCTCGCCAGATAGTAAGCGGTGTTGGCGTAGCTCGTATCGTGCTCGGCGATGTGCAACCTTGCCCGCAGGCTGTCGATGTCCATCTCTTGCCCACGCGAAGTCGTGCATATGATCAAGAGCAATAGCAACCAAGTGGAGCGCGCCATGTCAACCAGGTTGAATGGAATAGGTGTTCAGGTCCAACAGCAATCGCTTTCCCAACAACGTGAGCGCTCCCGCTCCCGTTATGTGTTTGATCAGTTCGAGCGCCGCGACGTTGGCCATGATGGCGTTGCTGGCCGCCATGGTGGGTGCGATGCTGCGTGCATTGAACGCTTTGATGTGCTCCGGCTGTTCATCGATCACCGGCGACCATGAACGGTAAAGTTCGCCATAGTCTTTTGTATCAGGGCCGAGCAAAGGGCCGATGAGGCCTTGGGTGGTCATGTATCCGCATTTGATGAAGTGGTATGCATGTTCCACCCGACTATCGCTGAGCCATTCCACCAGTTGCACGGGTTTGTCCGCGCTTAACACAACATGGCGCACATCGTTCAGCGGACTCATGATGCGCTGCCAATCACCCGCGCTTTGAACGACGGCTTCCACCGTGTTGATCGAGCAGGCTGGGGAGATGCGCAGGAGGCCATCTCGAGCTGCACTGACCTTCTTCCTACCGACATCCTTAGCGGCGAAGAGGATCTGCCTGTGCAAGTTGCTCTCCTCCACTACATCATCGTCCACCAAAGTGAGCGCACCCACACCGGCCGCGGCCAGCGATAGCGCAATGTGATGGCCTATGCCTCCAAGACCGAGCACGAGCACATGCGCTCGGGCCAGCCGCTCTTGTCGTTGCACGCTCATGGCGTTGTCGCTCACCGGCTCGAACGCGTCCCACAACAACTGCTGCCTATCGAACCGCTCATACTTCACCTCCTGCGGATCGAAGCGCTCCAAGAGGTGCAGTTCAAAAAGACGGGCAAGCAGGTTATCCACAATACCGGCCTCCAGGCCTATACGCTGCGACAACTCGGCCTGTAGTTCCGCTTCCGGAAGGTCAAGTTGCAACGCCTCCAACAACCTATCGAACACCGCGCCAGCGGGCAACGTCACCTCATTTGCCAGATCGCGCACAACACGCACCACCTCGCCATCCTGAAGGAAGCGTA
>CADECG010000091.1 GCA_902825795.1 uncultured Bacteroidota bacterium
AACAAGGGTATTGAAGCCGCGTTGCCATTGCCGAAGGAGAACAACATCCAGGTGATCTGGCAAACGGGTACCACGTATCTGCAAAAAGCGGGAGCGGCGGTGGCGCGCGTCGGTTATGCGGATTGCCAGGTGAGCGCGTTCGTTGCGCCCATGGACTTGGCCTATGCGGTCGCCGATCTGGTGGTTGCACGTGCAGGTGCCATCAGTGTGAGTGAATTGTGCTTGGTGAAGTTGCCGGCCATCCTGGTGCCGCTGCCAACTGCTGCTGAAGATCACCAGACCAAGAACGCGCGTGCGCTTACCGACCGCCATGCAGCGGTTCTCGTACGTGACGAGAACACTGAGCAGGAGCTCGGGCTGCGCATTATCGGGTTGATGAACGATGCGGCCGCCCGTGAACGTTTGAGTATTGCCATGGCCTCGTTGGGCATGAGCAACGCAGCCGAAGCCATCGCTGCTGAAACCATCCGCCTTGCCCGTCAATGAGCACCCATAACGCACATACGCTCTTCTTCATCGGCATCGGTGGCATCGGCATGAGCGGCCTTGCGCGGTATTTCCGTCGGCACGGTGCGACCGTTGCCGGTTACGACCGCACGCCCAGTGAGATCACGGGGCAGTTGCAAGGCGAAGGCATCCACTTGATGTTCTCCGAAGACGCCCGTCTCATACCGGATGAGTTCCGGAATGCGGATGCGAAGGATGTGCTTGTTGTGCGCACACCGGCAGTTCCCCTTTCAAGTCCGCTGCTGAAGTATTGGGAGGATCGCGGCGCGCGCATCGTGAAGCGTGCGGAACTGCTTGGACTGATCACCATGGACCGGCGCACTGTAGCTGTGGCCGGTACGCACGGCAAAACCACCGTAAGCACCATGCTTGCACACTTGTTGCGCGAGGGTGGTGTTCGTTGCAATGCGTTCCTCGGTGGCGTCAGCGTGAATTATCGCAGCAACATCCTGCTTGACAACGATGCCGTAGTGAACGTTGTGGAAGCGGATGAGTACGACCGCAGTTTCCTGCAATTGCGCCCCAGCGAGGCCATCATAACGGCCATGGATCCCGATCACTTGGACATCTACGGAACAGAGGAAGCGATGTACGAAGCGTACGCGCAGTTCGCGGCGTTGTGCACGGGAACCGTGCTTGCACGTCGTGGTTTGAGCGGCCGGTTGCGCCATGCCAACGTGAAGGAGTACACCTTGATGGAACCGAGCGATGCATACGCCATGAACGTGCGTGTGGAGAACGCAGCGTACCACTTCGACCTCCATGCCAGAGGAGTTTCCATCACCGGCCTCACGTTGGGCATGCCGGGTCGCCACAACGTGGAGAACGCGGTTGCGGCCAGCACGATCGCCTTGGAATTGGGTGTAACACCCGAGCGTTTGAGACAGGGACTGGCGTCCTTCAAAGGCGTTGAGCGACGCTTCGATGTCCGGTTCAAGGGCGCAAAAAGTGTCTATGTGGACGATTATGCCCACCATCCGCAGGAATTGGAGGCGGCGATCCGCAGTGCGCGGGAGATGTATCCGGGGCGCTCGGTCACCGGCATTTTCCAGCCACACCTTTTCACGCGTACCCGCGATTTTGTTGATGGATTCGCCAGTGCGTTGGCGCTGTTGGACGAGCTGATCCTGCTGGAGATCTACCCGGCCCGGGAGGAGCCGATCGAGGGCATCAACAGTGCTTGGTTGTTAGAACGCGTGCCGATCGCGCGCAAAGCACTAGTGAAGAAGGAAGATTTGTTGAAGGAACTCGAAGGTCGTGGGATCGATGTGCTGATGACGCTTGGTGCAGGCGACATCGACCGCAGCGTACCCGCGATCGTGAACCTTTTGAACCAGCGCGAGCGATGAGCCAGAAGCCCCAAGGGACGAAGAAGTGGTTGCGCCCGGTCGCCTATATCGGCGGCGCGGTGCTGCTGCTTACCGCCCTTGGTTTTGTTGAGGCCACGAACGACAGTGCTGTATGCAACGAGCTCGTGATCGATGTGGACGGCCGTTCGGACATGCACTTCCTGGATGCCGATGCAGTGCGCGCCCAGGTGAACGATGAGGCACCGGTGACCGGTATGGCGTTGGGTGAATTGCCGATCAAGCAGATCGAGGATCGTCTGCGCACCCTGCCTACTGTAGCCGATGCCGACGCCTATCATACGCTGGACGGGAAGCTGCACGTGCGCGTGCGCCAACGCGAACCGATCGTTCGCGTGATCGATGCCAACGGTCACAGTTTCTACATCGACAAGGAAGGTTGGACCATGCCGGTGAGCGACACGTGGACCGCCCGTGTGCCGGTGGCCGTGGGCAACGTGTTCGAACCGGCGACTTCCACCGGTGTGCGCAATGTGCTGGTGGCCGACACCACTGCGCCCAACTCACGCGCAGCCTTGGTATTCAATGCCGTCCTCACCCTCAGGTCCGATGCTTTCTGGAATGCCATGATCGACCAGATCGCTGTACTGCCCGATGGTCAATTGGAACTGATACCACGTGTCGGTCCGAGGCGGGTGCAAGTGGGCTTCGGAGATAAACTGCATCAACACCTCGACAAGTTGAACGTGTTCTACACGCAAGGAATAGCCAATGGCGATTGGCGCCGTTACCAACGCATCGACCTGCGATTCACCGACCAAGTGATCGCCACCAACCGCAACCCAACCACAACGCCAACACACTGATCCATCATGGAAAGCAACAATCAGGACATCGTCGCCGGCCTGGACATCGGCACAACCAAGATCGCCTGCATCGTGGGCCGCAAGAACGAGCAGGGGAAGATCGAGATCCTGGGCAAAGGGCAGAGCCGAAGCGACGGTGTGACGCGTGGTGTGGTGGCCAATATCCAAAAGACCGTTGATAGCATCATACTGGCGGTGAAGGCCGCGGAGGACAGCTTCGGGATCAATATCCGATCAGTGCATGTGGGCATCGCCGGCCAGCACATCCGCTCACTGCAGCACCGCGGCATTCTCACCCGCGACACCCTGGAGGATGAGATCCAACAGAAGGACATCGACCGATTGATCGACGACATGCACAAGCTGGTGATGCCTCCCGGTGAGGAGATCATCCACGTGCTGCCCCAAGAGTATATCGTGGACAACGAGCAGGGCATCAAGGACCCGATCGGTATGAGCGGCATTCGCATGGAGGCGAACTTCCACATCATCACCGGCCAGATCACGGCGGCGCGCAACATCAACAAGTGTGTGCATCGTGCAGGGCTGGAGGTCACAGGCTTGGTGCTGGAGCCGCTGGCGAGTGCCGATGCGGTGCTGAGCGCCGAGGAGAAGGAGGCGGGCGTGGTGTTGGTCGATATCGGTGGTGGCACAACGGACATCGCGATCTTCTTCGACGGCATCATACGCCATACCGCCGTGATCCCCTTCGGTGGCAACGTCGTTACCGACGATATCCGCCAAGGCTGTAGCATCATGCGCGACCAAGCGGAACAGTTGAAGACCAAGTTCGGTAGCGCTTTGGCAGCGGAGAACCGCGACAACGAAGTGGTGTGCATACCAGGATTGCGCGGCCGCGAACCCAAGGAGATCAGCCTGCGCATGCTGGCCGAGGTGGTGCAGAGCCGCATGGAGGAGATCCTCCAACAGGTGCACTACGAGATCAAGAACAGCGGGTTGGAGAACCAAATGATCGCCGGTATCGTGCTGACAGGTGGCGGCGCGCAACTGAAACACCTCAAGCAACTCACCGAGTACGTGACCGGCCTTCCTGCGCGCATCGGCTACCCGAACGAGCATTTGGCGAACAGCACGGTGGATGATGTGACCAGCCCGCTCTACGCCACCGGCGTTGGATTGGTGATGAAGGGCTTCGACCATCTCGCGCGCCGCCCGCAGGAGGAGAAGGTCGCGGCTCCGAAAGTCAAGGACCACAGCAGCCGCACGGCGGGCAACTTCTTCACCCGTGTTCTCGAAGGCGCCAAAGGCATACTCGACGACGATCACGAGTGAACACCGGGCCGTTGACAGAACACCCGATCAACACGCAGAGCACCATTCCCATAACCGGACTTTCGTACAGGCCCCGAGAAAGCCGGGAAACCAACGATCTCCCTCGACCAAACCCAAGGCCATGAAATTCGATCTCCCAAAAGAACTGTCGTCGATCATCAAAGTGATCGGCGTGGGTGGTGGTGGCAGCAACGCCGTTAACCACATGTTCGCCCAAGGCATCAAGGGCGTGGACTTCATCATCTGCAACACCGACAAACAAGCGCTCGATATCAGCCCCGTTCCGGTGAAGCTGCAATTGGGCATAGCGCTTACCGAAGGATTGGGTGCGGGCTCGATCCCTGAGCGTGGCAACCAAGCCGCACAGGAGAACATCGAGGAGATCCGCCAACTCCTCGGTACGCGCACCAAAATGGTGTTCATCACCGCTGGCATGGGTGGTGGCACGGGTACGGGTGCAGGCCCGGTGATCGCCCGTATCGCGCGTGAGATGGGCATCCTCACCGTAGGCATCGTTACCATGCCCTTCTCTTGGGAAGGCCGCAAGCGGAAGCTGCAAGCGACCGCCGGTATCGAGGAATTGCGTCAAGCCGTCGACACACTGCTCGTGATCAACAACGAGAAGCTGCGCGAGCTCTTCGGCAACCTGAACGTCGGCGAAGCCTTCATCCACGCGGACAACGTGCTCACTACCGCCGCCCGTGGTATTGCGGAGATCATCACGGTTACCGGTAAGGTGAACACCGACTTCGAGGATGTGAAGACCGTGATGAGCAACAGTGGAGTCGCTATCATGGGCAGCGCTGAGTGTGCTGGCGAGGACCGTGCATTGCGGGCGGCGCAGGAAGCATTGGCTTCACCGCTGCTCAACGACAACGATATCAGTGGTGCCAAGTACGTGCTGCTCAACATCACCTACGGGGACAAAGAGGTGTTGATGGACGAGATCACCGGGATCACGGACCACATCCAGGACGCCGCGGGCAGTACCGCCGATGTGATCTGGGGATATTGCCAGGACACGACGTTGGGCGAGAAGGTGCGGGTAACGGTGATCGCGACGGGTTTCCGTGTGCAACCCGATGCCGCTACGCTGGAACCGTCAAAACCGGAGCGGAAAGTCACGCCGCTGACAGCGGATGTGCCTACGATGATCACGCAGCCTATCGTGAATCCCGTGGCGATCTCAGTGCCGCGCGTTGAAGCGCCTTTGCCCAAGGTGGAAGTACCACAGTCGAAACCAGAGCCGCAGATCAGCGAGCCGTATTTGAAGGTGGTTGAGCCCGTGCGCGCCGCTGCGCCCGCACCTGCCCCGGAACCGCCGGCTGCACCGAAAGTGGAAGAGCCGCTTACCCAAAGCACCTTCGAGTTCGAGATCACCAACGAGCAGCGCACCGTTGTGCCGCCGCCTGCACCTGCGCCGGAGAAGATCGTGCATCAGCTGTTGCCTGACCCGGTCCAGAACCATCAGCCTTCGGAACCCGTGCGCAACGACCGTTTGGCCCCGGCCGAGCACCAGATGCGCGTGGAGGACCGCATTGCCAAAATGCGTGAGTTGACGTTGAAGCTGCGCAGCCCCAACGGGCTGGCCGATCTGGAGCGCGAACCCGCCTACAAGCGCAAGAACCTCACGCTCACCGATGGGCCGCGCAGCACCGAAAGCAACGTGAGCCGTTACACGTTGAGCGAAGAAACCGACGAGAACGGCGAGCGCCGCACGGAGATCAAGAAGAACAATCCGTTCCTCCACGACAACGTGGATTGATCACCCGCATGGATCTTAAAAGCCGCATTGACGCCGACATCAAGTCGGCGATGCTTGCCAAGGACAAGGACAAGCTGAACGCGTTGCGTGCGATCAAAAGCGCCATCCTGTTGGAACTGACCAAGGAGGGTGGGGGCGAGGGCATTAGCGAGGATGCAGGTCTGAAGATCCTCGGCAAACTCCACAAGCAGCGTGCGGAAGCGGGATCCATCTTCAAGCAACAGGGTAGAGAGGATCTCGCCCAAGAGGAAGAGGTACAGGCCAAGGTGATCGAAGCGTATTTGCCAGCGCGCCTGAGCGAAGCGGATGTGCGTGCGGAAGTCGCGAAAGTGATCGCGGACCTGGGTGCCAGCGGCATGGCTGCCATGGGCAAGGTGATGGGCGAAGCGAACAAGCGGATGGCCGGCAAAGCCGACGGCAGCCAGATCGCTTCCATTGTGAAGCAACTTCTCGGATCCGGATAATAGGTTGGGTTGGAATGGGACGCGGACGGCGGCAATGAGGCCGCCGTTCGCGTCTTGGGTAGCAGCTACTTTCGGCACATGGAGCAACTGCTTGCCCAACTCCGAACCTACAGCGACCAATTGGTGAAGCTTCCTGAGGATGAATGGGCGCGCTTCGCAGGTATCATGCAACCGGCTTCGTTCAACAAAGGGCAGCACTTGCTGGAGATCGGCCATGTGTGCGACCACGTTCATTTCCTTGGTATTGGGCTTGTGCGCGCATACAGGATCCACGATGGCGAAGACCTTACGGAGCAGTTCTTTTTCGAGGGCAACTATGCCACCGAGTACGAGAGTTTCCTGACACGTACACCCAGTGCGGTCGGCCTGCAAGCCATGGAGCCATGTACGCTTGTGCGCTTCAACTATGCCGATCTGCAGCGCACCTACGCCAGCAGCCCAATGGCCGAACGCATGGGCCGGTTGATCGCCGAGCACATCTTCACCGGAAGTTCACGGCGCACGCGGAGCTTGCTGTTCGATACACCTGAACAGCGCTACCTCGCCCTGATCAAGGAGCGCCCAAAAGTGATGGCGCGGGTGCCGCAGAAGTACATCGCGAGTTACTTGGGGTTGAAGCCGGAGAGTTTGAGCCGCATCCGCGCACGTTTGACACGGAAATCCGTCGAGGTCTGACTTGTCAGATCTTTCGTTGCGGTGATCGGCAAGTTGTCCTATTCACCGACCGCTCATCACAGGGCTTGATTTCTTAACTCAAGTCAACGTTGACCTTCCGATGCGCACCGAACATTTGTGCCGTCAATACAAGCTCATGCAGTGCATCAGTCCACCGGTTCCGGGTTTCTTACGAAGGACATGTGCAGTAGTAGTGGTCGCTGTTCTTGCGGTGCCCCTGTTCGCACAAACCCAAACTCAGACCATCCGTGGACGTGTCCTGGATGCTGAAAGTGGAAGCCCGGTGGAATTCGCCGTTGTTGCCGTGAAGGATGCCCTACCAATGATCCAAGCGGAAAGCGATCTGGAAGGCCGCTTCACTCTACGCAATGTGCCCGTCGGTCGTCAAGTGCTTCAAGTAGCCGTGATGGGCTACAAGCCCTTGGCCACAACGCCGTTGATGGTATTGAGCGCGAAGGAACTGGTGCTCGACATTGAACTGGAGCCGGAGGCTAAGCAGCTCGCAGATGCCGTGGTGAAGGGGGGCAACGCTGCAAGCGATCAGTTGAACAACGAGATGACGACCCTGAGCGCACGCACGTTCGATGCGGCCATGGCCGAACGCTTCGCCGGAAGTCGGGCCGACCCGGCCCGCATGGCCACCAATTTCGCCGGGGTGAGCGGCGCCAACGATGGGCGCAACGACATCATCATCCGTGGCAATTCTCCCAGCGGTCTGCTCTGGCGGTTGGAAGGCGTTGACATTCCCAGCCCGAACCACTTCAACAGCTTCGGCAGTACGGGCGGACCGGTAGGCATGCTCAACAACAATACGCTGGCGAAAAGCGATTTCATGACGAGCGCTTTCCCCGCTACGTATGGCAACGCGATCAGTGGTGCGTTCGACCTGAACATGCGCAGCGGCAACGATCAGGAGCACGAGTTCCTGACGCAGATCGGCTTCAACGGATTCGAACTGGGGGCCGAAGGACCCATCGACAGCGCGAGCCACAGCAGCTACTTGGTGAACTATCGCTACAGCACGTTGCAGGCGTTCCAAGCGGTGGGCCTGGAGTTCGGGACGGGTGCGGCGGTGCCGAAATACCAGGACCTGAGTTTCAAGCTGAACTTCCCCATGAAGGGCCGCAACCGGATCACATTGTTCGGGCTTGGCGGTACGAGCAGCGTGGACCTGTTGGGCAGAGAAACCGATTTCAGCGAGCGCAATGACAATGACCTCTTCGGAACGGATACGCAAGACATCATCAACAAGAACGCCACCGGCATTGGCGGTGCTTCTTGGACGAAGTGGTACAATGAGAACATCAGCACCAAGCTGACGGTTGCCGCGACCTACCAACAGGAGAGGACGAACGTTGATTCGCTTACGTGGAGCACGGGTTCACCCGATGAGATCACCTTGTTGGACCGGGATCCTGTTTGGAACAGCGACAATGAGCAGCGCACATACGTTGGGCACCTTCAACTCCGCGATAAGATCAATGCAAGGAACACCATCACTGCCGGACTCGTCGCGAACTATTATGATGTCTCCTTCATGCAGGAGCTTTACCGGTTGGATTCCGCCGATGGTGGCGGTGCGTGGGATGTTCTACAGACTGGAGCGGGCTCACAGTTGCTCGGTCAGGCTTACGCGAACTGGAAGCACCACTTCACGGAGAAGCTCGTGCTGAACATTGGCTTACATGGGCAGTACCACGACTTGTCCGACGCTGCTGTGGTTGAGCCGCGTGCGGGTCTTTCATACAAGCCTTCCGACGTAGGGACGTGGTCCGTTGCCTATGGCCTGCATTCGCAATTGCAGCCATTGCCCGTGTACTTCAACTCCCGGCCCGATGGTTCGCCTACCACCAACTCGGAACTTGGTTTCACGCGAAGCCACCACGGCGTGCTGGCGTACGACCGAAGGCTGGGCGCGGACTGGCGCGTGAAACTGGAAACGTACTACCAGTGGCTCTTCGGGGTGCCCGTTGAACGTGACAGCAGCAGCTTCACAATGCTCAACACCGGTGCTGACTTCGGCTCGCCAACGGAGGATGATCTGGTGAACGAGGGCAACGGCCGCAACTATGGTATTGAGATGACCGTGGAACGAACCTTCAGCAAGGGTTTCTACAGCCTGTTCACCGTGAGCATCTTCAAAAGCGAGGCGCGGGCCAGTGATATGGTATGGCGCAGTACCACCTTCGATGCCGGCTATGTGGTCAATGCACTGGCGGGACGTGAATGGAAGGTGGGTAAGCGCGGCAACAACATTTCGGTGGATCTGAAGGGGACTTTCGCCGGTGGGCGACGGTACACACCCATTGATCTCGACGCTTCGATCGCACTGCGCCGGGATATCCGGGACGGGTCGCGCACGAACGAACTTCAGTACGATCCCTATTTCCGTGCGGATGTGAAGCTCTTCTACCGCATGCAACGAAAACGGGTGACGCACGAGTTGGGCATCGATCTGCAGAACGTTACAGGCACGAGGAACATCTACGCTCAGTATTTCGACGATCGCACGCAGGAAGTGGTGACCGAGTACCAATTGGGATTCTTCCCGATCCCGCTCTACCGGTTGCTCTTCTGAGGCTATTCCACCACCAGTTTGAACCCGACGCCATGCACATTGTTGATGGCAACACGGGGATCCTCGCGCAAATACTTGCGCAAGCGGCTGATGAACACATCGAGACTTCTGCCAAGGAAATAGGTGTCGTCTCCCCAAACCATGTTCAGGACCAACTCCCTGGGAAGGACTTGGTCTTGGTGCATGCACAACAGCCGTAGTACCTCGGCTTCGCGCTTCGTGAGCTTGCGATCCCCGGTGGGATGACCGAGTGAAAGGTTGCGGAAGTCGAAGGCGTATGCCCCAATGGTGAAGTTGTCACGCTCGCGCTTGCTGTCGCCTTTGCCCAATGTGCGTCGGAGGATCGCTTCAATACGTAGGGCCAATTCCTCGTGGCTGAAAGGTTTGGTAACGTAGTCATCGCCGCCTGCCTTGAACCCCGTGATCCGATCATCGGTCTGGCTCTTTGCCGTAAGGAACACGATGGGGACGTGCTCATTGGTGGTCCTGATATCCTCCGCCAAACTGAATCCATCCTTGTGCGGGAGCATCACATCCAGGATGCACAGATCGTATGCGTGCTCATTGAAATACTTGAGACCCTCCTTGCCATCGCGGCACAGGTGCACGGTGTATCCCTTGCGCTTCAGCATGTCGTGGATCACGAAGCCAAGGTTGGCGTCGTCTTCGACAAGGAGGATGTTGGCTTTTGGAGTACTCATGTTCCGGTCTTAATTGGATCGGTGGTGCGGCATCGTCACATCAGCGGAAGTTCAACGGTGAAGGTGCTGCCCTTGCCCGGTTCGCTGGCTACTTCAATGCGACCACCGTGCGCTTTAATGATCTGCTGCACGTGGTGCAACCCAAGGCCGAAGCCTTTCACATTGTGGATGTTGCCGGTCGGCACACGATAGAAACGATCGAAGATGTGTTTGAGGTGCTCCCGCTTCATGCCGATACCGCTGTCGGCAACGCTTACTCGGAGGGCAACCCGATCGCTAGCGTTTCTCACCACAATGCGGGGGGTGTCCCCGCCGTACTTTACTGCATTGTCCAACAGGTTGAAGATCACGTTGTGGAGATGAACGGCGTCCCCTTCCACGGTGAGGTTTTTTGCTGATAAGTCCAGTTCCATCGTCCCATTCGTCTCTCGCAATTGCAAGGTGAACGCCTCAGCCGCGTGCGCAATGACCTTGTGCATATCCACGGCCGTCTTCTTCAGTTGCAGTTCTCCGCTTTCCAACGTGCTCAGCTGAAGCACACGTTCCACTTGTATGCGCAAGCGTTCGTTCTCCGTGCGGATGATCTTGGCGTATTCGCGCAACCGGTCCGGTTCGTTAACGATGCCCGGGTCCGCAAGCACTTCGCTACTTAGGGCGATCGTGCTGATGGGCGTCTTCAGTTCGTGGGTCATGTTCCCGATGAAGTCGTTCTTCATCTCGCCCAGTTTCTTCTGCCGCAGGATCGTCCATACGCTGTACGCGAGGAAAGCGAAGACGATGAGCGTTACGATCGCCGGGAAGATCCACGTGAACGCACTCGCGCGGGCACTGGGCGGTGGAGGGAGGTCGCGACGCGGGAACAGTACACCGAAATAATGCCCATCCTGATCGAGTTTCTGTAGTTCAGTGTGTGCGACCGTATCGGTGCGCACGCTGTCGTTGAGGCTCACATAGTTCCCGTAGACGATGCTGTCCGTGAAGCAGTCGTAGATCCCGTACTCGAAATCGTCCAGGATATTTCGGCGCTCGAATTCCTGCTTCAGCAATTGCTCCAGTAGGTACGGGTGGATGGTATCGTTCATTGTAACGGCGAAGTAGTTCGGCCGTTTCTGCGCCACCGCATCGAACAGGTTGCTAGGATCCTGGTTGATCGATAAGATCCGTTTCGTGACATCCGTGAGTGCAATGGTCACGCGATCGTTGAACTGCTTGGCCTCTGCCACACGCTGCTCAAGCTGCAATTGCTCCTGTTCGCGCTTAACGCTCAAGAGCTGGTCCAGCCATAGCACCTGTGTCAGCAGCACGCCGATCACGCTCAGCACGGCGAGCAGGACTATGGTACCAATTGATCGGCGGCGCATTATTATGTGCTGGCTAAAGTAGGATCGACCATCACCTTCAAGGGGCCGTTAACGTTCCGTTGACTTGCTCCAACGCTGGCAGAAAGCGTCAGAAACCGTCGCCTTCGCTACCACCCGCGCCGGGTTCGCGACGTTGCTGCTGGCGCCCTCTCCGGAAAAACGACGCATCCTGCTGTCCGAACCGCCACGTAAGTGTGAACCGCACGAAGCGTTGTTCGCGTCGACGCCAGCTCTCTTGCGTGAATTCAGGCGTTTCGTAGCGCGTGCCCCAACGCCGGGTGAAGAAGATGTCGTTCACCGAGATCACCCCGGTGATTTTTTTGCCCCAATCCTTGCTCACCGATGCGTCCATGCCCCATTGATCGAGCTGTTCACCTTGAGGGATGGGCCGCGGGCCTTCGTACTCGGCATTCAATTGTGCGCTCCATTGCTTGGCGAACTTTTGGCTCAGGGCTGCCTTGCCACCGAAGGTCCAGCCATTGTTGCTCACCGCACCTTCGGAAAGTCCTACTTCGAGATATTGCAGTGTTCCACTGAACGTGAATTGAGAACCCTTCAGCGGTTCCCACTTCAACGTGTTCTCCCAGCCGTAAGTCCAGCTGTCGTCGCCGTTCACGAACGTACTGATCAGGATGGAGGAATCGCTCGGCGACGGGTAAACGAAGCTCGTGATGATGTCGCTCGTGTGCTTGACGAAGACAGAAGTGAGCCATGTGTGGCGTTCACCGATCGGTAGCAAGTGGTTCACCTCGCCGATCTCTATCAACTCAGGTCCCAAGGCGGGGTTCCCTATCCGGAAGCTCCGGCTGTCACTGAACATAACGAAAGGCATCACCTGCCAGTGATTGGGCCGATTGATCTTACGGCTAAGGTTGAATTGCAACTCGCGCGTGTTGTCCCATTTGCGGCTTAAGTAGATGGCTGGGAACAGAGCCTTCAGGATATCGTCGGTACCATCGGGGTAACGGATGGAGACCGAAGGGCTGCCGTTGCGCGTTGCTTCGAACCATGTTTGCTCCACGCGGAGACCTGCCTGCAAAGACCAATGCGCAGTAAGCCTGTGCTGCCAGTTGAAGTATATGGCGTTGACGATGTCCGTGACGTTCTGATCGCTACTGAGCAGGCTATCGGGCACTTCTGCATCTGTAATGTTGTCGCGGAAGTACACGTCCAACACGTTGTACTCGCGCTTCATGCTGCTCTTCAGGCCGTATTCGAAACGCGTGCTGTCGTTCTTGGGGGCCTGCGCGTCGAACTGGAACGTCCATTGCTGGCCGTTTGTGCTCCCGCTGTTGCGCTGGAGCACTGGGTTATCAGGAAGCAGCGCGCCGTTCGCATCGTAGCCATACCGGTCAAAACGCGAGTCGCTTGCACGGTCGCTCATGTTCCAGTTCAGGTCCGCCGTCCACTCCTTGCCCGGTTTCGGGCTTTTGCGCCGGAATCCAAGTGATCCGTTCAGGTTGTACCCCCCGTTTTCCTGCACGTTGTGCTGGGTGCCGCTGCTGGTGGGCGTACCGATACCATCCGTGTTGGTGAAGGTCTGGTCATCTATAGTGTTGAAGCCGCGCCGATTGAAACCACCACCGATCAGAATGGTATTACGGTTGGTAACGGCGTAGTCCACACCCACGCGGCCACCGTACATCAGCCGCTCGCTGTCGCTTTCACCCAGTTGATCGAACGAGCCGATGGTCTCGCCGTTCGCCAGATCCGTGCGGTTGCTTTCCTGATCGGTGGTATTGTCGTTGAAGTTGACATTGCCGCTCAGATTGTACGTGAGTGGTCCTTCCTTCACTTGCAGGTTTCCGCTGCCTTGGTAGCGGCCGTTCGTGCCGATACCGGCTTGCAATTGTCCGGTATACCCGGGCTTGGTGGTCTTCTTCAATACCACGTTAACGATGCCACCCGAGCTGTTGGCGTCGAATGCCACCCCGGGGTTGGTGATCACTTCAACACGATCGATATCCTCGGCCGGGATCTGCTCCAACTGGATCAGTGTTGGCCGCCCGTCAATGAAGATCTGCGGCGAGGAACTGCGCATGGTCACATTCCCTTCAACGTCAACACTGAGGCCTGGGACATTCTTCATCACGTCGGTGGCATTACCCCCACGCGCCGCAAGGTCCTTGTCCACGTTGTAGACACGTCGGTCCACTTGCAGCACCATGCGGTTCTTCTCGCCGGTCACCGTTGCGTCCTTCAGCAGGGTAACATCAGGTTCGATGCGCAGGTTGCCGAGGTCCAGCTCTGGTTGTTCGCGTGTGATCGTCACCTCCCGGACCAAGGGTTTGTAACCGATATACCCCACCGACACTCTGAAGCTGCCGGACCGCAGGCCATCCACAACGAAATCGCCGTTGGCCTTTACGATGGCCCCACCCACGATACTGTCACGGACCAAACTGCGGACTGAGACCGTTGCATACTCCGCAGGCGCGTTCGTGCTCGCGTCAAGCACTCTTCCGTAGATCTTTCCGATGGCGGGACCATTGGAACGTTGAGCGGTGATCGTTCCGGAGAACAATGCGAGCGTGAATAGGATCGGCAGGGCCTGTTTGATCATTAACGTTCGCGTGCTCTGGAAGGAACAAAAGTAGTTGGGCACTTTGCGCCGGGAACCATCGTAGGGCGTGGAACCCTGCACATCGTCTATGGTTTAACCACTTTTCACGTTGTGCCCCAAATGAGAAAACCCCCGGCAATGTGCCGAGGGTTTTCGTTGTTGATCGTTGTTCGGATCACTCGTCGCCGAAGCCGCTGCCTCCGCGATCGTAACCACCGCCGCCACCGCCGCGCTCGCGACGCTCGTAGCCGCCGCCGCCGCTGCCTCCGCGATCATAGCCACCTCCGCCTCCGCGGCCGCCGCCATAACCACCACCGCCACCACGACGGTCACCACCGCCACCGCCGTAGCCACCGCCTCCACGACGCTCGCCACCACCTCCGAAACCGCCACCTCCTTCGGTACGAGGACGGGCCTCGTTCACCACCAGGTCGCGTCCGCTAACGTTGAAGCCGTTCAGCGCAGCGATCGCTGCACGTCCCCCTTCATCGTTCGCCATTTCCACGAACCCGAAGCCACGGCTACGATTCGTTGCCTTGTCCAAGATGATCTTTGCCGACGTCACTTCGCCGTATTGGCCGAACAGTTCCTGGAGGTCTTGGTCCTTAACGCTGTACGGAATGTTCGCTACGTAAATGTTCATGTCCACTGACGGTTTGAGATGCTTCCGTGTGTTTGGTTTTTGTGGAAGCGGGCGCCAATGTAGAGAAATTCCATTCTGGCAAGAGATCGCACACCGCCGCCGTGACCGGTCCAAGCACGAAGGCCACCCCTCGTGGGATGGCCTTCGCGCCAGAATTTGACATCTGCTCAATGCACCACCAATCGCTGGGTGAACACCTCGGCCCCGGCGATCACCTGCACGAGGTAGAGGCCCTCGCCCAGGGTGCTGCCGAAGTTGAGCACGTG
>CADECG010000092.1 GCA_902825795.1 uncultured Bacteroidota bacterium
ACCGCTGTGGCTTGCAGTTCGAGGTCACCTGCTGCGCGGGCCGGCAATTGCACGAGAACGATCTTCTGTTGATCCTCGGTGGACAGGTTGCTGATGTCGCACATGCCACCGTCAAGGTACACGTACCACTTCAAGGCTCCGCCAATGCTGTTGGCGTTGTGCAGCCGTGCACCCGGAGCAAAGGAGAGCTTGCTGCCGATACCGAGCGTGGTTTCCAATTTCCCCGTCGTGGTCGCGCCCAGGCTTTCCTTCATGTCAACCATGTTGTGAAAGACAAGTTCTGCTCCTGGCTTGATGTCGATGTTACAGCCTTCGCGCAAGCCGATCATCCCGCGACCGCCAAACCCATAATCGAAACGCTCGCCAGCTGCCACTTCCAAGGTGCTGCCGGGTTTGAAGAGGAAGCAGGACATGGCGCCATCCAAGTGTACTTCGCCACCGGCGTGCACGTAGCGCGAGCCTTCTTCCCAGAACACCTCAACGAAATTGTAACTCATGCAGAGTTCGCCTTGGTTCACGAAGACCAAGCTGTGGAACACCGAGTCGTTGTTCAACACAGCACCTGCGCGCAATTGAGTGTATGGTTGAAAGGCGATGTTGGCGAACTGATCGAGCGTTAACGTGATGGTTGATGGCGCTGGCACGTTTGGGATGGGCAGGACATCGAGGTAGCTCATGTGGTCCGCGGAAGGGTAGGTGCTGTCCTCGTACATCACCAAGTAGTGCGGACCGAAGCCCCAGAAGATGTAGTCGAATTGTCCTTGACTGAACTGCGGCATGGTTGCCTCTGCGACCTGCTCAACTCCCCAGTTCATCATCTGGTCGATGATCTCCGGCTGAGATAGGTCAACATGCTCGGAGGATGACCCGGGTGTCGGGGTGTATCGATAGACCACCTCGCGCAACGCATTGCCCACCATGCGCTCGGTGGGGATGCACAGATCGATCGCAGGGCCGCCGAGCGACAAGCTCGTGTAGCCTCCTTGATGCCAGCGCAGAAGTTGCGAAGTGCCGAGACTATCGGGCACGCGCACGGCCACTTGCACCCCTGTGCACAATCCGTTGGGACAGTTCGCCGTCGTGTCCAGTGCCGCCCAATCGGATGGGTAGGGGGTTGAATAGAGGCCATAGATGTTGTTGCTCGTCAATGGGATGGCCGATGCGGAATCGAGCAGCGCGCGCACGAAAACGGCACGGGCGATGTCGCATTGATCGAATTGTATCCTCGCGTATGGAAAGTTGCCCACCATCTCGAACAGGTCGATGCACAGGGTACTGTCACGCGGGCCGTCCCATTCGTTGTTCACTGTTTGGTAAGCCTCCCAACCTTGATAGGTGCGGATGGTCTGTGCGGTATCCCACGGGCACGGAATGGAAACAGTGTCCTGCGGATACATGGTGGGCAGTTGTTGCGCAACGCCATCGAGGCAACACAGCGATGCAACAGAGAGAAGAACGGGGTAGGTGTGCTGCATGCGGCGCTGTTTGGTGACCAGACCCAAATGCGCAATGATCCGCTGCCCGTGCGGCCCGAGGCGGTGTGACTGGTCGCACGAATATCGTCAATGCTTCCGCGCCACCACGAACCAATCCCACGGGTGCGGAGCCTTCATCCACTGTGGTGGCCTATCGAATTCCGTGCTCCACGGGTATTCGATCTTCTGCACATCCAACACATTCATGTTGTGTGTCGCCAGCAGGCTACGTAGCTCATCGGCAGAGTAGTGTTTGGTGGGCACGTGGTCGATGCGCACGATACCCCGCAGCACGTCCATGCCCTTCGGGTTCTCGCTTTCGGGTGGGGGTACGTGACGCTTACCCACTTGGCGGACCTGCCATTCGGCGTGGCGCGCGTGCGTGAGCAATACGCTTTCGATGCTGGGCACCACCAAAGCCAAATGGCCGTTCTTGCGGACAGAACCGCAAACATGCGCCACCATGCGCGAGCGCTTGCGATGATCGGCCAGTAATAACGTGTTGATGCACAGCGCGAAGTCGGCATCCGGCTTCGGTAGGGCGTTCTTCACCAGGTCAGCGTAGTGGCATGTAGCGTTGTGGTGTCCCTTGTTCTTGTGCGCTGCAATGGCTAAGCACTCGCGCGACACGTCGAAGCCGAGCACGGTACCGAAGTGCTCCGCAAGCAGCGCAATGGTGCGCCCTGTGCCGCACCCGATGTCGAACGCCACACCCCTCTTCTTCGCGTATTGCTGCACTGCACCCGCGATCAGCCCCTTGCGGTCGTTGGCCGGTACGTTGAAGATCTCCTGCTCGAAGCGCTTGGCTACGCGGTCCCAGTCCTGTTCGTTCATGGACGTGCAAGATCGGTGCGTGCTGGATCGAGTGGCCGATCCCAGCGGACCGTTTTTCACACGACGACCAACCAAGAACGCCCCCTACGCCGGGCTCAACTTCAGCATATTGCTCATGCCCTTCTCGGCAATGGGCATGCTGGCGATGTTCACCACCAGGTCGCCCTCCTTCACCAACTTCTTACGGCGCAGCAGGAGTTTGATATCGGCGATGGTGTGGTCGGTGCTCACGCTCTTGTCGTAGAAGTGCGCGCGCACGCCCCATACCAGGTTGAGCATGCACAGAATATCGGGGTTGCTGGTGAAGGCGTGGATGTTCGCTTTCGGCCTCATGCTGCTGATCTTGAACGCAGTGTAGCCGCTGTGCGTCATGGTAACGATCGCCCGCACCTCGGTGCTGGCGGCCAGTCCCACGCTGGCCATACAAATGGCATCGGTCACCATGCGCTCATCGTGCTCGAGCAACGGGAACTCCACGTTATACATGTCCTCGCTGGTCTCCATCTCCAACAGGATGCGGTTCATGGCACGCACCGTTTCCACTGGGAACTTTCCCACGCTCGTCTCCGCACTCAGCATCACAGCGTCGGCATGATCGAGCACAGCGTTGGCCACGTCGTTCACCTCGGCACGCGTTGGCGTGCTATTGGTGATCATGCTCTCCATCATCTGGGTGGCAACGATCACGGGTCGTTGCTGGCGCAGGCAGCGCTTGATCAGGTCCTTCTGGATCAGCGGCACTTTCTCCATCGGTATCTCCACGCCAAGATCTCCGCGCGCCACCATCAGCGCATCGCTCTCGGCAATGATCGCGTCGATCTCCTTCAGTGCTTCGGGCTTCTCGATCTTGGCCACCACGCGTGCGCGTTTACCCGCTTTCTTGATGTGTGCCTTGAGTTCGCGGATGTCCTGTGCCGAACGCACGAAACTGAGGCCGATCCAATCCACGTCGAGTTCGAGTGCGAAGGCCAGATCGCGCAGGTCCTTCTCCGTGAGGCTGGGCAGCGACACTCTCGTGTTGGGGAGATTGATGCCCTTGTTGGCGCTAAGCATGCCACCGTTGATCACGCGCGTACGCACTTCACCTTTGCCGTCCGTGGCGATCACTTCCAGTTGCAGTTTGCCGTCGTCGAGCAATACGCGTTCACCCGGCTTCACATCGTGCGGGAACTGCGCATAGCTTGTACTGACACGCCCGGGCACGCCTTTGCTGCCGTCCGTGGCGATCACCAGTTCCGAACCGTCCTTCAGTTCAATGGGGCCGTTCGCCATCTCGCCCACGCGCAACTTTGGGCCTTGCAGATCGGCCAGGATGCTGGTGTAGCTCTCAAGTTCCTTGTCCACTTCGCGCACAAGGGCTACGGTGCGCGCAATGTCCGCATGGTCGCCGTGGCTGAAGTTGATACGGCACACGTCAACACCTTGCGCCAACAACTCGCGCAGGATACCGGGGCTGTTGCTGGCGGGCCCCAACGTGGCGACGATTTTCGTTTTCGGATTGCTCATTCTCCTCTGTCCAACAGTTTATGGCCTTCGCGCAGGCTGTGATAGTCGAGCGCGAATGCGGTGAGTACGAACGGTGTTGCGCGGACGCGGGCCAGCAATTCCTCGCTGCCGATCGGTGCGTCCTCGTTCACCATCAGGAAGTAATCGGTTTGTTTCTGCTCCTTCAGCAGGAAGCCAGCCCCGCTGCGGTTGTTCAGCAGGGTGATGTACAGATGTTCGTCTTCATCGTTGTGTTCGAACACCGGGAAGGCAGCACTGTGACCACCGTCCGTTGTCATCACATCGGTGACGGAACGGCTCAGTTCGATGTTCAACTCTTTGTTCAACGCCCAGCACAAGCGGTAATCCTTCTCATGGCTGCTGATCCCGATGATCGTGAGTTCGGGATCGGGCGCTATGTCGAGCTTCAGCTTGGCCATGGAAAACCCGGGGCTGCCGAGTGTGCGGCCAAATGTAGGCGCGCTGTGTTGCGCCTATGGTCGTTCCTGCGACGGGTCGTGGTCCTCGGTTTGGCGGGCATGCGAGCGCGGGCTTGATTGCCCGCTCCTGGAGCGCATGCCTCTGAAAGCAGCCTGTGCCGCATCCTGCTCCGCGATCTTCTTGCTGTGCCCGCGACCGGTACCGCGCACGGTGCCATCGATGCGCACTTCGGCCACGTACTGCTTGCCGCGCGAGCCCTTGCTACGCTCCTCGCTCAGGTGGAATTCCACCTTCTTTCTGCGCTTCTGGCCCCATTCGAGCAAACGGCTTTTGCCGTCACGGTCCTCCTTCTCCAGTTCCTTCAGATCGAAGTACTTGTCGATGAGCATCAGCACCAGCGCCTGGGTTTTCTTGAACCCCTTGTCGAGGAAGATGGCTCCGATCAACGCCTCCAGCGCATTGCCGGGCACACTGGTCTCGTGGCCGCGCGCCACTTTCGTCTCCACCACTTTTTCGATCTCGATGTGTTTGGCCAACACGTTGAGCTGCGCACGGCTTACCAGTTTGCTGCGCATTCGCGTCAGGAAGCCTTCGCTTTTGTCGGGATAGGTGCGGAAAAGGAGGGTGCCAACGATCGCATCGAGGATCGCATCGCCCAAGAATTCAAGCCGTTCGTTGTTCGGCAGATCCGGACGGTCCTCGGGTACGGCACTGCTGTGACGAAGTGCTTGACGGTAGAGAGCAAGATCGCCGGGGGTGAGGCCAAGTGTACTGCGGCTCCAAGCGCGTATGAGGCGCTCCTCTGGATTGGCGGGCCGACTGAAGAGGCTGCTGAGCAAGCGCTAGCTGTACTTACGGAAAACGACCGAGGTATTGTGTCCGCCGAACCCGAAAGTGTTGCTGATCGCCACGTTCACCGTGCGCTTTTGCGCCGTGTTGAAGGTGAGGTTCAGTTTCGGGTCGATCTCCGGATCATCAGTGAAGTGATTGATCGTTGGCGGCACGATATCGTTGACCACAGACAAGATCGTCGCCACACCTTCCACCGCCCCTGCGCCGCCCAACAGGTGGCCGGTCATGCTCTTGGTGGCGTTGATGTTCATCTTGTACGCCTGCTCGCCGAAGAGTTTCTGAATGGCCTTCAGCTCTTGCGGATCGCCGATGGGCGTGCTGGTGCCGTGCGTGTTGATGAGGTCCACATCAGTGAGCGTGATACCGGAATCGGCGACGGCGTTCTTCATGCACAAATGCACACCGACGCCCTCAGGATGTGGTGCCGTGATGTGGTAAGCATCGCTGCTCATCCCAGCGCCGATCACTTCGCAATAGATGCGGGCACCGCGCGCCTTGGCGTGTTCCAGATCCTCGAGAATGATGGCTGCACCACCATCGCCCAACACAAAGCCATCACGGTCCTTGTCGTACGGACGGCTTGCTGTAAGCGGATCGTCGTTGCGCGTGCTCATGGCGTGCAGGGCATTGAACCCCCCAACACCGGCCTCGTAGATCGCGGCTTCGCTGCCCCCTGTGACCATGGCACTGCACATGCCCAAGCGGATCACGTTGAAAGCATCGATCATGCTGTTGTTGCCGCTGGCGCAAGCGCTCACGGTAACATAGCTGGGGCCGCGCAACCCGTGCCGCATGCTCACCAATCCTGCCGCACTGTCGGCGATCATCTTCGGGATAAAGAACGGGTTGAAGCGCGGCGTACCGTCGCCCCGACCGAAGGCGATGCACTCTTCTTGAAAGGTCTTCAGCCCGCCGATGCCGCTGCCCCAGATCACGCCGAAGCGGTCCTTGTCGACCTTGTCCAGATCGAGACCGGCATCCTTGATCGCCTCGTCGCTCGCCACCACGGCGTACTGCGCGAACGGGTCCATCTTCCGCGCTTCCTTGCGGTCCATGAACTGCTCCGGGTCGAAGCCTTTCACTTCGCAAGCGAAGCGGGTTTTGAACTTGCTCGCGTCGAAGCGGGTGATGGGTGCCGCACCACTTCGCCCGGCAACCAGCCCAGCCCAGTAATCCTTTGCGGTATTACCGAGCGGAGTGATGGCTCCGAGGCCTGTTACGACAACGCGCCTGAGCTGCATGAAGTTGACCCCCGATAAGTCGGAGAGCGGGTTACTTCGCGTTCTTCTCGACGTAATCCACAGCCTGACCCACCGTTTGGATCTTCTCGGCCTGATCGTCCGGGATGGCGATGTTGAATTCCTTCTCGAACTCCATGATGAGTTCGACGGTATCGAGGCTGTCAGCGCCAAGGTCGTTGGTGAAGCTCGCTTCCGGCGTCACTTCGTTCTGATCAACGCCCAGTTTATCCACAATGATCGCGATGACCCTTGACTTGATGTCCGACATGGTTGTCCTGTTATTGGTTGAAAAAGGAGGGTGCAAAGAAAGGGTTTTCCGTTTCCCCTCCACCGCCCATAAAACCCCAATGCAAGTTCCGGTCGTTCAGGTGGTTGCCGTTCAAGGCTGGTATCGAATGCCGACTTTCGCCCCGTGATACGCCTTGCCATCTTGGCTTCCGGTTCCGGTACCAATGCCCAACGGTTGGTGGAGCATTTTGCGGGCCACGCCGCTGTGGAAGTCGCACTGATCGGCACTGACAACGCCAGAGCAGGGGTGGTCCAACGGGCCTGGGCACTGGGGGTGCCACTTTTCCAGTTCGATAAATTCATGCTGCGCAATGGCGAGCTTCAGAACGAACTCACGGCCCAGCGCACCGACCTTATCGTGTTGGCGGGTTTCATGCAACTGATCCCGGCGGAACTCGTCCGAGCGTTTCCGAAGCGTATCGTCAATATTCATCCGGCACTATTACCCAAGTACGGTGGCAAAGGCATGTATGGCGACCGGGTACACGCCGCGGTGATCGCTGCTGGTGAAAGGGAAACGGGCATCACGATCCACTTCGTCAACGAGCACTACGATGAGGGCGAGCATATCGCCCAATTCCACTGCCCGGTAAGGAAGGACGATACCGTGGGTTCGCTCGCAGAGCGCGTGCACGGGCTGGAGCATGCGCACTACCCCGAAGTGGTTGAAGCACTTGCAGCAGGTAAAAGAGTGAAAGGGTGAGAGGGAATAGCGCTCTCTCACTCTTTCACCCTCTCACTCTCACACTCATCTTCGCCCCATGGACTTCACCGAGATCGGCAAAGCCTTTTTGATCCTGTTCGCCGTGATCGATGTGATCGGGGGCATCCCCATGATCCTACAGGTGCGCGAGAAGGCTGGCGTCATCTATCCGCTGCGCGCAACGTTGGTGAGCTTGGGCATCATGATCGTGTTCCTTTTTCTCGGTGAGAAGATCCTCGGGCTGGTAGGCGTGGACGTGAACTCCTTCGCCGTTGCGGGGGCCTTTGTGCTCTTCTTCATCGCATTGGAAATGATCCTTGGCGTGAAGCTGTTCAAGGAAGACCACAGTGCCCCCGGTTTGCCCAGCAGCGACCCGAAAGTGTACAGCATTGTGCCCTTGGCCTTTCCGGTGATCGCTGGTGCAGGCACCATCACCACCATCCTGTCGTTGCGCGCCGAATTCCAGCAGGTGAACATCGCTGCGGCCATCGTGCTCAACATGATCCCGGTACTCCTGGTGCTCTTCCTTACCAACCGCATCGAGCGCTTACTGGGACGCGTGGGGCTGATCGTTCTGCGCAAGGCCTTCGGGATCATCCTGTTGGCGATCAGCATCAAACTCTTCGCGGGGAACATCACCTATCTCTTTCCGCACACGCCCCAATGAAAGTAACAGCGTACACCGACGGCGCGGCCAGCGGCAACCCCGGCCCCGGAGGCTACGGCGTGGTGCTGGAAGCAGGCAAGCACCGTAAGGAGTTGTGGGGCGGTTTTCGGCGTACCACCAACAACCGCATGGAACTGTTGGCCACCATCGTGGCAATGGAAAGCTTGAAAAGCCCCGGCACGGAGATCACCATTGTCAGTGATAGCAAGTACGTGGTCGACAGCGTTGAGAAGCAGTGGGTGTTCGATTGGGAGAAGAAGGGCTTCGCGAAGAAGAAGAACCCTGACCTGTGGAAGCGCTTTCTAGCGATCTACCGTCAGCACAAAGTGCGCTTCCATTGGATCCGCGGACACAACGGCCACCCACAGAACGAACTGTGCGATCAACTGGCGGTGGCCGCTCGCGAACAACCCGACCTGCCCGCTGACGAAGCGTATGAGCGGATGGGGGATGAGGGGCTTTTCTAGGGATTTACATTCGTCACCCTTTTACACATGGCCAAACTCTACGCAACCGTCAACGCAGGCAAGGAGCCCATTGTATTGGAGCGTGCCACACCGAGTGCTCCTTGGTCATTGCCCAAAGGCGGCAAGGCCGATCTGGTGAAGACCGGTCCCGGCAGCTACAGCTTGGTGCTGGATGGCCGCAGCTACAACGTGCTGGTGTTGAAGGAGGACAGGGAGAACAAGACCATGCGTCTGCGCATCGGCGCCAAGACCTTCACCGTTGCGCTGGAGGATGAACAGCACCACCTGATGCATGCGCTCGGCCTCGACAAGGCCATGCAAACCGTGGCCAAGGACTTGAAAGCACCTATGCCAGGCCTAGTGCTCAAGGTGCTGGTGAAGCCGGGGGATGTGGTGAAGAAAAACGACGCCGTGTTGATCCTGGAAGCCATGAAAATGGAGAACGTGATCAAGGCCCCCGGCGACGCGGTAGTGAGCGCTGTGCACGTGCAGGAACGCGTAGCGGTTGAGAAAGGTCAGCTGTTGCTCAACTTCGGTTAGCACCTTCGCGTCGCGTGGCACGATGATGGTTGCCCACGCCTAACATCACATCGCCATGGAACGCATCGACCGCAAGCAATTCATCATTCGCAGCGCACAAGCTACCGCAGGCACCCTGCTGGCCGGTCCGCTGCTCGCGCGCACCTTGGGCAATGCGTTGCCCGTTGATCCGTTCGCCTTCGTGCAGGTACCGCTGCCCTACGCGCCTGAAGCGCTGGAACCTTCCATCGACAAGTTGACGATGGAGATCCACTACGGCAAGCACCACGCGGCGTACATCAAGAACGTGAATGAGGCCATCGTAGCCGAGAACATCCTGACCGCTGATGCGAGCAACTTCTTCAAGCAAACGTCGAAACTGAGCGCTAAAGCCCGCAACAATGGCGGCGGGGCTTGGAACCACAACTTCTTCTGGGAAAGCATGACGCCCGCTGGCGGTGGTCCTGAGGGCAAGGTGTTGGACGCCATCAACGGAGCTTTCGGTGACGTGGAGAAATTCAAAGCGGCCTTCACCAATGCAGCCATGAAGCGCTTCGGCAGCGGCTGGGCTTGGTTGGTGGTGCAGGACGGCAAGCTGGCCATCGGCTCAACGCCCAACCAAGACAATCCGCTCATGGACGTCGGTGACTTCCACGGCACTGCGGTGCTCGCGCTCGACGTATGGGAGCACGCCTACTACCTCAAATACCAGAACAAGCGCAACGAGTATGTCGCCAACTGGTGGAACGTGGTGAACTGGGGCGCGGTAGCGCAACGGATGAAGTGATCCGCTGATCACTCCTCCACCAACTCGATATCGAAGTCCACCAGATCCACGAACTGGCGGATGCGCTCGTCGATCTCATCGCGCGTAAGGGAGAGCAGGCGCTCGGTGCCGAATTTCTCACAAGCGAATGAGGCCAGTGCTGAACCGGTGATGATCGCCCGTTTCAGATTGTCGAAGCTGTGATCCTGGGTGTGCGCCAAGTACCCGATAAAGCCTCCTGCGAAGGTGTCTCCGGCACCTGTTGGGTCGATGATGTCTTCCAATGGCAGGGCTGGTGCGAAGAACACACGGTCCTCACCAAAGAGCAGCGCGCCGTGCTCACCCTTCTTCACGACCAAATATTTGGGGCCCATTGCCAGGATCTTGTTCGCAGCCTTCACCAAGCTGTGCTCGCCGCTCAGTTGGCGTGCCTCAGCGTCATTGATCGTAAGGATGTCTACCCGCGCGATGACCTCGCGCAAGGCAGTCATAGCGCTGTCCATCCAAAAATTCATGGTGTCAAGAACAACAAGCGCGGGCTGCACCTCCATCTGTTCGATCACCTTCAACTGCACCTTCGGGTCGAGGTTGCCGAGCATCACATAAGGCGCGCTGCGATAGGCTTCAGGGAGCTTGGGGTCCAGTTCGAGCAATACGTTCAAGCGCGTCTCCAGCGTGTCGCGCGTGTTCATGTCGTAGTGGTACTTACCGCTCCAGTAGAAGCTTTCCTTGCCCTTGAGCACCTCAAGACCTTGCAAGTCCACTCCGCGAACACGCAGCTCGTCGAGCATGCTCTTGGGGAAATCATCACCCACCACGCTCACAAGTCCCATCTTCTTCACATAGTGCGAAGCGGCAAGGCTGATGAAGGTCGCGGCGCCACCCACCACGCGGTCGGCTTTCCCGAAGGGGGTTTCAATGCTGTCGAACGCTACGGTGCCAACGGTGATGAGTTGCATGGCCGGAAGTGGTCAGGGGGGTTAGGGAGTTCAAAAGAACAAAGGCCGCACGTAGCGGCCTCTGTCTGCTCCCCGGGCTGGACTTGAACCAGCGACCCCATGATTAACAGTCATGTGCTCTAACCAGCTGAGCTACCAGGGAAGGTCCCTCGAAAGGGACGGCAAATGTAGCCGCACGGTGCAAAGGCGCAAGCGCGAAAACCAAGAGCAAAAAGAAAGGGGACCGAAGCCCCTTTCCCAATGAAAGTCATGTTGTTCAAGCCGCAACTGCGCTCTCGGGCTGTTTGCTTTTGCCCAGCAGTTGAAAGTCGCTCATGATCACCTCGGTCACATAGCGCTTCAGGCCATCCTTGCCTTCGAAGCTGCGGTGCACGAGTTTTCCTTCCAACGCCACGGGGGTCCCTTTGCGGAGCAAGCGGCCCACTTGGTCGGCGGTGCGGCCCCAAGCGATCACCGTGTGCCACTGGGTATCCTTCACCCATTCGCCAGCAGCATTCTTGTAACTATCTGTGGTCGCCACGGAGATGCGGGCCACTTTTTTTCCGCCTTGGATCTCGCGCACTTCAGGGTCGAAACCGAGGTTGCCGATCAGGCTCACTTTGTTCTTCAGCGTGTTCATGGGTACTGGGGTTTGGGTTGTTGGGTTGTTTTGTTCTGGTAACGGTTTCGTCGTTGACCGGGGCAAACGTCCGGCGACCCCATTCCCGGCGTCGGAGTTCTACCGGTTGTTGGCGTACATAAGCAGAGCTAATCGTTTGCTTTACGGAACAGAATGACGCCAAGATCCGCTGAGGGCCGCATCCAACAAGGCTTCCACTACTTTCACCGAAAGCGCCGCACGTAGGCAGCGTCGACCATGGGGGTTGGCGTCTTGCACCCGTAAGGCCTTAACGATTTGCGGGAACTGACCGACCAGGAACTGGTACAGGGCTGTTTGCGGGAGGACAAAAAATGCCAAGAGGCGTTGTACTCGCGCTATACACGCCGCATGTACGCCGTGTGCCTGCGCTATGCACGCCATGCGCTCGAAGCGCAGGATGTATTGCAGGATGGTTGGGTGCGGGTGTTCGACAAACTGCACATGTTCCGTGGAGAGGGATCGCTGGAGGGTTGGATACGTCGCACCATGGTACACACCGCCATCAGCAACTACCGCAAGAAGAGCTTCCAACAGGAGCGCTTCGGGTTGGAGCATTTGCCCGAGGAGCCGGTGGCCGCGACCGCGATAGAGGGCCTTGGCCACGCGGAGCTGTTGAAGCTGGTGGACCAATTGCCTGAAGGGTACAAGATGGTCTTCAACCTCTTCGCGATAGAGGGCTACGATCATGCCGAGATAGCCGAAATGATAGGCTGCGGCGAAAGCACCAGCCGAAGCCAACTGGCAAAAGCGCGCCGCTTCCTGCAACTGAGAATTTCTGAACGACAAGTCAAGATCCATGAAGGAGAGACATCCGATAGATGACCTGTTCCGCGAGGGACTCTACAACAGCGAGGCTGCGCCGCCCGCTGAGGTATGGGAGCGCGTGGTGGCCCAGCGCAGCTGGGGGCATCGCCTGCTTGCAGGGTTGCAGCGCCGCTGGACAATGGGCCTCTTGGCGATGTTGTTGGTGGGGGCGCCACTGGCTTGGTACGGTGTGGGGAACGACGCGGCACCCGTGGCCGCGACTTCGGAGAACACCTCGGTCGCACCTCCCGCAGAACGTTCGACCAGTCTCACTGAGAAGCAGGACGTTGGCGGCTTGGTACCTGACGCAGAAGCGCGACGAACGTCTGATGCATTGCAGGAAGGCAACGCTGCAAACACAGTTGAACGTATTCAAGCGGTCGAGAGGATCACATCCTCGAACGGCACTTCCATTCCGACGCACCGATCAGCAACGGGGGTGAGGTCATCCGTGCCTGCCCAACCCCACGGGCATATCGCTGGTGCAACTGGTGAATTGCTTGCGGCCCGAACACCCGCGCGTCGGAACGACCAACTGAGCGCGGATAGCGGACCTGAAGTCGTATCGGGCAATGTTGCCGCGAAGGCGATCGAGGGAACAAATGCTTCAGACCGTCCAGTCTTGGAGGTTGAGGCATCTACTGCATCGACAACGGGTGGTGCGGCGCATGGAACACTGGGCGACGACTATGTCGACATGGATTTCCTGCTGGCGCATCCGCGAAGTATTGTGTACCAGCGCCCACTTGACAGCATGTTGGTGATTGACCGTTCAGTGGATCCGCCGTATGTCCTGCCCAATGGTGCCTGGTGGTTAGGCGTGCAGTTCGGCTGGAACGAATGGAAAGGTGGCTGGACCGGTGCCTCGGCCTTGGTGGATGATCTGAACGAAGCGGAGGAATGGCAGAGCGGCTGGCAAGCGGGTATCGTTGGTGGTCGCACATGGAAAAGCGGATTGAGCGTGTCGCTCGGGCTTGAGGTGGCGAATGCGAAAAGCAGGTTCCTTTTCAATGGCGCTGGCAACAACGACAGCGACACTGGCGCGTACGAGTTTGTGCTCGACACGACTTGGCAAGTGAACGCCGTTGCGCCGGACTCCAGCTATGTGGTCTACACCTACAGCTTCGATCTGGTGGCGGTGCCGATCGGTGAACGCGGTGTGCAGTACAGCGCGAGCAATCGATACACACTGTTGAACATCCCCGTGGAAATTGCATGGCAGAAGAATGTGAAGCGCTACACGTTCGCGCCGCGCATCGGCCTGAACGCCGGGCTCTTCATCGGGCGCAATGGGACGACCTTGGTGAACGGCAGCAACGTCGACACTGGCCCGACAGCGATACCCGCGAACGATCCGCGTGCGGACGATCGCTTCGGCATGCTCTTGAGCGGAAGTGCTGGAATGGATCTCGGCTATGCGATCACTGAACGCATACAACTGTTCGCAGGTCCCGGCTATTCCACCGTTCTTACCAGCTTCGGCGACAACACATTGAGGCCGTCCATCAATGGATTCACGGTACGCGGACGATTGGTGTATGAGTTCGGGATGAAGCAGCGCAAGGCGAGACCGTGATACGTAAGATGACCATGGAACCAGTGACCAGAGCAATGGAGAAGGCGCTTCGATCAGCGCTCACGATAGGTGCGTTGGCCTTGGCGGCAGCATCAATGGCCCAGCCGCCATGTGGTGGGTTGATCCGGCCGGCGTTCACTTATGTCCAGGCGAACCAAGAAGTGTACTTCATCGACTCATCCATTACCCACAACATTTCCGTAGTGCGCTCTTGGGACATGGGTTATGTGGGTGGTACAATGGGCGACAGCACTGAGTTCTCCTATTACTTCCCTGACACACTGACGCACAACGTCTGTCTCACGCTTACCGATACCGCGGCGGGGCAGTACTGTCAAACTACCTTCTGCCGGCAGGTACGCAGTGATATTGACGGCTACTGCACGGGACTGGTGGACCCCTCGTTCGCTGTTTCCGACGGCACGGTGAACGGTGCTGAATTCACGAGCACATCCACCATTCTCACCCCCGCCGAGTCCTATTGGGAGTTGGGCGATGGTACGACCGATACCAGTGCGTATGCCAGCCACACGTACTTGTGGCCGGGCAAGTATTACGTGGCACTGAACCATGTGGCGTATGACCAGCAGAGCCAATCATATTGTCGCAGCAGTGCAGAACGATGGGTTGCGGTGGACGGCAACGGCGCAACTTGCAATCAACAGCTCTTCGCCAATTTTTCTTCCGCAGGCAATGGGTCCGGGTTTTGGACCTTCAATGCGGAAACCGTTACCGCTCTGGCTAAGGTGGGTCTGGAGGTTTGGTCCTTCGGCGACGGCTCGATCAGCATCGTGCCCGCCGCATTGCACCAATACATCGATGGTCGGTCATCGCACCAGGTGTGCATGTTGACGGCTGCCGTGGACGCGATCCAGCACACGTGCTAGGCCGCGGTATGCATCACTATCGCGGAGACAATCGTCAGGCTGGAGGAGGCAGGCGCAAAGGGCGGACCCGTCGCATGGCGCACGC
>CADECG010000093.1 GCA_902825795.1 uncultured Bacteroidota bacterium
GTGAAGGCGGCGGTGAAGTGATTTAGACTTCCAGGGGGTACCTCACCCCGGCCTCTTCCGGCGGACCTCACCCCCAGCCCCTCTCCAAAGGAGAGGGGTGTTCGGAAGGTCGATCGAACCTTGCGTTGTTCCCTTGGTCAACGCAGCGTCCGAACTTCGCAACATGCGTTACACCCTTGCCGCCTCTTCCCTAGCACTTGTGCTCTCCGCTTCCGCACAGTCATACTACTTCCCACCGCTCACCGGCACCGCGTGGGATACCATACAGCCGGCCTCGCTGGGCTGGTGCCAGGATCGCGTCGACTCGCTCTACGACTTCTTGGAGCAGAAGAACACCAAGGGTTTCGTGCTGTTGAAGAACGGGAAGATCGTTCTGGAGAAGTACTTCGGCACCTTCACGCAGGACAGCTCGTGGTACTGGGCCAGCGCGGGCAAAACGCTCACCGGCTTCATGGTCGGCATGGCACAGGAGCAGGGCTTCCTCGACATCAACGCTCCCACGTCGCAGTAACTCGGCACCGGTTGGACGGCCTGTTCGCCAGCGCAGGAAGCAGCCATCACCGTGCGCCATCAACTCACCATGACCAGTGGCTTGGACGATGGAGTGCAGCCCGATAGCGATTGCACCGACCCCAACTGCTTGCTGTATTTGGCCGACCCCGGCACGCGCTGGGCGTACCACAACGCACCGTACACGTTGCCGCGCGATGTGCTCCAAAGCGCGACCGGTCAAAACCCCAATCTGTGGACCTACCAACAAGTAGGCTCGCGCATCGGCATGAACGGCCTGTGGCTGGACCTCGGTTGGAACAATGTGTTCTTCAGCACGCCGCGCAACATGGCCCGCTTCGGCCACTTGCTGTTGAACCAAGGCGTGTGGGATACCGACACCTTGCTGCACGACCAAGCCTACTTCACCGCGATGACCACCAGCTCACAAACATTGAACAAGAGCTACGGCTACCTCACGTGGTTGAACGGACAGAACAGCTTCATGGTGCCCGGCCTCCAATTGCAGATCCCGGGCAGCATCATTCCCAACGCACCCGCCGATATGTTCATGGCGCTGGGCAAGAACGACCAGAAGATCCACGTGGTGCCGAGCGAGGACATGGTAGTGGTGCGCATGGGCAATCCGGCCGACAGCACATCGTTGGTGCCGATCGTCTTCGACAACCAGCTATGGGCCTACATCAACGCACTGTCTTGCCCGATGGTGACAACGGAAGTGGCAAGCGTGAGCGATGCTTGGAGTTTGTATCCCAATCCCTGCAGCGATGTTGTGACTCTTCGGAATGCAAGCGATGTTCATGGCAAGTACGCCGTTGAATACATGGATGCCTTGGGTCGCCTGCTGGCCACTGCAACCTTCGTTGCACAGCACACCTTCGACACGAACCATCTGCGCAGCGGTGTCTACACCCTGCGCATCACAGCAGCCGATGGCACTGTGGTTCAGCGGCGTTTCGTGAAGGAGTGATCAACGTGTATGCACCAAGCGCTGCGTGCGGCTAGCGCCTGTAGCATCCATGGAGCGCACCACGTATGCGCCGTCGCCCAATGCGCGCAGGTCCAGCGCATCGCCGGTGCTTAACGCTTGCGCCGAACGCACTTGCCGTCCTTCGGTGTCCCACACATCCACAGCAACGGGGCTGTTGGTGGTAAGCACAAGCGCGTAGACGCCGTTCACGGAAGTCAGGGAAAGCAGGGGCAGCTCAACGGGTACATCGACTTGCACGTCCGTCAGCGTGTTGATGCACAGCTTCATGTCGCGGCGCACGCGGCCCATCAGCACGCCATTGCGCCACTCGCTGCAACGGATCACAATGGAGTGGGCGCCCATCAGCCAAGGGTTCTGGAAGAAGAACGTGCCATTCACATCGAGCCAGCAGGTATCGTTGCCGCCGCCGATCTGGAATGGAAGGGAGTACGGATTCACCGGCACGCATCCGTTGCCCATGGGTATGCCCAAGTTGAATGTAAGGCTGTCGCTATCGGCATCGTACGCGCCCACATCGTGCAACAGCGTGTTGCCCACGAAGTAGACGTCCGGCTGTGTAGTGGTGAAGCGCACGGACGTGTTCGACGTGTTCATGTCGGCAATGACCACCTCCGCGTTCAAGCACAACGATTGCATCGAAGGATTCGGGATGTTGAGGATGTCGGCCGAGCGCAAGGAGAGTTCAGCCTCCAACGTGTAGCTGCCGGGCTGGGCGTACACATGCGAGCCGGAATAGACGAAGCGGTAATTGCAGCAGAAGCCGGGCAAGGTTTGGATGGAGTCGAGGGATAACACCGCCACACCGCCGTCGCCGGTATTCATGCCGACGTTGCTTCCGTTGACGTTCGTGGCCCCATACACGTGCAGTTCGATCTGCACATTGCCACCGGGCGAGAGGGTATAGAAGATGTCACCACCGCACAGGTGCGATGCACTTGCAGGGCCGAGGCATGCAACGGCCAAGGCGAACAGGAACGAACGGGGCGTAGTGGGTCGGATCATGATGGGGCAGGTTTTGGGGACGGGGTACGATCGTGACGGATGGGTACCGCCCTTCGTTGCACTGAGGGCGAAAGTCGATCAGAGCGCGCCTAGCAAATGGGTCTTCACCACCTCCGTTGCACCGGTGTGCTGCCGCACGAACGCCGCAGCCGCCGCACCCGCTTGAGCCAGCACCGCCTCGTCGTTGAGCAACCGATCCAATACAGCGCGCAGGTCATCGGCATTGCGCACTTCAAACCCTCCACCTGCGTCGATGAGGCCTTTCGCCTCGGCGAACTTGGTGTGGCGTGGACCGAAGATCACAGGCCTGCCCCATGCGGCCGCTTCCAGCAGGCTGTGGATGCCGTCGCCGAAGCCTCCCCCGACGTAAGCGAGGTCGCAGTGCTCGTAGAGGCGGGCCAGCAGGCCCATGTGATTAACGAGCAATGTCCCGGTGGCTTCCTGTCCCAAGGTTGCCGCGATGTTCGCCGGATCCGTTCCCTCCAATTCGCTCAAGCGCACCAGCGGTTTCGGGAAGCGCGCTTCAATGTTTCGCAATTGTTCGGCGTCCATTTCGTGCGGCGCCACGATCACCTTGGGCTGCTGTGGAAGTCGCGTGAGCGCATCCAGCAACAGTGCTTCATCCTTCGGCCACGTGCTGCCACAGACGAGCGTCGGGCGCTTCCCTTTGAAAGCCTTCGCGACGAGCAGGCTCTGCTCTCCTCCACTGGAGGAGTCGGAGGAGGCTATCGCACTCACTCTGTCGAACCGCGTATCGCCGCTTACCAGCACATTCTTCACGCCGATCCCCGAGAGCAGATCCCGCGAGGCTTGGTCCTGCGTGAAGATCTCCGCGAGGCACGCGAGCATTTCGCGCCATGCCTTTCCATACCACTTGAAGAACGGCTGCGACGGCCGGAAGATGGCCGACACCAAATAGGTGGGTACCCCGGTCCGTTTGAGCGCGTGCAAGTAGTGGTACCAGAACTCGTACTTGATGAAGATGGCGGCCTTCGGTTCAATGAGCTTCATAAGCCGCGCGGCGTTGCTGGCGCTATCGATGGGCAGGTATTCGACATGCGTTGCCAACTCGAAAAGTTTGCGGGCCTCGTATCCGCTCGGACTGAAGAAGGTGAGCAGCACCGGCAGTTCCGGGCGTTCCTTCTTGATCGCCTCCAACACCGGTCGCCCCTGCTCGAACTCTCCAACGCTGGCACAGTGCATCCACAAGCAGCCGCGCAACGCTCCGCGTTTCTCCTCCAGCCGTTGCCACAGGCCCAAGCGACCATCGACCCACTGCTTCGCCTTCGGCTTGAAGGGTGCTGCTGCACGGACGCCGGCATGGTACAAGCCCGTGGCGATGTCGTACAGCAAGGGCATCAGTAGATGTAGAAATCGTCGGCCATGCGCTTGAAGATCGGCAAGGTCCAGCCGAGGCGTATACCGTTGAGCATATCGAAACGGGTGGCCGTATCCGCATAGCCCGTGTCGAAGTTGAAGGCCCGCAGCGGCTTGGCGAACGCGAGCATGCTCTCGAACGTGATCTGGAAATTGATGAGCCTGCGGTTGCCGATGTGCTGGTAGCCCGCCGCCAGCGAGATCGACGGTCCAGCACTCAGGCGATCGTATCCCTCCAAGTAGTCGCCTTCCAATTGCGGCACCACGTTGTTCTGCGTTTCGATGCGGATCTTGTGGCGCAGGTAGCCCACGCCGAGTTTCACGATGATCCCGCTGTTCGGGTTGGGTCCCACCACGGGAATGATCTTGCCAACGATCCCTGAGACATGGTACCCCCGTTCGTAGATAAGAATGGTAGCGGCCTTGCCCTCGGCATCCAGCACGAAGCCTTCGCTGTTCAGCACGTTGCGCAGTAGCCCGTACTCCTCCACATTGTTGCCGAAGATGAAGCCGCCCTGCGCGCCGATGAAGAAATTACGCTTGGTCTTCAGGTAGGCCTCCAATCCGATGTTGCTGTTGGGCCCGAAACGCATGTCCATATCGCCGCTCGGGATCTGGTAGGCGTACGAGGCCGTAATGGGCACCATAACGACGGACGTATCCCGGTGGCTCTTCTGCGCGTAGCAGGGCGCCGTTGCGCAGGAAAGCGCGAGGAGGAGGAATGCGGAACAACGATCCAAAACGGGGCGAATGTAGCGGCCTGCGCACGGTTGATATTGCCGTTGCTCAAGTGGCAAAAGCCGCCGAGGGGCACGGCTATCTTCGCCGCCGCCCGGAAAAAAGGGCGCAGTGGGTATGAAGCAGATCCAAATGGTCGACCTCGCGGGCCAGTACGAGAAGATCAAAAGCGACGTGGATGCGGCCGTGATGAACGTGATCAAGACCACCATGTTCATCGGTGGTCCGGAAGTCAAGGAATTGGAGAAGGAATTGGCCGCCTACACCGGCGTGAAGCATACCATCGCTTGCGCCAACGGAACGGACGCACTGCAGATCGCCATGATGGCGTTGGACCTGAAGCCCGGCGATGAAGTGATCACGGCGTCGTTCACATTCGTGGCCACTGTGGAAGTGGTGGGTCTGTTGGGTATCGTACCGGTCTTTGCCGACGTGCTGCCCGGCACCTTCAACCTGGATCCTGCGGATATCGAACGCAAGATCACGTCCAAGACCAAGGCTATCGTTCCCGTTCACTTGTTCGGCCAAGTGGCCGACATGGAGGCCATCATGGCGATCGCGGCGAAGCACAAGCTGTTCGTGATCGAAGACAATGCGCAGGCCATCGGTGCGGACTACACCATGAGCAACGGCACCAAGCGCAAGAGCGGTTCCATCGGGCACATTGCTTCCACCAGCTTTTTCCCCAGCAAGAACCTCGGTTGCTACGGCGACGGCGGCGCACTGTTCACCAACGATGACGAGATCGCCAAGAAGCTACGCCGTGTGTGCAACCACGGCAGCGAGGTCCGCTACTACCATGAGGTGGTAGGCGTCAACAGTCGTCTCGATGCGCTGCAGGCCGCCATCCTGCGCATCAAGCTGAAGCATCTGGACGAGTACGCCGCTGCGCGCAATGCGGCGGCTTCATTCTACGACAAGGCCTTTGTCGGAATGGAGCACATCCACACGCCGGAGCGCAGCAAGCAGAGCACACATGTGTTCCATCAGTATACCATGCGCGTGACCGGCGGTCACCGCGATGGTCTGAAGAAGCACTTGGAAGCGAACGGCGTACCGGCCATGATCTACTACCCGGTGCCCTGTCATTTGCAGAACGCATACAAGAGCGCTCGTTTCCCGGAAGGCTCGCTGCCGGTAACCGAACAGTTCACGCACGAAGTGCTGAGCCTGCCCATGAGCACCGAACTCGACAACGAACAACTCAACCACATCACCGCAACGGTGAAGAGCTATTTCAGCAAACAGTAGTACGGGTCGGTGATCATCGACCCCAACCCCACCAAGAATGAATATCGCAGTAGTAGGAACCGGATACGTAGGACTTGTCACGGGCACATGCTTCGCCGAAACCGGCAACCACGTGATCTGTGTCGACATCGACAAGGAGAAAGTGCAGAAGATGAAGGACGGCAAGGTGCCGATCTATGAGCCGCATCTCGACGTGCTCTTCGAGCGCAACATCCGCCAAGGGCGTCTGCACTTCACCACCGATCTCAAGAGCGCCATCGACCAAGCGCAGATCATCTTCCTCGCGTTGCCCACCCCGCCCGGTGAGGACGGCAGTGCCGACCTGAAGTACGTGCTCGGCGTGGCCGACGACCTAGGCAAGATCATGACCGACTACAAGGTCATCGTGGACAAGAGCACGGTACCCGTGGGCACAGCCGAGAAAGTGCACGCTGCGGTGAAGAAACACGCCAAAGTGGAGTTCGACATCGTGAGCAACCCGGAGTTCTTGCGCGAAGGATTCGCGGTGGACGACTTCCTGAAACCCGACCGTGTTGTGGTGGGAACGAGCAGCGATCGCGCGAAGAAGTTGATGGAGGACCTCTACAAGCCCTTCGTGCGCCAAGGCAATCCCATCATCTTCATGGATGAGCGCAGCGCCGAGCTGACGAAGTACGCGGCCAACGCTTTCCTCGCGGCCAAGATCACCTTCATGAACGAGATCGCGAACTTCTGCGAGATGGTAGGCGCCGATGTGGACAAGGTACGCATCGGCATGGGCAGCGACAGCCGCATTGGCAAGCGCTTCCTGTTCCCCGGCATCGGCTACGGGGGCAGTTGCTTCCCGAAGGATGTGCAAGCATTGGCCAAGAGCGGCAAGGATGCCGGCTACGACTTCCGCATCAGCGACAGTGTGATGCAGGTGAACGAGCACCAGAAGACGGCGCTCATGCCGAAGATCAAGAAGCACTTCGGTGGTTCGTTGAAGGGCAAGCACTTTGGCATGTGGGGTCTGGCCTTCAAGCCCGATACGGATGACATCCGCGAAGCACCGGCCTTGTACATGATCGAAGCGCTGCTGAAGGAAGGCGCGACCGTGAGCGCCTTCGATCCGGAAGGCATGCCGAACGTGAAGAAGATGAACGGCGACAACATCACCTACGCCATCGATGAATACGCTGCGCTCAAGGATGCCGATGCGTTGATCATCTGCACCGAGTGGAGCGAGTTCCGCAACCCCGACTTCAAGCGTGTGGGGAGTTTGCTCAAGAATAAAGTGATCTTCGACGGTCGCAACCTGTACGAACTCGATTCGATGAAAGAGCAGGGCTACACCTACGTCAGCATCGGACGGAACAAAGTGACAGCATGAGCAAGGACACCGACGCCAAGGCTATGGCGCCCAAGGAGCGCGTACTCATTACCGGTGCCGCCGGTTTCCTCGGTTCGCACCTGTGCGATCGTTTCATGGCCGAGGGCTACGAAGTGGTGGCCATGGATAACCTCATCACCGGCCGGCTGAAGAATATCGAACACCTCTTCGGCAAGAAGGGTTTCGAGTTCTACCACCACGACGTGAGCAAATACGTGCATGTGCCGGGGCCGTTGAAGTACATCCTGCACTTCGCATCACCAGCCTCACCGATCGACTACCTGAAGATCCCGATCCAGACGTTGAAGGTGAGTTCACTTGGCACACACAACCTGCTGGGACTTGCCAAGGCGAAAGGCGCGCGCATCCTCGTTGCCAGTACGAGCGAGGTGTATGGCGATCCACAAGTGCACCCGCAGACCGAAGAGTATTGGGGCCATGTGAACACCGTTGGTCCGCGCGGCGTGTACGACGAAGCGAAGCGTTTCCAGGAAGCCATCACCATGGCTTACCATACCTATCACGGCGTTGAAACGCGTATGGTGCGCATCTTCAATACCTACGGTCCGCGTATGCGATTGAACGACGGTCGCGTGCTGCCGGCCTTCATTGGCCAGGCATTGCGTGGCGAAGACCTCACCGTGTTCGGCAAGGGCGACCAGACGCGCAGCTTCTGCTACGTGGATGATCTCATCGAAGGCATCTACCGTTTGCTGAAAAGCGACTACGCCAGTCCGGTGAACATCGGCAATCCGAGCGAGATCACCATCAGCCAGTTCGCTGAGGAGATCATCAAACTCACCGGCACCAAGCAGAAGGTCATATACAAACCACTTCCGCAGGACGATCCCATGCAGCGCCAGCCGGACATCACGTTAGCGAAGAAGCTGTTGGGCTGGGAGCCGAAAGTCGCACGCGCCGAAGGCTTGAAGATCACTTACGACTACTTCAAGAGCCTCAGTCCGGAAGAACTGTACGAGAAGGATCACAACACTTTCGAGGGCTACGTTCGGAAGTAGTCGAGGTTCAAGTCGCACCTCGACCTTCGTCACCTCATTCCTTCACGAACCTGGTTGTGTGTCGCCGTCCATCAGCGGAAACCACGGATAGCAGGTACACCTGTGGCTTCAGGTCTCCGACTGGAATACGTAAGGACCCAACCGCCGCGCGTACGTCCCGTTGAAGCACCAGGCGTCCATCCATGGAGTTGATGAGCAGAGATGTTGGCTGCACAGCAGCAGGTAGCGCCACTGTCAGCATATCCTTCACCGGCACCGGGAAAAGGCGGAGTGGTTGATCGGCATGGTCGGCAACTCCCGTGATGAAGTCGATCCACACTTCGAAGTCGGGCGTGCGCACGGCCGGGTTGAAGTCGAAGAAAATGTCGGCGCGGTTGGCCACAAGCGTTCCGGGCACCAGTCCTGGTTCCGGACGTATCCTGAAGTTCACGGCTCCATGGCTCCCGGGCTCATTGGCATTGCTGTCAGTCAGATTGATGTTGTCGAAGATGAAGCGGAGCACACCGCTGGCCGATAGCTCGTAGCGGAAGGGGTGGGTGGCTCCCATCACCAGCAAACTTCCCACCCGCAGCATCGATGGCAAGGTGTCCACCAGCACCACGTTGATCGCCGGTGCGGTGCCCGTGTTCTGGAAGTTGATCGTGTAGTCGATCCACTCGTCGGTGCCTTGGAAGAAGACCGCATCGTTCAAGCCACTGCTCGTGCGCGCCATTTTGTTGTTCGGGTCATAGGGTCCGCCAACGACGCGGGAATAAGTAGCCGTATTGTTGTTGGTGTTCGTCTCCGGATCGGGTTGCGCAACGTTCACCGTGGTGCTCATGGTGGTACCCAGAAGCAAAGGATCAGGGGGCACTTGCGCCACGATGCTGAAGTTCCAATAGCCATCGGGCGGCAGTCCGAGGGGCACGGTCCAGGTGACCATATTGCCGGTGATGGAGGTGGGTGCCGGCTGGTAGCTCAAAGGGATCAGCTCAATTGGTAGAGTACAGGAGACGGTGATGGGTCCACTCGCTGTACCTGAGTTGTTCACCGCCGAGCCGAGTATGGTGGTGCTCCAGCCGGGTGATAGCCAACCCATGGTGCAGGCGGCGAACACATCGAGGGCCATGCCGCTGCTGTCGGCGAGGGACATCGGCCAGGACTTAATGATGGTCGTATCCACGGAAACCGTCATGGCATGGATGGTCGGTGCCTGCAATACATGAGCACCATTCGTGCTGGCCCCTAACTCGCAGGCGTTGGAAAGCGAGGCGGCATCCGGTGCGAGCGCCAGCTTAGCGAACGGTGCAGCGGGAGGCGTGCCAAGCGCGATGGCCAGCGTACCCGAGGCGGACCAGATATGCTCGGGTTTGAATGCGTGGGACCACACCTGTACTGGCCCTGCGCCGTTGGGCGCGCTTTGAATGAGTTTGTTCTGGGCGCTGATATGCAGCAAGTCGCCACTGGGTAGTTCGGTCAGCGACCGTGTGCTTTTGTAACCGCTTGGGGGTACGCTTTCCCAAACAAATTGCCCCGTATTGGAGAAACGAAGCATATGGTCCGATCCGCCCAAGTCATCGGTAGCGGTCATCAGCAGATCCCCGTTCTGTGCCAGTGTGAATGATGCCCCTGGGGGGTTGTGCACCCAGCTCGGCGTGCCAGCGTAGAGTTCGGTCATCCAAAGCACTCGCTCCACACGAGTGGCCCAGGCAGCGGAACCGGTGGGATCGATCTTGAACACGTCGCTGTAATAACCCGAGCCGAAACAGCCATAGTGTACCGCATGATGGAAGGCGTAAAGACTGCCGTCCGGTGCCACGAAAGACCGCGAGGGGTAATGACCCAACGTGTCCGGTCCTGCCTTGTATTGCTGCGCGGAGATCGGTATACCAGTCGTGTCGAGCTTGATCAGGTGACTGGCGTGCCGGTTCATCAATGCCCAAGCGCAGGTGCCGTCCGGCAGGATCACCATGCCGTTCCGCTGCTCGCTGCGGCTGCCGTTGTTGAGAGGGTTGCCCGGCGGAGCCGTATCCGGGATCATGTAGATCCGCGCCCATTCCACTGCACCAAGGTCGTCCACCTTCACCGCGAACTGGTTGATGTGCTTGCTTCTTCCCCAGAAGTTCCACGGCCCGTGCGTGATGTCGCCATACACCACCACAGCGCCATCCGGGCCGTTGGCCAGCCCTTGCGGCTGCAGATCGAACTGAGGATTGGTGTGTGTAATGCGCTTCTGCCAGATGGGTGTGCCGCTGGCATCTGCGCGCGTTACGATGATCGTGCGTGAACGCAATGAACCGGGCAGGTATGGCTTCAGCACCGCCGTCATGCCGGTGCCGTCCAAGGTGAGCCCGCGCAGGAGCGTGTGCTGTGTGGTGGAATCGAGGCCAAGCGTGGATACGGTACACTGCGCCGCGGCTTGTTGTGCCATCAGCACGCCGATCCCGACAAGCAGCTTTCTCATGTGTCGCGTGTGTTAGCCAAACCTATCCCGTCACGGTCCCATTGCCCCCGCGATGAGCAGGTAGTTCTCAACATCGTTCTCGAGCGGCGCACCTTTGCAGCCCCTTACCAGAACCTTTCGACTTGATGACAGACCCGATCATCCTTCGCATCGCCGGTGTCCCTGAACATTTCAACCTGCCGTGGCAATTGGGATTGGAGCGGCGCGCGTTCGTACGCGCCGGCATCGAACTGAGATGGCGCACCGTGCCCGAAGGGACCGGCGCCATGTGCGAACTACTGCGCAAAGGCGAAGTGGATATGGCTGTGCTTGTCACCGAAGGAGCAGTTCGTGACATCCTGCGCGGCAATCCAAGCCGGATCGTTTCGCATTTCGCGGATTCGCCTCTGACGTGGGGCGTGCACGTGGGCGCTTCAACTGCGCTGAAGACCGCCGCGGACCTCGCGCAAGTGCCTTTTGCCATCAGCAGGTTCAACAGTGGAAGTCACTTGATGGCCATGCTCTACGCCCGCCAACAAGACCGAACGTTGACCGAGAAGGACTTCGTCGTGGTGAACGACTTGAAAGGAGCCGTGGAGAGACTGAGCACCGGCGAACCGCTGGCCTTCCTCTGGGAGAAGTGGAGCACCTCACCGCATCTGCACAGCGGGGCCTTGCGCCGAGTGGACGAGATGAGCACCGCGTGGCCCGCCTTCGCGGTGGTGGTGCGGAATGAGGTGCTGACCGAACATGCCAAAGCCGTGGAACGGATCCTGAAGGTGGTGCGCGATCAGGCGCAAGGCCTCATGCAGAAGAAGAACGCCCCGGCCATGGTGGCGCAACGCTATGGCCTGAAGGGGGCCGATGCCGAGGAGTGGTTCAAGAGCGTGCGGTGGAACGTGGATGGGAAGGTGGATGTGGAGGCACTTTCCAAGGTGTGCGATACGCTCCACGGGGTCGCATTGCTCGATGGTCCGGTAAAGCCGGAAGAACTGCCCGGGTTGTTGCTGCAACCACGCTGAAGGCTGCGACAGGTCGTGTCGCGATGGATGCCCCGCAGCGTGCGGCTGGCTGAGGTACATTCGCCTCCCCTTTGCGAAAAATGGCCGACTACACCGCCCATCCTACCGCCGTCATCGACGAAGGCTGCACCATCGGCAAGGGCGTGCGCATTTGGCACTTCAGCCACATCATGCCCGGGTGCGTGATCGGGGAGAACTGCAACATCGGGCAGAACGTGGTGATCAGTCCGGAGGTGAAGCTTGGGCGCAACGTGAAGGTGCAGAACAACGTGAGCATCTACACCGGTGTGGAATGCGAGGACGATGTGTTCCTAGGGCCGAGCATGGTCTTCACCAACGTCATCAACCCACGCAGTGCCGTGGTCAGGAGGGGGGAATACCTTCGCACGCTCGTGAAAACAGGGGCTTCCATCGGCGCCAACGCCACTATTGTATGCGGTCACGATATCGGCCGCTTCGCCTTCATCGGCGCTGGTGCTGTGGTGACCAAGGAAGTGCCTGACTATGCCCTCGTCGTTGGCAATCCAGCCCGCCAGACCGGGTGGATGAGCGAGTTCGGCCACAAGCTGAAGTTCGATGCCAAGGGCGAGGCGACTTGTCCGGAAGGCGGGCAGCGTTACAAGTTGGAGAACGGACGTGTAAGTAGGATCGGCTGACCATGAGCACCCCCGACAAGATCAAGTTCGCCGTCGTTGGTTGCGGCCACATCGGCAAGCGCCACGCGGAGATGGTGAAGCGCCATCCGGAAGCGGAGCTGCTGGCTGTCTGCGATATCCGTGCGAACGGCGATACCGGTGCCGACCAGTTCGGTGTTCCCGTGTTCAGCGACATCGACGAGATGTTGCGCGAGTTGCCCAGTATCGACGTGGTGAACGTGTGCACGCCGAACGGCTTGCACGCGCAACAGAGTTTGAAGGCGTTGGAAGCGCGCAAGCATGTGGTGTGCGAGAAACCCATGGGCCTGAGCAAGAGCGACTGCGAAGAGGTTCTTTACAAAGCGTTGCAGGTGCATCGTACAGTGTTCGGCGTCATGCAGAACCGGTATTCGCCACCGAGCCAGTGGATCAAGAGCGTCATCGACGGCAACAAGCTCGGCCACATCTTCATGGTGCAGGTGAACTGTTATTGGAACCGCGACGAGCGTTACTACAAGATGGGCGGTTGGAAAGGCCGCGCCGATCTGGACGGCGGAACGCTCTTCACGCAGTTCAGCCACTTCATCGACATTATGTACTGGCTATTCGGCGATATCACTGAGATCCAAGCCAAGTTCGCCGACTTCAACCACGCCGACCTCACCGAATTCGAGGACAGCGGCTTGGTGCAGTTCCGGTTCGTCAATGGCGGCATGGGGTGCATCAACTACAGCACTTCCGTGTGGGATAAGAATCTGGAGAGCAGCATGACGATCATCGGCTCCAAGGGCAGTGTGAAGATCGGCGGGCAGTACATGGATCAGGTGGAAGTGTGTCACATCAAGGATTACGTGATGCCCGAGCTCGCGCCCACGAATCCCGCCAACGACTACGGTGCCTACAAGGGCAGCGCGAACAATCACAGTTACATCATCCAGAACGTGGTGGACACCCTGAAGGGCCGCACCACGCTCACCACCAACGCGCTGGAAGGATTGAAGGTGGTGGAGATCATCGAACGCATCTATAAGTTGAAGAGCAAGTCATGAGCAACCTGTACGAACGGTTGGTGAAGAAGGAAGCGAAACTGGCCGTCATCGGCCTTGGTTATGTGGGCCTGCCCATCGCGCTGGCCTTTGCCCGCAAGATCAAAGTGGTGGGTTTCGACATCAACCAGAAGCGCGTGGACATGATGCGCCGCGGAGAGGATCCCAGCGATGAACTGGTGGCCGAGGACTTCAAGGGTTGCGACATCCATTTCACAGCGGACCTAAACGACTTGAAGGATGTGCAATTCTTCATCGTTGCCGTGCCCACGCCCATCGACGACCAGAACATCCCGGACCTGAAACCCTTGCTGGGCGCCACACGCACGGTAGGACAGGTGCTGAAGAAGAACGACTTCGTGGTGTACGAGAGCACCGTGTATCCGGGCTGCACCGAGGAAGACTGTGTGCCGCTCTTGGAAAGTCTCAGCAACCTGAAGTACATCAGCGACTTCAAGGTGGGTTACTCACCGGAGCGCATCAACCCGGGCGATAAGGAGCATACGCTCAGCAGCATCGTGAAGGTGAGCAGCGGTTGCGATGCGGAGAGCGCGGAGATCATCGCTCAGGTGTATGAACTGGTGGTGAAGGCCGGCGTTCACCGCGCGGCGAGCATCAAGGTGGCCGAGGCCGCCAAGATCATCGAGAACACGCAGCGCGACGTGAACATCGCGCTCACCAATGAGCTCTCGATCATCTTCAACCGCATGGGCATCAACACCTACGACGTGTTGGAAGCCGCGGGCACCAAGTGGAACTTCCTCAAGTTCCAGCCGGGACTGGTCGGTGGCCATTGCATCGGTGTGGATCCGTACTACCTCGTCTACAAAGCGAAGGAGCTCGGCTACCACGCGCAGATCATCGACAGCGGCCGCTTCGTCAACGACAGCATGGGCGGCTATGTGGCCAAGCAGACCGTGAAGAAGGTGATCGCCGCAGGGAAGAATCCTGCCGAGGCGCGCGTACTGGTGATGGGTGCCACCTTCAAGGAGAACGTCACCGACATCCGCAACAGCAAAGTGGCCGATGTGGTGCGTGAACTCACCAGCTTCAGCTGCTCGGTGGATGGCGCCGACCCGCACGCCGATAGCC